>SCRC01000089.1 GCA_004297945.1 Candidimonas sp. | reverse complement strand
ATTGGATAGTGCACGCAAAGCGCGCTTGTCGCCAGTAAGAACATAGGTGGAATCGTCGCCCATAATTCCGGCGAAAAGAATGGCTTCGCCAGCGTCAATGCCACTGATGTCCTGAAACAATTCCAAGTGGCCTGGCAACGGCTCAGCGAGTTCGGACATTTCTGCGATTGCCAGCACTGCCGCCTGGGCTGCCTGCGTCGAGATGAATAACTTTCCATCTGGCTCCGTGGCCGCTCGACTGGCCCTGAACTTCAACGAACTGACCGTCGCGCAGTTACTCCAACTAATATCTAAAGAACCAGGTAGTTCGGGCAGCATCCTCCAATGGGCCATTTTAACGAGAGCATCGACATCGATCAGAAGTTTCATGCCTGGTGCCTCAGGCTCGGGATTCTGGCCTGTTCCAGCCGGTCACTTGTTGGACCATATCTTGAAGATCCTCTGCCACCAGCTCTAGGTCGAGATGCGCCTTGAGGTGAGAAAGGAGTATGGACTCAGGATCAAGATCTTCGCGAAGAAAGCCTAACGCCGACACAGCGTCAGCCCAACGTTTGCTATCAAACGCATGCCGCAAGATGAAATGACCTGCCTCAATCTTGGTACGTTGGCTGGCTTGGCGAGCGCTTACCGCCAATTCCACTGGACTAAGATCACTTGGCCAGTTCGAGATCACACTTTTGACATCTGAACCACCCATCGCTTTGAGCGCAAAAGCATCCGCATCTGCCTCTTGCTGATCGTTTGATGAATCCGTTGCGTAGGTCGTTGTCTCCTGCAGCGACACATCAATAATAGTCGATCCGGGCTTAAGGTGGCCCAACGCTATATGGCCCATTTCATGCGCCAGAATAAAACTCAACCAAGCTCGAGACGACTTCTTTTTCGCTATAACAATAACTGGCCTGTTACGAACCTGAAGCACAGCGCCATCCATCTTCCGAACCCCTACAGGAAGGTTTGGCAACGGAATAACTGGAATTCCATGCTTCCAGCACAACGCCAACAGGGATTCGAACCCCAAAAACCCGTCACCCACCTTTCGAACGGCGCTTTGCAACATCATGGGCCCCTCGGGCAAAGGGGTGTACTTGCTAGGCAACGCCGACAAGATAGCCTGAGCGAGAGACGATGCAATATAGGTAGCCGCTGATAGGGATGAGCCGTCCACATTCACTCGATGCTTAAACGCCAAGTTAGATACGGCACCCTTCGGCTGTATCTTGCCTGCGAGGAGTGAGCGCAGGTCAATGCTTAGCCTGCGGCTCAGATGCATGGCAAGCTCGGCGATGCCATCGCGGTGTTTCTCCGCCTCCGGTACCCACCAAGCGGGCAGCAGCTTGCGCACCTGTGCGCGAGTCAGGCCTAGGGTTGCAACGGTGGAGTAGAGAGACTTTGCTGTAGTTGTAAACATATGCTGTACCTCTCACGATTACTCGGTCGATTAATGCCCTGCGAGAACGGGGGAAAGGGCCTCGATGAGGCGAGCCAAAAGGTCAATTGATTCTGCTCGCCCGTCGCACGCTTTGCGCAACGCCTGCTTAAGGCGCGGATCGTCGGCAACATCATACTCTGGTGTTATGCCAACTACAATCTTAATCCTGGCATAATCCAGCGCACGTCTGACCAACAGAGTAACCGATTTCGTACGGCCGGAGACAAATCTGTGCAGTGTCGGTTGTGGCACATTTGCCATATGCGCAAACGCATTCAGAGCCATACCTTCGCGCCCCAGGTAAGCTTTCAACTGCTCTCTAGCTAAGATTGCCTCCGCAGTGGGTGGCTTCGCTTTTCTTGGCATAAGTACATAGTATAATCCACATAAGGAGCAGCATATGACCCCCCCCCTCACCGAAGTCGAAATCCGCCAACGCGTACGCAACCACCTGTCACGTCGCCTTGCCCAGCCGCGCACTCGGGCGTTTGAGGAGTTGGGTATTGAGGGTGGGTCTTCTCGCGTCGATGTTGTCATCGTCGGCAAAAGCATTGATGCGTTCGAGATAAAAAGCGACTTCGACAACTTCAATCGTCTGCGCAATCAGATACACGCATACAACCGCGTGTTCGACACTGTCACGCTCGTCACCGGCCCGACGCATGTCATACCCGCTCATCTATTAATGCCGAGCTGGTGGGGCATTGCCTGTGTTGCCCGCTCAGAAAAAAGCCGGCTCACATACAAGGTGCTACGCAAAGCCTCGAAGAATCTACTACAGAACCCTCGTAGTCTCGCAACGCTCCTATGGAAAGAAGAGGCCCTTCTCACCTTGGCAGCATACGACAGCTTGCCCCCAAAATCTCACCGCGCAACGAGGGCAGAGCTACAAGATCGTCTCGCGACGGAGCTGAGCTTGAACTCGCTCCGAGCTAGCGTTGCTCAACACTTGCTGAACCGACAGCCGCCTACAGCGCGGCCACCGTCAAGGCCAGATGATGGCTCGTTGCATCTCGGCGCCAGCTACTCGGATTTCCGTTGCCTAGTTTAGCTTTGGCCGCTTTGTCATAGCAGTCATCACCATAACTGAATTTATCACCGCTGTAGACTGGATCCGTGATGAGCAGTTGGCATAGCCCGCGGTACTGATTCGGCCGCCCTTTTTTGAACCCTCCGGCTTTGAAAAGCTTCCACTGATTGGATACGGCATAGCGGATCGCCACGGATGGGTTAACCTGTTTGGGGTCGACATCGACTATAGGCGCGGGATTGGTCACCGAATAGTCGGCGAAGCGCACATTAGCATACGTGACTTCCTTTTGAATGCGTTGCCAGATAGCCCACTCTACCCGGGGGATATCAAAGATGCCTTGCTTAAATCCAATGAGCGTTAGAGGGAAAGATCCCCCCGCGACCGTCACGCTCGCGCAGCCAGCAGCAATTGCAGCGTCTAGATAGGGGCGTACGGCGAGAAATTTTTGCGCAGCGTCCTCTTTCACAATCGAATACTGATCAACGACGATGTGAAGGTTACGTTTGCGCAAGCCGTTCTTTATTGCCGTGGACACCAGTGTGAGCACTTGAGCAGCCTCTACAACCGGGGTCTGTATCCGCAAAAAGTAACCTTGATGTTGGCCAAACTTTGAAACATCTTCCGCGTTGGTCTCTAAGGCAGACTCGTTGAGCACAGGCAGAATGGAGCAGCCCACTTGACGCGCTAACTGCTTGCAGATGGCAGCTAGTAGCCGCATCTGCTTTGGGTAGCCTTGCGCGACCCAGCGGATGTCTATCCCGACTGCCTGATCCACGTCAAAGGTCTTGTCGAGATCTTTACCGATTTTGGCGAGGTATTCCGGGAGCGCTTTTTGAAGTGCTGCGCCATCATGGGCGGACTTGATCGGCGGAAGTTCCAGTATTGGCGTCATGCCTTCGCGCTGCCCAGCAGTTAGCTTGCTTAACGCGATCCGCTCACCCTGTTTCCACTTTAGAATGGGGAGGTAAGTCCAATTCAACATTTTTCATTTCCATATCATTTATTATCAATAAATTACGTTACAATCATGTAATAGTTATTTCGAATTGAAAATTTATCATTCCAGAACGATAATCATTAAGCGTTCTCAACAAAGTCTTTGCCCCGCGTAACAAGCAGTGCTTGGCCTGTTTTCAATTACGGACGGCTTGAAGGTGCATGTTCATACGGCGCACAAATTCTTACCGTGCTGCTGCTGCTGGACACCCAACCCGGTGACGAAATCATCATGCCCTCGTACACCTTCGTATCGACGGCCAATGCCTTCGTCCGTGTGCCCGTGTTTGTCGATATTCGGGAAGATACGCTTAACATTGACGAACGCTTGATCGAAGTCGCCATTACCCCGCGCACCAAAGCCATTGCGCCCGTCCATCACGCCGGTATCTCTTGCGACATGGATGCCATTATGTCCATTACCAAACGCCATCACCTCAAAGTGGTGGAAGACGCGGCCCAGGTCTTATGTCACCTGCGCGCTCTGCCCAAAAAAAGCCCGTTTAATGATCTATTATTTACCATGATATGAATTACAATAAATCATTCTATGGCATCATTGAAAAAACGAGGTAAGGCATGGCAACGGAAACTATCGATCACAGCACCCTATCCCGGCTTGTCGAGGCCGGGGCCGTGCGCGGTGCGCACGTCGTCGGCCAGCCTGGGGGCTGGGCTGTCATAGTCAAGTACGGTATGCATGAGCGCCCGCTGGCCAGCACCAACAGCCGAGCCATACGCAGCTTTCGGCGGCTGGAAACGCTGGTAGCGTATCTCAAAAACATTGGCCTGTCGCAGTTCGACGTGGATGCGGCCAACTACGATCAGGCGGCCCCCACCGCAGCCAAGCGGCCCGATCGTGCGGCCGCATTAAAGCGAGCGCATGAAGCCGCCGCCTATGACAAGTGGTTCCGTGCGCAAGTGCAAAAGGAACTGGACGATCCCAGCCCCGAATTGACCGATGAAGAAGCCAACGCGGATATGCGGCAGTTCTTTGCCAAGCTTGAGAGAGAAGCCAGCCACTGATGCGTCTGGTATGGCGAACGCGGGCGCAAAATGACCGTAAGCGGATCGCGCAGCACATCATGGAGGCGGGCAACGTGCAAGCGGCGCTCAAGCAGGATGCGGCGTTTGAAGCCAAGGCGCGCACGGCGGTCAGCGGCACCATTGTGCACAAGCCGGGGCGTGTGCGCGGCACCCATGAAATCGTTGTCACACCCAACTACGTGATCGTGTACCGCGCCACTAAGACGCAGATCAGCATCTTGCGCGTGTTGCATGCGCGGCAGCTATGGCCACGAGGTGACTCTAAGCCCGAATGATTTTTGATCAGTTGCGCCCGTTTTAAGCCATTCTGTAAACTTCGCTTTTGCCCCATTTCGGAACCGTTTAACTGGTGAATGCTCGGGGGAGGCTGCTCTTTATCGAGCGTGGGGGTGGCACTCACTAGGGGTGCCGCTACGTTAGCGGCGGGTACGTTTTTGTAGCGGCAGCCCTTGTGGCTGCCATTGCAATCCTTTCCAGCCAGTTTTTAAATACCCGATAATTTATACCAAGCGATTCCGATCCATTCGTGAAAGGCGATGTTTGATTTGTTTAACGCGCGCGCTTGCGGAATAAACTTCAACACGGAATTACGCGGTATGTTCTGGAAAACGGTAGGGGCCGGAATCACGGTAAACCCCGCGCGCTCGAAACTTGTCTTTGCTCGCCGCATATGCCAGGCGTGGGTAATTAGAAGAATTTGGGTAATCCCCTCTTTATGAAGCAATCCCCACGACATCTGCGCGTTTTGCCTTGTATTGTCCGACTTCGATTCGACCCATTTGACCGGAACGTTAAAAATCTGCGTCAACTCACGCTGCATGACGTCTGCTTCGGCTTCCCCGCCAAGGGGGCTGCCTCCTGTAACCAAGATCGGAAGATGGGTTTTCCGATACAGGTAAGCCGCGTAAGTAAGAATCAGGCCCATTGACTATGTTTTTGCTGGTGGTGGTGAACGGGGATATTTTCGCATGATGTTTTGTGTCTTGTGGAATTCTCGGGCGCCCTATTGTGAGGCCAGCCTTGCTGCTGAACCCCTCCACCGTAGCCATGCTGAGTCTTTACATTGTCGACGGATCAAAGCTGCGCAATATTTATTGAACTTCTAGCGTCCTCCATAGATGAAGGCGTCGCCTACTTGAACTATGTATTGCAATCATGGCTATCGTCGAAAAGTGCGTAATTTCGTTAACGACAGCATGGCGGCTTAACCGGTGTGGATTATATAAACTCGAGTTGCATGAGCCGCCAGTGGGACTGTTCGTGTGAGGGCTTTGCCAGAAACTGCTGTATTTGTTTGCAACATAGGCGATAATCAGGTCATGGCTAGCGGAGATCACCTTAAGGCGTTACTAAAGTCCCATATTGACGGGGACGATAGGCATTTTTACGCCATTGCTATGCAATTGGCCGCACACGAGGCCAAGCAGGGTCATGTATGTCTGGCCGATGAGTTGCGTAAATTGATTGATGCGGCGAAGATCAGCCGGAATGCGGAGGTACATGGCCAGCCGATCCCGATTACAAAACCACGCGGCGAATTGGCATCCTTGTTGCAGGTCAGTTATCCAAAAAACCGACTTGCTGACATGGTTCTGGATGCCACGGTAGCAGACAGCTTGCGGCAGGTGATCAAGGAGCAGCGCTATTTTGCCAAGCTACGCGATCATGGATTGCATCCCAGGCGAAAGGTGTTGCTGGTTGGCCCCCCGGGAACAGGTAAAACACTCACCGCCGCAACGCTTGCTGGCGAACTGGGCGTGCCATTGTTTCTGGTTCGTCTGGAAGTGCTGATTACCAAGTACATGGGCGAGACGGCTGCTAAGCTGCGACAGATATTCGATGCGCTCACATCGGTGCGGGGCGTCTATTTTTTTGACGAGTTCGACGCAATCGGTAGCCAGCGTGGGCTGGCTAACGATGTGGGTGAAACTAGGCGTATTCTGAACAGTTTCCTAATGATGATCGAGCAGGACGACTCCAGTAGCCTCATCATCGCTGCCACCAACCATCCGGAAATTCTGGACTATGCGTTGTTCCGTCGTTTTGACGATGTGATCGAGTATCACCTTCCTGATACAGAACAGATACGTCAAGTATTGCGCATGCGGCTGGGTAGGTTCTCGCCGAAACAACCGCGTTGGGCTAGTCTGGTTAAGTCTGCACAAGGGTTAAGCCATGCGGACATCGCCCGTGCCGCCCACGATGCGATCAAGAATGCCGTCATGCACGATGATGAAATCATCGATCAGGCTGCACTTCAACAGTTTCTTGTCAATCGCCAAAATATGCGTGATCGAGGGTACCAATCCACCAGCGCCGCCTGATTTGATCCTGAACTATGGCAGAAAATAACGATAATCGCCGCCGTCATTTATTTCCCATCCAGCCGCCTAACACGGAGCGTTTCACCTCCCCAAGAAGAGTAGTGATTGAGCGGAATGTTCCTGCACGGGAGCGAGCAGTCCATGGCCCTGCGCTATTGTCACAGTTAGCACAAATTCGGGAAACTGAGCAAGACATTATCGATGCATTCGAGGAAGCTGAACTGGGTGGGGTGGGGATACAGATTGAGTTCTCCAGTTTTGTGGATGCAGCGCTGGTTGTGGGACAACTGGCGGATGAGCGCAGAGGCATCACTTTATCCAACGTACGCGCTCAGAACGACGGAAGTATTCTCGCAACAGTATGGGTCCCCCAAGGATCGATGGTCGTTTTTGAGAGCAAAATACGTGCCTATATTGCTGGAAGGCCGCCAGGCACAAGAGTCCGTGATTATCAGTCGCTGATCGATGCCATTGCGAATGTGCGTATGGCGACATTTGCATCGCTCTGGACAGATGACGATTCAGTCTTGCCTGACGATATGAATCAGGCCGTCTGGTGGGAAGCGTGGCTGCCCAATGTGCCTAAGCGTCAGGCTGTCCTTGATGACTTTAGGCGGATCGCTCGCGGGATTGGTTTGCAGGTATCGACTCGGGAAGTCATCTTCCCGGAGCGCATTGTTGTACTGGTGCAGGGCACTCGTGAGCAACTACAAAATCCGATTGTGTTGAGCATGCTCGCCGAGATTCGACGGTCACGTGATACAGCAGAATTTTTCAATGGAATGCCTGCGGTAGAGCAGATTCCCTGGGTAGAGAATCTTGCTGCCCGCTTGGAAATACCTGATGATACGGCTCCTGCGGTGTGTTTGCTGGATACGGGTGTCAACCGTGGCCACCCACTTCTACAACGCTCATTGCATGAAAACAAGGTACTAACTACAGACTTCGCATGGGGGCAACACGACAGTCAAGGTCACGGAACTGAGTTGGCTGGTCTTGCCTTATTCGGAGATTTGCAGGCAGCATTAACCCATACACAAGCTGTAACCCTTACGCATCATCTGGAGTCGGTCAAGATTCTGAATTCCGGCAATGGTAATGAAGATAAAGAATTCGGAAGCCTGACCATTGATGCCGTGGCACAACCAGAGGTGCGTGACACACAGCGACCAAGGGTATTTTGCATGGCAGTGACTTCTGCGACCGGACGTGACCGTGGGCGTCCCTCCGCCTAGTCTGCCACAATAGATCGACTAGCCTCTGATTGGATCAACGACGGTGAAATGTGTCGGTTGTTTTGTATTTCAGCAGGCAACATTCGGGACCATACCGCGTGGCTCAGGTACCCTGCGGCTTTTACTGAGCCTGTCTACGGGCTGGAATCACCCGGACAGGCTTGGAATGCGTTGACAATTGGATCCTATACGGAAAAGCATCGGATTGATGAGGAAGATGCCCAGCATTACACGCCGGTAGCGTCCCCCGGACTACTAAGCCCATTCTCTAGCACCTCTGTAGGCTGGGACAAAGATTGGCCCTGGAAGCCAGATGTCGTTTTTGAGGGTGGCAATGCCGCGCGAGATGGCGTTGACTTCGCGTGCAATCTTTCCAGCCTTGCCTTATTGACGACCAATTTTGAGCCTGCTGATCGGCTTCTGACCGTATCGTGGGCAACAAGTGCATCGACAGCGTTGGCGGCGCATATGGCAGGTACGATCATGGCGATTTATCGTATGTTATGGCCCGAAACGGTTCGTGCGCTGATCGTACATTCTGCGCGTTGGACGCCTATGATGCTTGAGCGGTACAGGGTCGGGGTAACGCCAACGCAGCAAAACACGAATTTGCTGCGGCATTGTGGGTACGGCGTACCCGACTTGGAACAGGCACTTTGGAGTGTCAGCAACTCGTTAACGCTGCTGATTCAGGAGTCCCTTCAGCCATTCATCCGCACTCGAGGTGAAAGTACGACCAAAACCTGCGACATGCATTTGCATGATCTTCCCTGGCCGCGTGATCTGTTGGAATCTCTGGGCGAAACACAGGTGAGGCTACGCGTAACTTTGTCCTATTTTATTGAGCCGAACCCAGGTGAGCGAGGATTCAGAGATAAGTACTCTTATCAGTCCCACGGGTTGCGATTCGATGTCCGTAGGCGAGCAGAAACCGAGCCAGATTTCCGGGCGCGCATCAATCGCCGAGCGCGTGACGGAGAATATGACGGCGCGGACGCGGATCAGGGCTGGATGCTGGGTGACTTGTCGCGTCGGCGTGGGTCATTGCATTCGGATGTGTGGGTAGGGTCTGCTGCTGATTTGGCGAATCGCGGACAAATTGCGATTTATCCGTCCACTGGGTGGTGGAAAACGCGTTCAGGATTACGACGTTCCAATCAGAGCACGCGCTATGCTCTGGCGGTGTCCATTGAGGCGCCGGAAGTAGAGCAGGATATCTATGCTGTAGTCGAAGCTCAGATAGTGGCTGTGCCCACGCTAACGGAAATCACCATCTGACGCAAGAGATCAAGTTTGATCATTCCAACCAACCCTACAAAAAAGACGGCTTAGAACTTGGATTTCTACGCTCACACTACCTAAAGTTCGAAGGTGATACCCAAGGCGCGATTGTGGCACCCACAAGGGGTGCCGCTACAAAAGTCTTGCCCATCCTTTGAGACACCATAGTATCTACCATTGATATGTATTATTTGTCGGTATATACTGTTGATAGGTATCAAAAGGAGGATCAAATGCCATCCACTGCCAAGTTATTTACCACCGGACGCAGCCAAGCGGTGCGGTTGCCGATGGAATTCCGGTTTCAGGGAACGGAAGTCTTCATTCGCCGTAACCCGGAAACGGGCGAGGTCGTTCTATCACCCAAGCCGACGTCCTGGCAAGAATTTTTCGAGCTTGCCGACCGCAGCGATATCCCGGCCGATTTTATGACTGATCGCGAAGACCTGCCGGCCGAAGAAAGGAACTTCTTTTGAACCGCTTCATGCTGGATACGAGCATGGCGGGCTATGTTATCAAGGGAAATCCGCCCGAAGCTCGCCAGCGATTGGCTGCGCTGCCGATGGAAAGTGTCGTCGTCTCCGTTGTCACGCAAGCCAAACTGCTTTACGGCTTGGCCCGCAAAGGCCATCCAGCAGCTTTTACGAGTCTCATTCGCGAGTTTCTTCTTCGCGTTGAGGTGTTGCCTTGGGATGGTGAGGCCGCAACCGTCTATGGCGATTTGCGCGCCGCCTGCGCTGCTTCCGGCATCACCCTTGGCGCACTCGATATGATGATTGCCGCGCACGCGGTAGCGGCTAAAGCGATACTCGTTACGCACGACAAGGCTTTTTCCCTTGTTCCAGACGGCGCTCTCGCTGTCGAAGACTGGATCATCAAGGCGTGATGGCACCCACAAGGGGTGCCGCTGCAACAACCTTGGCTATCCAGGATGGTATTGGCGACCAAGATGGTATCTAAAAAACGTACCTGTCGCTTGTAGCGGCAGCCCTTGTGGCTGCCATTTCGAACGTGATCTCTTCGTGTCTCAGTTTCTCCACTTTCCCCGTAATTTTCATTTACATTGCGACTTTTATTAACAGTTAACCAATAAAGTCGCGACTTTATTGCAGATACCATATAATTAGTCGATGAAACGCTATCTTGATGATTTGATATTGAAGGACTTGACCACCAAGATGGTGGTGTTGACTGGACCACGACAGGTCGGGAAAACGACGCTTGCCCGTCAGTTGATGCAGTCATTCAAAAATGCTCAATACCTCAACTGGGATGTCTTGCCCGATCGCGGCGTGTTGCAGCGTCAGTCATGGAATCCACGCGCCAAGCTGCTCGTGATGGATGAGATTCACAAAATGCACAACTGGAAGGGTTGGCTGAAGGGGGTCGTGGACGGGCGCGCGCCTGAGCAAGCGCTATTGGTGACAGGTAGTGCACGCATGGAAACGTTCAGGCAAGGAGGCGATTCACTGGCCGGTCGTTATTTTGCATTCCGCCTGCACCCGTTTTCGGTGCGCGAGTGGTGCGAGCAGCGGCACGTGGCGCCGGTCGACGCGTTAGATCATTTGCTGGAAAGGGGCGGTTTTCCCGAACCGTGCCTGGCTAATGACTCGATGCAGGCTGATCGCTGGCGTGCACAGTATTTCAACGATCTGATCCGGGAAGATGTGCTGGAGTTTTCACGCGTCCACGAAATCAATACGATGCGCCTGTTTGTCGAGTTATTGCGCGAACGTGTCGGATCGCCACTTTCCCTGGCCTCTATCGCCCGCGATCTGGCGGTTTCACCTGCAACACTGAAACGCTATCTGGATATTCTGCGGGCCTTGTTTATCGTTTTTACCGTTCAGCCCTGGCATCACAATATTGCGCGCGCTATTTTACAAAGCCCTAAAGTATATTTTTTTGATACCGGATTGGTTCGAGGCGATCAGGGTGTGCGCCTGGAAAATGCAGTCGCAGGAATGCTGCTAAAACACGTACATTTTTTGCAGGATAGCGCGGGAAGAACGGCTGGCTTGCATTACATCCGCACCAAGGACGGAGCGGAAGTCGATTTCGCGTTCAGCGAGGAAGGAAAGCTGACGCAAATGATTGAATGCAAGTTGGGCGACAATAAACCGCATCGCGGTCTGTCACGATTTGCCGAACAGTTTCCCGACGCGCAGGCGGTGCAGATAGTTTATGGATTGCGCCAAGAAGAATTCCGTAACGAAATTCGAATAACAGATGCCGCTAACTGGCTTGTCGGTTTGTCGGCATGACGCCTGTGTTGCTCAATTTGCTGGAAAGCGCAGTTGAGAGAAGTTGCGCCCATTGGTGATGGCATTGCGCTCGATTTCCGACGCCGACGGTAGCCAGCCTTTTTGCTCCAGGAATATTAAAAAGGCGCGCGTGCTCACTTTGAGGCATTGGTCTGGCAACAGGAAACTGGCTCGCGCGATCTTGTGATCTTCAAACAGGAATACACCCGTGGGCGGCGGATCGATAAGCGCGAAGTCATTCATCGCTTCCTGTATCGCAAGCTCACCAAGGTTGGACTTTCGCGGTGGCATCGCCCTCGCCGTCTGCATGTGCTGAAAGTGTGCAAATGTTTTGGTGGGCAAAATAGATAGATTGTTCGTATTGACCCATGCCCCGATACGCTGGCTGGTCGGCGTCTGATTGCGCGTCACCTCGTGCAACACCATGTCCACAATTTGCACCGGCCACCCTGGCGCGAACAGCACATCGAGCGCATCCGCGTAGGCTAGCGTAATTAGCGGCCCTGCATCCGGTAACAAAAGAATGGTCGTATCAGCCTTCATGCGTCTGTCTGCTAAGGCGCCAAAGCGTGAAGGCTGTCCACCATACTGCGCGTTGCAGCTTCCGGCAAGCGCGGCATGGGCAAACGTGCCTGCGCCATCAATAAAAACAAATCTTCCGGGCTGTCGAGCCCCAAGGCCGCCATCACGGCAAGGTCGTCCCTGCGCCCGAGAGAGAAGTCCAGCAACGTTTTGAAATTCTGGTTGCCAGATGCCTCCGCCGCTTCAAAGGTGTCTACCAGATGCCGCAATTCGGCATTGAACAAGGCATTGACCGAGGTATCGGTTTTGGCCGCAATGATCTTGGCGCGCTTGAGCAGCTCGCGATCTACTGCTCCGGTGAAATTAACGGTTTTGGCCATGATAATCCTTGGTGTTTGTAACACGTGTTTAAGTGTAGCACATAAATATGTGCTAATGCTGCAGTATGACGATCTGCTTTAATGTGTATTAAACCTAATCGGAACCCGATGCATCGAAAGTGATTTTGCACTCTTGTTCAGCGACCAGGACTTCGAACCATTCGTAGCGCATTTAGGTTTGCGCTCAGCCGTTTGATAGATGGAAGTTAAAGATAGGATGGTGGCACTCACAAGGGGTGCCTCTACAAAAGCACTAGCCTCTACAAAAGCGTTATTTATTGGCGGCATACAAAGACACCCTCGTGGATCATGTAGCGGCAGCCCTTGTGGCTGCCATTTCAGCGATAATGTCCGCTGCCCCAAATTCAAGCAAACGCCAACATGTCAGCCACCGCATCCGATCACCCGCCCCTTCCCCTGCCTTTACCACGGCTACCTGAATGGGCGGCTTTCGTGGAGGCGGCAAAAGCGGCGTCTATTCGTGTGAACGAGCTGCGGCTTGTGACGGCGGCGGGCCTACAGCTGGATTTAAGCGGCCAGAGGCAGTCTCCCGCATTGAGCACCTGCGCCGAAGCTCTGCTTGATGCGCGGCATTTCGACACTCTGCGCACGCAGCTTTTGGCTGGACAGATCGCCAACGCCACGGAAAGCCGTGCCGCCTGGCATACCGCCTTGCGCGAGCCGGCGCCCACTAATGAAGTCGCCGCCGAGCGGCGGCGCATGAACGACTTCGTACGTATGGCGGATTCCGAACGGCGCTGGCGCAATATCGTGCACATCGGCATCGGCGGCAGCGATTGGGGCGTGCGGCTGGCGGTCAGTGCCTTCGGCTACCAGGGCACATGGCGCAATGTGCGTTTTGTGGCCAATATCGATGGCCATGCGATTGCGGGTGGTTTGGCGGGGCTGGATCCGCGCGACACCCTGATTGTGCTGGCCTCCAAATCGTTTACCACGGCCGAAACGCTGCAAAACGGCCAGCGCGCCGTGGAGTGGTTGCGTGCTGCGGGGGTGGCGAATCCCATGGGTCAGATAGTGGCCATTACCGCCAAGCCGGAAGCCGCCCGTGCCTGGGGTGTGCCAGACGCGCATATTTTCAAGCTGTGGGACTGGGTAGGAGGCCGTTTCTCGGTGTGGTCATCGGTTAGCCTGACCACAGCGCTGGCAGTGGGCTCTGAAGTCGTGGCGGGCATGCTGGCAGGCGCGGTCGCCATGGATGCACATTTTGCACAAACGCCCGCCGCGGAAAACGCCCCCATCCAGATGGCGATGGCCGGTATTGTGAACCGCAGCGTGCTGGGCTATGGGTCTTTGAACATTGCGCCCTACGATTTCCGTCTGGCCAATCTGGTTCCCTATATTCAACAACTGGAAATGGAGTCCCTGGGAAAATCGACCGCCCTGGACGGCCAACCCGTATCCGTGCCTACAGGGCCCGCCATATGGGGCATGCAGGGAACCGATGCGCAACACACCTTCTTTCAGTGGCTGCATCAGGGCAGCGACGGCGCACCGGTGGATTTCGTCGTATGCCGGCAAGCCGAACACGACTGGCCGGAGCATCATAAAAGCCTGCTGGCCAATTGCCTGGCGCAGCGCGAGGCCCTGCTGCGCGGCAAAACCTACGAAGCCGCGCTTGACGAGTGCGTGGCCGAAGGCATGCCCATGGATAAAGCCAGGTGGCTGGCCCGGCATCGTGTACACACCGGCGGGCGGCCCTCCAACCTGATCGTGCTACCCAGCCTCACGCCCTATACCCTGGGCTCTTTGCTGGCCATGTACGAGCACAAGGTGTTTGTGCAGGCGGTGGTGTGGGGCATCAACCCCTTCGACCAATGGGGCGTGGAGTACGGCAAAGTGCTGGCCAAGGGCATTATGGCGGAACTGTCGGGCGATGACGCCGATAATCAAGCAATGCCGGCAGGCAACACCGCCAGCCATCATGATGCCTCGACGGCGCATTGGGTGAAAACCTTTGCGAAGTCGTTCAAGGTTTAGGCGCGTGTCAGGAATTTGTAGCGGCAGGTACGTTGTGTAGCGGTAGCTTCGTTTTGTAGCGGTAGCTTCGTTTTGTAGCGGCAGCCCTTGTGGCTGCCATCTGTGCAAGATACCGTCTTGATTGTTAGGGCGTGGTGGCACCCACAAGGGGTGCCGCTACAGGTGGCGCTACAACTGCTGCGGATATGTTTTGGTTGCGGTTTTTATTCACACTTGTGCGTGGGCAGGCTGCACATCCAGTCGGGTTTCCCGATGTTCAGCCTGCCATAGGTCGTAGGCAATTTGGCCACGTAGCCAGGTTTCTGCGCTCGGACCGGTGTCGTCGGGCTTGCGTAGCCATGCTTGCAAGCGTCGCGCTAAATCAACAGATATCGACGCATGTCCGTGCAACACACGCGACAACGCCACGCGGCTTATGCCAAGCTGGCGGGCAGCCTCCGCTACCGACAAACCCAAAGCGGGCAATATGTCTTCACACAGGGTTTCCCCAGGATGAGGCGGGTTGTGCATACGCATGATTTCCTCCTAATGGTAATCTTGATAATCGACCAAAACGGCGTCCTCTTTGACAAAGAAGAACGTCAAACGCCAGTTGCCATTAACCCACACGGACCAATGATCCTGAAACCGGCCACCATCAAGTCGATGAAGCCGCCACCCTGGCATATCCATATCTTGAGGGCACCGGGAATCGTTCAGTTGCCGTAGTTGACGAGCAATTTTGGCCGCATGCGCGGGCTGTATACCTGCTTTCGATCCGGTTTGATAGAAGCGTGCCAGACCCGAATGCCGGAAGGACTTGATCATGCTCCATTGTATACTTATGAGATACGTATCGCAATGAGATACACTTGTCATGTCACGAGCGATTCAGTCATTGATGGCAGCCACAAGGGCTGCCGCTACATGGGACGGGTACGTTTTGTAGCGGCAGCCCTTGTGGCTGCCATCCCGCCCTATCCCCTAACCTTTCAACAAAACACCCACCACATGGCGCAAACAATCCTCCAGGCTATCGCCTTCGCTCACGCCCAGCCTCTGCAGCTTTCCGCTATCCAGCACCGAATATTTCGGCCGGGGCGCCAAGGCGGAATCCGGGTCTGACACTATAGGAACGGATCTAAAGGCTTCACGGCTGTCGCCCAGGCGCTGAACCTGCGCAAGCGTGTCGAGCACCTGGCGCGCAAACTCATACCGGCTCAATGCCACAGCGCCGCTGCAGTGATACAGGCCACTGGGTAGATTCGGCATTTGCCCGATCTGAATCATCGCCTGGGCTAAGTTACCGGCGTACGTGGGCGCGCCAATCTGGTCGTTGACCACCTTTAACTCGTGGCCTTGCAAGGCTCTTGCAACGATGGCTTTGACGAAATTACGGCCATACTCGCTATATAGCCACGACGTACGCAGCACGATAAACGACGGCCCATAGGACTGTGGCGATTGCCGTGCCGCACTCGATTGCGCGGCGTGACCAACCGCGTTCGGCTGCTCGGCGCATTCTTGCAACACGGCCTGCTCGCCCGCCAACTTGCTGCGTCCATATACATTCAAGGGATTGACCGGGTCCGTTTCCACATAGGGCCGCAACCCTTCGCCATCGAATACATAGTCGGTAGAAACATGAACCAGCCGCGCGCGCGCCATTCGGGCAGCTTGCGCCAGGTAGCGTGCCCCATGCTCATTGACGGCAAAGGTGCGCGCCTCTTCACCCTCGGCCTGATCGACATTGGTATAGGCTGCCGCGTTAATGATTAGCCGCGGCTGAAATTGCCGCACACACTGACGCACCGCCTGCGCATCGGTGACATCCAGCGCTTTATGATCGGCCGCCAGCAATTGCCAAGTAACGGGGCAACGATCTTGCAGACAGCGCCCCAACTGGCCGCCGGCACCGGTCAGCAGGACCTTCATGGGCGGCATGGCGCAAACGGCAAACGACCCGCCGCCTGCAATGCCTCTAATGACAAGCCATACTGGTCTTTAGCGGATATAAGCGGCTTAGCAATAGGCCACGCAATCGCCAGACTGGGGTCGTCCCAGCGCAAGCAAGCTTCATCCCCAGGTTGGTAATAATCGGTGCACTGGTAGGCCACATCCGCCTCTTCCGACAGCACCACAAAGCCATGCGCCAGGCCGGGCGGAATCCATAACTGCTCCTGGCTTCGCCCGGACAAGGTAATGCCCTCCCACTGCCCAAAGGTGGACGATGCACCGCGCAAATCCACCACCACATCGAAAATTTCGCCGCGCGTCACATGCAGTAGCTTGCCCTGCGGATGCTGCACCTGAAAATGCAGGCCTCGCAACACCGCGTATTTCGAGTGCGAGCAGTTGCTCTGCACAAAAGGTTGCGCCAGGCCCAACAATTCCTGATAGCGATTCGCCTGAAAGCTTTCCAGAAAATACCCGCGCTCATCAGCATGCATGGCAGGCTGAATGCGCTTGACGCCAGGTAATCGAGTGTCCAGAACTTTCATAAGGAAATAATACAGGGAATATGTGGAATCGCGTGGTTAGCAATACGTACAGAAAAGCACGAATTTCGCTCGGTCAGAATAATTACTTCAATGAAAATCGAAGCTGCCTGTACTGGCTCAAGTCTACTTTTATTTGGTACCATTTTCTAGTATCATATTGGAAAAACGATGAGAACTCGCCATCAACGAACACTGAAATTAATATTCGCCAGGCCTGCGTCGGCAAATATTAAATGGTCAGACGTTGTGGCGCTATTAAAAGAGCGAGAAGGTTCGCGGCTTGCCGCCGTCTTGTTTAATCAAATACAAGTTATGCACAGACCTCATCCGAACCCAAACAAGAATAAGGGAGCCGTTGAAAATCTACGGAAATGGCTGGAGGAGAATGGAATCACACCATAAGGCTCAAAGAGAACCTACCCCCAAGCTCTACTGGAAACATGATGAATAACGTGATGAATATTAAGGGATACCAAGCCGTCGTCAGCTTCGACCCTAAAATTGAAATGTTTCGCGGTGAATTCGTGAATTTGAATGGCGGAGCTGACTTTTATGCGACCGATGTCGCGCAACTGAAACGCGAAGGGGCCGTGTCATTAAAAATCTTCTTGGATCTTTGCAAGAAGAAAGGGCTGGAGCCGCATAAAGCATATTCAGGAAAATTCGTTTTACGCATTCCAGCAGAAACGCACGAAGCCGCAACGGTTGCAGCACAGGCGGCCGGTAAAAGTCTTAATCAGTGGCTAAACGAGCTAATCGGCCAGGCGACGCGCGTTTGATGTATCCGGGGACGTAGTTGTTGCAGCGATTGTAGGATGATTGCAGCGTGGTGGTGGCACCCACAAGGGGTGCCGCTACATGACCAACGGGTCCGTTTTGTAGCGGCAGCCCTTGTGGCTGCCATTTTCAGTGGCGCGAGCGGCGGGGCCGCTACATGCCACCCACGAGGGGTGGCGCTACGGGCTGTCGTTTATTCGTACGACCGCAAATCGTCGATGACCTTGCCGTCGTTGGGCAAGGCACCTACAGGCATCGGCTCCAGCGTCGCACGCAACTTCGTCACTTCGCGCACCGACTCCGTAACCCTCGCCATCAAACCCGGACTCGCATCCGTCGTCTCCACCCGAAGCGTCATATAGTCCGTGCCCACCGCGCCGCTCACCAACAGCCGCGCCTTGCGAATTTCCGGATGCCGCCGCACCACCTCCGCCACCTGCTCAGGGTGCACAAACATCCCGCGCACCTTCGTGGTTTGATCCGCCCGCCCCATCCACCCCTTAATCCGTATATTGCTGCGCCCGCAAGGTGACACGCCAGGCATCACGGCCGACAGATCGCCCGTGCCGAAACGCACCAGCGGATAATCAGGATTGAGCGTCGTCACCACAATTTCACCCACCTCGCCATCGGCCAAAGGCGTATTGCCGCCTGGCTGCACAATCTCCAGGATAAGATCCTCATTCACCACCAGGCCCTCGCGTGCAGAAGTTTCATACGCCACCATCCCCAGATCGGCGCTGCCATAAGCCTGATACCCGTCAATGCCGCGCTCGGCAAACCAATGCTGCAACGAAGGCGGAAACGCCTCGCCCGAAAACAGCGCCCGGCGCAGCGACGGCAGTGCAATACCCAGCTCGTCGGCCTTTTCAAGAATGATTTTCAAAAAGCTGGGGGTCCCTGTATACCCGGCTGGCGCCAAATCGGCCATGGCATGAACTTGCTGCTCGGTCTGCCCGATGCCACCTGGAAAAACAGTGCAGCCCAAGGCGTGCGCGGCCGTTTCCATCATCGACCCCGCAGGCGTGAAATGATACGAAAAACAATTGTGGACCAGTTGCTTTGATCGAAACCCCGCTGCGTACAACGCCCGCGCAAAACGCCAGTAATCGCTGCGCCCGCTCTCGGGCTCGTACATCGGCCCGGGCGAGGCAAACACGCGCAAGGCCTCTCCCCAGCCTATTGCCGAAAACCCGCCAAAGATGCGGCTGACCACGTGCAGATCCTGGCCCGCACGGCCCATGCGCATATCCAGCTGCATCTGCAGAAGCTGGCTTTTGCGGATCACGGGAATTTGCGTCAGATCGCCACGCCCACGAATAGCGTCCGGATCAACGCCCTGCAACTGGCGTGCAATGGCCGGTGCATGTTGGCAGGCACGCCGCAAGGCATCGGGCAAGCGCGCCAGCAGGCCGATTTCACGCTGGGCGCGCGGCGCGGCCTCTCGCTCTTCAAAGTACTTCGTCATGGTGTCTCCCGCGATCAGGCCAGCCAACGCTTGCGGCGTCGATAGAATTTGGTATCGCGAAAGCTTTTGCGTTCGCCGCTGGATACGCCCAGATAGAACTCCTTTACGTCTTCGTTTTCGGCCAGCGCTTGCGCGGCGCCATCCATCATGACGCGCCCGCTTTCCAAAATGTAGCCATAATCGGCGTAGCGCAAGGCAATGCTGGTGTTTTGCTCGGCCAGCAAAAAACTGACCCCTTCACGCTCATTTAAGCCACGCACAATCTCGAAAATTTCTTCCACAATTTGCGGCGCAAGGCCCATCGACGGCTCGTCAAGCAGAATCATGGTGGGGTTGGCCATTAGCGCGCGCCCAATGGCGGCCATCTGCTGCTCGCCCCCCGAGGTGTAGCCGGCCTGGCTGCTGCGCCGTTGCTTCAACCTTGGAAAATATTGGTACACGCGTTCCAGCGCCGCGCTGAGCTCGCCGCGTGAAATCGCACGGGTATAGGCGCCGGTAAGCAGGTTTTCTTCGATGGTCAGGTGCGCAAAG
The DNA here is from genome assembly GCA_004297945.1 of Candidimonas sp. GTDB lineage: Bacteria > Pseudomonadota > Gammaproteobacteria > Burkholderiales > Burkholderiaceae_B > Paralcaligenes. Next base: position 13,856 of record SCRC01000089.1, on the reverse strand, counting down.
CAATGCCGGCCCTCCATCACCTGCACCACGCCGCGGTGCACCAGATCCGACGGCGTCAGGCGCTCGATGCGTTCGCCGCGATAATCGATGCTGCCCTTGGTCACGTCGCCGCGTTCGGCCTTGAGCAGGTTTGAAATGGCTCGCAACGTGGTGGTCTTGCCCGCGCCATTGGCACCCAGCAAGGCCACAACCTTGCCTTGCGGCACGCACAAGGACACGCCCTTTAACACCAGAATAACGTGGTTGTAGATAACCTCGATGCCATTGACGTTGAGCAGAATATTGGGCGCAGCCGTATCCACTGTTGCAGTCATAAAAACCTCATGCCGTCGATTAAACCCACCCGCCGCACGCGGGCGGCAGGCGGGCAACACACATCAATCCTTGCAAACGCGAGGCGTAATGTTTTTCTCTTTGGCGTACTTGGCGGCCATTTCCTTCACCAGCGGATTAATAAACTTCTTGTCGGATTGATACCAGTCCGACACCACCTTGAACTTCTTGCCATCCCATTGAATGATGCGAGCCCAGTCGGTGCCCATGTGGTCGTTGCACGAAGTTTTAACCGGCTTCATGATTTCGCCGAACCCCAGCTGATTCAAACGGTCTTGCGTCAGATCAAGGTGCTCGAAGCCCCAGCGGACCTGCTCGGGTGTCATGTGCTTGCCTTTTCCGTATTTTTCCTGGGCGGTGCGAATTGCCTCGACTTGCAGCATGGAAATCATCAGGCCGCGTGTATAGCTGATGGTTCCAAAATACTTGCCGTCGGTATCGGTGCCTTGGCCTTTGTCGTACAAATATTTTTTGATTTCCTGGTGCACCTTCCCGCGCTCAGCGCTGTTTTGTATGGTCACCGCGTTATAACCCTTGGCAACCTCACCCAGATCCTGGACATCATTTTCAGAGCCCGCCCACCAGATGGCGTACATTTTGTCGCGCGGATAGCCTATGCCCTGCGCTTCGCGAATGGCGGTAGGCGTCATGATGCCGGCACTCCAGAGCAACACGAAATCGGGACGCTTCTGGCGAATTTGCAGCCAGGTGGATTTCTGTTGCACGCCGGGCGCGGTTACTGGATAAAGCTGCAATTCAAAGCCATCGGCCTTGGCACGCGCTTCGAGCAAGGGAATGGGCTCTTTGCCAAACGGCGAGTCATGGTAGACCAGCGCGATTTTCTTGCCCTTTAGCTTGGCTTCGCCGCCCAGCTTTTTGGCAATGTCCTGAATCATCGTGTCGGCGGCGGTCCAGTAGGTTCCCAGCAAGGGGAAGTTCCACTTGAATACCGCACCATCGGCCGACTGCGACAGGCCATAGCCCACCGTTTCGACCGAAACCTTGTCCAGGATGGCCTTATCGGTGATGGCAAAGGTGATGCCGGTGGATTGCGGGTCGAACCCCGACGCCCCACCGTTCTTGGCTTTCAGGCGCTCGTAGCATTCCACGCCCTTGTCGGTCGCGTAGCCGGTTTCGCACTCTTCGTAGCTGAGCTTTACGCCATTGACTCCGCCATCGCGCGCGTTAACGAGTTTGAGGTAATCCATTTTGCCATCGGCCCAGGGAATGCCCAGCGGCGCAAACGAACCGGTACGGTACGCCAGCAAAGGAATGAACTGATCTTGTGCTGCGGTGGCGGGCGTGGCCATGGCGCCCAGGGTGCCTGCTACAACAAACATGGCAGCCGTCAATTTGAAAGTATGTTTCATCTCCAAGTCCTCCGTGTGGTGTTGCTAAGCACCGTGTATTGCGCCATGCCAGGCCAAAATGACCCGACTGACGTTAAAAGTAAGCGTTGCAATCGCTTTTTTAAAAAACAACATTAATGCGGGAACGGCCAGATACGCAGCTTCTCCTTGCCTATGCTCCATAGCCGGGCCAGGCCGTGCGGCTCGACGATCAAGAAAAATACAATTAGCGCGCCAAACACCATGTGTTCGATATGGGCGGCGGTGTCGACGGCCAGAGGCAGGTCGAACCAGCCTGGCACATTGGTCAGTGCAATAGGCACCAGCACAATAAAGGCGGCCCCGAAAAAGCTCCCCAGAATCGAACCCAGGCCACCGATGATCACCATGAACAGAAGCTGGAATGAGCGATTCAGGTCGAAGGCCAAAGGCTCCCACGAGCCCAGGTGTATATAGGCCCAAAGCGCGCCGGCCACACCGATAATGAACGAGCTGACGGCAAACGCCGTGAGCTTGGCGTATACAGGGCGTATGCCTATGACCGAAGCGGCAACATCCATGTCGCGAATCGCCATCCATTGGCGGCCGATGGCGCCGCGCACGAGGTTCTTGGCCAGTAAGGCAAACACGACGGCGAAGATCAGTACGAACAGATACTTTTGAACGGGAGTTTGAATCGGCAGACCAAAGGCCGTGAGCGCTGGCACCGATACATTGCCCGACGACGAATAGTCCGTCAGGTAGGGGATTCGCAAAAACGCCCAGTCGGAAAAAAACTGCGCGGCCAAAGTGGTAACGGCCAGGTAAAGCCCGCGTATGCGCAAGCTGGGAATGCCAAACACAATGCCCACCAGCGTGGCAAATACACCGCCCAGCATAATTTGCGCCACCAGCGGCATGCCCGGATTGCGCACCCCGAAGTTCCAGGCGGCATAGGCGCCCACCGCCATGAACGCCCCCGACCCCATCGAAATCTGGCCGCAATAGCCCACCAGAATATTCAGGCCCACGCAGGCCAGCGACAAAATCAGGAAGGGCGTAAGAATGGCTTGCAGAAAATAGCTGGACGCCAACAGCGGGATCGCGATAAAGGCCACGGCCAGCAGGCCCGCGATAAAGAGGCGGTCCTGGCGGATGGGGAATATCTGCTGATCAGCTCGATAACTGCTTTTGAACTGGCCATTTTCGCGATAAAACATAATTAGCTATCCGTGGTGATTGACATCAAACGCGGTCGATTATTTTTTCGCCGAACAAACCTTGCGGGCGAAAGAGCAGGAAGACCAGGGCCAGCACATAGGCAAACCAGATTTCGATCCCGCCGCCCACAAACGGCCCCAGGTAGACCTCGGATAATTTCTCTCCTACGCCGATAATCAGCCCGCCGATAATCGCACCGGGAATAGACGTGAGCCCGCCCAGAATCACGACCGGCAAGGCGCGCAAGGCTGCCACGGAAAGCGAAAATTGCACACCGAATTTCGACCCCCAGATCACGCCCGTAACCAATGCCACCAGCCCCGCTACCGTCCAGACGATGATCCAGATGCGGTTTAGCGGAATGCCGATGGACTGCGCCGCCTGATGGTCGTCGGCCACCGCGCGCAAAGCACGCCCCGTGGAGGTGTACTGAAAAAAGAACGCCAGCGCCGCGACCAGCAAGGCCGCCACCGCGGCCGCCGTCAAGTCTTCGATGCTGATCAGTATCCCGCCTTCGAAAACGGAATTAAGAATAAAGGCCGGATCTTTCGGCATGCCCACGTTGATGGAATACACCGTGCTGCCAAACACAATCTGACCCAGGCCGTCCATGAAATAGCTGATGCCCAGCGTGGCCATCAAGAGCGTCGTCGCTTCCTGGTTGACTAGATGGCGCAACACCCAGCGCTCGATCACGACCGCCATGACCCACATCAGCACGGCGCTGATGGCAAAAGCCAGAATATTGGCCAGCAGCAGGCTATGAAAGCCAAACCACTTGGGCAGCCATTCGGCAAAGCGCGCCATGGACAGCGCGGCCACCAGTACCATCGCGCCCTGGGCGAAATTGAAAACGCCAGACGCCTTGAAGATCAGCACGAAGCCCAGCGCCACCAGCGAATACAACATACCGGTCATTAAGCCGCCAAACACCGTTTCCAGGAAAAATGCCATGGTTGCTTTCCTTGGTCTAGTGGCCAGCGCCCAGATAGGCGCGTATGACATCGGGGTTGGAACGGACGGCGTCGGGCTGGCCGTCGCCAATTTTGCGGCCGTAATCGAGCACCACCACTCGATCGGAAATATCCATCACCACGCTCATGTCATGCTCGATCAGCACGATGGTGCTGCCGAACTCGTCGTTCACATCGAGAATGAAGCGGCTCATGTCTTGCTTCTCTTCGATATTCATGCCGGCCATGGGCTCGTCGAGCAAGAGCATACGCGGCTCCATGGCCAGCGCGCGCCCCAGGTCGACCCGCTTTTGCAAGCCATAGGGCAGGCGCCCTACCGGCGTCTTGCGATGCGCCTGGATTTCCAGAAAGTCGATAATGTTTTCCACAAACTGCCGGTTGACGATTTCTTCGCGCACGGCCGAGCCCAGCCGAAAGGCCTGCGCCAGCAAGCCGCTTTTCATGTGCAGATTTCGCCCTGTCATGATGTTGTCCAGCACGCTCATGCCCTTGAACAAGGCCAGGTTCTGGAAGGTGCGGGCGATGCCCATCTCGGCCGCGCGACGCGAATTCATTTTATTGAAGCGCACCCCATCGAGCGTGATGTCGCCTTGCTGCGGCGTGTACACGCCGTTAATGACATTGAGCATAGAGCTTTTGCCCGCGCCGTTAGGGCCGATAATGGCGCGGATTTCGTGTTCTTTGACGTCGAACGAAATATCGCTCAAGGCCTTCACGCCGCCAAATGCCAGCGAAATATTGTGCAATTCCAGAATCGTTGCGCCGATTCTCTGGTCGCGAGCCGCCTGAATCATTACGCCGCCTTTTTGATGTTGCCGGGATACACCCGGGCCGCGGTGATGGTCAGGTCGGCCGAAACCCGGCCTGTGCGCCCGTCTTCGAACTTGACTTCGGTTTCGATGAATTGATGAGTCTGGCCTGCGAACAGCGCCTCGACCAGCGCGGCGTATTTCTGGGCGATAAAGCCGCGGCGCACCTTGCGCGTGCGAGTCAGTTCGTCGTCGTCCGGATCGAGCTCTTTATGCAGAATGAGAAAGCGCGCCACTTGCGATCCGCACAATTTGGCATCGGTGGCCAGGTCGGCATTGACCGCATCGACGCAGCCCTTGATCATTTCCTGAACATCGGGCTTGGCCGCCAGATCCGTGTAACCGGCGTAAGGCAGGCCGCGCCGCTCGGCCCAGTTGCCGACGGCTTCCAGATCGATATTGATAAACGCGCAGACCTCGGGCCTATCGGCGCCAAACGCCACCACTTCTTTAATGAACGGAAAGAACTTCAGTTTGTTTTCGATGTACTTGGGCGCAAACAGGCTGCCGTCGGCCAGCCGGCCCACGTCGCGGGCGCGATCGATAATTTTCAGCTGGCCATCGGTATCCAGATAACCCGCATCGCCCGTGTGATACCAGCCATCGTCGGTGTAGGACTCGGCCGTGGCCTGCGGGTTGCGGTAATATTCTTTGAACAGGCCTGGGCTTTTAAGCTGGATTTCGCCGTTTTCAGCCACGCGAATTTCCACCCCTTCGACCGGTGGCCCGACCGTATCGGCACGCACCTGGCCGTCGGCCTGCACGCAGACAAATACCGACGTTTCGGTCGAGCCGTACAACTGCTTCAGATTAATGCCGATAGACCGGAAAAATATGAACAGGTCCGGGCCAATGGCCTCGCCTGCGGTATACGCCACGCGCACCCGGCTCATGCCCAGAGTATTGCGCAAGGGCCCATACACCAGCAGGTTGCCAAGCTGATATTTGATGCGATCCAAAACCCCCACGGTCGCGTCCCGATCAAGAATGCGCACACCCACACGCCGGGCCAGCGCCATGCAGGCCTTGTACAACTTGCGCTTGAGCAGGCTGGCGTCTTCCATGCGGATCGTGACCTGGGTAAGCAAGCCTTCAAGCACGCGCGGCGGGGCAAAATAATACGTGGGCCCAATATCGTGCATATCAATGGACACGGTCTCGGGAGATTCGGGGTGGTTAACCGTAAACCCGGTCACCAGGAACTGCGTATACGAAAACATGTTCTGGCCGATCCAGGCCGGCGGCAAGTAGGCCAGAACGTCTTCTTCGTCGCTGAGTTTTTCCATCTTCTGGACGGCGCGGGCGCGATCGATAAGCGCGTGATGGGTGAGCACCACGCCCTTGGGTTTGCCGGTGGTGCCCGAGGTGTAGAACATGGCCGCCGGATCGTGAGGACTTATTGCCGCCATCGCGGCGTCGAGGAAATCGGGATGCTGCTGCTCGAAATTGCGCCCCCTATTGAGCAAATCGTCAAACGCCATAAGCTGCGGGTAAACGTAGTTGCGCAAACCCCGCGGATCGTCGTACACAATATGCTGCAGCGCCGGGCACTGCTCGGCAATTTCAAGCATTTTGTCGACCTGTTCCTGGTCTTCGACAATGGCTACGCGCACGCCCGCATCCTGCATGACATACAACATTTCTTGCGCGACGGCGTCCTGGTACAGGGGCACGGGAATGGCGCCTACGGCTTGCGTGGCCATCATCGCGAGGTATAAACGAGGCCGATTCTCTCCTACAATGGCCACATGCTGACCCGGCTGGACATCCAGCGCGGCCAGGCCGTTGGCCAGCATACGCACTTGTTGCGCGAGCTCGCCCCAGCTTAGGGTTTGCCATATTCCCAGATCTTTTTCACGCAGTGCGGGCCGTTGACCGCGTACGCGCGCGTGATGCATCACCAACGCCGGAAAAGTATCCGGCAACGTGCGGTGCTGGGCTGTAGATGAATCTTGCGCCACGAGGTCTCCTTCAGCGAGTACCCCCGGTTTCTTGAACATTGCGATCAAGAAGGCCTGGGGCGTATAACTGATTTAATTTTTCTGCGATTGGATGTAAAGGTATAAGCTTGGCTTACGAACAACTGTCACGGATGCGACATTCATGCGTTTCCTAGGGTAAACACCCATGCAACTGAAAGAATCCTTGCAAATTGCGGCGGCATGGTATGCCTTGCTAACGGACGAACAGCAAACGCGGGTCTTGCGCGATATGTCCGTGGCGCATTACCCGGCCGGCGCCATCATCGAACACAAGGGCGAGATGGCGTATGCGTGGATAGGTGTGCTCGATGGCCTGATCAAGGTGTCGGTGGGTAATTCCGATGGCAAGATGGCTTCGTTAACCGGCGTGCCTGCAGGGGGCTGGATAGGTGAAGGGTCGCTGCTCAAGCGCGAAGCGCGCAAATACGATGTGGTGGCGCTACGCGGTTGCACCATCGCACGCCTGCCGGCGGCGTGCTTCGATTGGCTGCTCGATAGCAGTATTCCGTTTAACCGCTACTTGCTGCGCCAGCTTAACGAGCGGGTTGCGCAATTTATAGGCAAGGCGGAATACGACCGGTTGCTTGCGCCCGATGCGCGCGTGGCGCGCTGCCTGGCCGAGCTGTTTAATCCTTTGCTGTATCCGGGCCAGGGGATGCGTTTGAATATTACGCAGGAAGAGGTCGGCTACCTGGCGAGAATTTCGCGCCAGCGCACCAACCAGGCGATGCGCGTTCTGGAGGCTGCAAAGTTGCTGCGTATCGAATACGGGGCGGTGCAGGTGTTAAGCCTGGAGGGGTTGAAGCAGTATGGGGTGTAGGTGTTCCCGTCGCGGCTTGTAGCGCCTTGCTGTAGCGGCAGCCTGTAGCGGCAGCCTGTAGCGGCAGCCTGTAGCGCCACCCCTTGTGGGTGGCATTCGCAGCTAGTAGCGTTTCCGGTAACCCAATCCCGCCCAAAACCTTCTAGCCCCGCGCCATGGGCCATTAAGGCGGTTCGGGCTCTGACGGGCACGGTCATGGCTGCGCCATGACTTCCCGCACGCAGAACCAGCTTCGGGGCGGCGCGCCCAAATCGCCCGCCCCACCTTAACGGCCCATGACGCTTGCGTGGTTGTCGCTAGTAGCGGCAGCCCTTGTGGCGGCCATATCGACGACGAAAAACGCGTGCGTGAATCATGTAGCGACAGGCATGTAGCGACAGGCCTTGTGCCTGTCATCTATGCAAGATATCGTTTTGATTGGCGATGGCAGCCACAAGGGCTGCCGCTACGAAAACGATGGCACCCACAAGGGGTGCCGCTACAGAAACGATTCTGGCACCCACAAGGGGTGCCGCTACAGATAAGCGGCGCGATCGGCGGCTATGCCGCTGCGCCCGGCACCGCGTAATTGCGTTGGCCGAAGATGGCGGACCCGACGCGGATTTCGGTGGAGCCTTCTGCTATGGCCCACTCGAAGTCGCCGCTCATGCCCATGGACAGGCGGGTTAAGCTTTCCGCGCCTTCGGCCTGCATGCGGTCACGCCACAGGCGCAGGTTGGAAAAGCAGGCCCGTACGGCGGCTTCGTCGGGCGAATTGATGGCCAGCGTCATCAAGCCTTTAACGCGCAGGCACTCGAATACCGCCAGTTCTTTCAAAAACCCGGGCAGCTCGGTGGGCTCCAGGCCAAACTTGCTGGGCTCGGTCGACGTTTTGATTTGCACCAGCACGTCAATGGCGCGGCCTTCAATCTGCAGACGCTGCTCCAGCGCACGCGCGAGCGGCAAACGATCGAGCGACTGCACTTCGTCTACCAGCCTTGCGGCTTCTTTGGCTTTGTTGGTTTGCAGATGCCCTATCATGACCCAGGACAAGGCGGAATCGCTGAACTGCGGCGCCTTTTGGCCGATTTCCTGAGTCTTGTTTTCACCGAAACGATTCAGGCCGAGCGCCATGGCCTGGCGTATTTCCTCGATGCCGAAGGTTTTGCTTACCGGCAATAGCGTGACCTCGGCGGGCGATCGGCCTGCCTTCGCGCATGCGCCTGCTATGCGTTGGCGAACGTGGGCCAGGCGGCTTTCCATGGAATCAGTTGGCGACATTCTAATTAGTACCTTGAAGGGGCGATGGCACCCACAAGGGGTGCCGCTACGGAAACGGGGTGCGGCTACGGAAACGGGGTGCGGCTACGGAAACGGGGTGCGGCTACGGAAACGGGGTGCCGCTACAGAAACGGGGTGCCGCTACAGAAACCAGCCGGAGCGTTGTGTAGCGCCACCCCTTGTGGGTGGCAAAACCTCGATAAATCAAGATCGTATGTTAGCGCACCATGCCCGCGGCGGCGGTTTGATGCGTGGCCGTGTCAATCAAGATGAAGGATCCGGTGGCGGGCTGTTCGGCATAGGAGTCCAGGGCGAGCGGGTCGCGCGACATCAGCGTGACCCTGCCAATATCGTTCAAGGCCAGGGTGCTTCCGGTCGCAACGGCGACGTGCTGCAGTTCGTGGATATCGCGGCGGGTATGCACGGCCGTGATTTTGACCTGGGTGACTCGCGTGCCTTGTTTTAGCCAATACGAACGCGCCTGACTCAAGCCCTGCTGATCGAGCCAGCAAAGGTCGGCGTCGAATTCGCGGCTGACACGAATGGGCGCATCGGCGGCCACGATCAAGTCTCCGCGCGAGACGTCGATGTCGCTATCGAGCACGACGGCAACACTGTCGCCACCCACCACCGATTCGACATCGCGATCGAATTGCACCAGGCGTGCCACCTTGGCTGTTTGGCCCGAGGGCAGCACCTTGACCGCATCGCCCACACGCAAGCTGCCGCCCGCCAGCTGCCCGGCAAAGCCGCGAAAATCGTTAACGTGGTGACCACCGTGACGTATTACCCACTGCACGAAGAATCGCGCTGCGGCTTGCGTATCCGGCGTCGACGTTGGCAGGTTCTCCAGCAGGGACAACAAGGGAAGGCCGTCATACCAAGGCGTTTTACCGGAACGTTCGACCACGTTGTCACCCTTGAGGGCCGACATCGGAACAATATGGAACGCGGCAATGCCCAGCTTCTGGGCCAGCGCGGCATAGGCTTGGCGTATTTGTTCGAAGACCTGTGAGCTCCAGCCGACCAGATCCATCTTGTTGACCGCTACGACTATGTGCTGCAGGCCCAGCAGCTGAGCCAGGGCGCTATGGCGTTTGGTCTGCGGCAATAGTTCGCCATTTGCCACACGGCTCGCGTCAATCAGGATGATCGCCACCTGCGCGGTCGAGGCGCCCGTTACCATATTGCGCGTGTATTGTTCATGCCCCGGTGCATCGGCCACAATGAACTTGCGCAGCGGCGTCGCAAAATAGCGATACGCCACGTCTATCGTAATGCCCTGCTCGCGTTCGGCCTCCAGGCCGTCGGTCAGCAACGACAAGTCGATCTCGCTGGCGGCCACGCGCTTGTATTTGGAGCGTGCGACAGATTCAAGCTGATCGGCAAAGACGCCTTTGCTGTCGTACAGCAAGCGGCCGATTAGCGTCGATTTTCCATCGTCGACCGAGCCCGCCGTAATCAGGCGCAGCACGCCCGAGTTGGCGGCCGACAGCCACGATTCATTGACTGCGTTCATTAGAAGTACCCCTGTTTTTTCCGGCGTTCCATCGAAGCCTCGGAAGTTTGATCGTCCATGCGCGTTGCGCCGCGCTCGGTAATGGTGGTCACCGCGGTTTCGGCAATGATGGCGGCGGCATCGCTGGCCGTGGATGCCACGGGGCAGGTGCAAGAAATGTCGCCAACGGTGCGAAAGCGCACGCTCAAGGTTTGCGCGGCCTCTCCGTCTCGAAGAGGCGTCAGTGGGGTCAAGGGAACCAGCAGGCCGTTGCGCCCGATGACCTCGCGTTCATGAGCGTAATAGAGGGAGGGCAAGCTTAAGTCTTCGCGTTGTATGTATTGCCAGATGTCCAGCTCGGTCCAGTTGGAAATGGGGAAGACGCGCATGTTTTCACCCTTGTGGACCTTGGTATTGAACAAGTTCCATAGCTCTGGGCGTTGCGCCTTGGGATCCCACTGGCCCGACTCGCCACGAAACGAGAACACACGCTCCTTGGCCCGGGCCTTTTCTTCGTCGCGCCGGGCGCCGCCTATGCATGCATCGAAAGAAAATTCCTCGATGGCTTCGAGCAGTGTCGTGGCCTGCGCCGCATTGCGCGAATCGGTCGCCGCCCGCAGCGCCACCGTGCCACGCGCGATGGAATCTTCGACGCGGCGCACGATTAAGCGCTCGCGCAGTTCGGCCACCCGGCGATCGCGAAATTCGATCACCTCGTCAAAGTTATGGCCCGTATCGATATGCATCAGGGGAAACGGAAAGGCCGCCGGATGAAATGCTTTTTCAGCCAGGCGCAGCAGCACCACGGAATCCTTGCCGCCCGAAAAAAGCAGCACCGGCCGTTCGCATTCGGCGGCCACCTCGCGCAAAATATAAACAGCTTCGGACTCCAGCCAATCCAGATGCGTGCGTTCAGCGATCTTGCTCATTGTGTTCCTTAGTGAATTCAGTATTTAATTCCATCTCTAAATCAATCGTGCACTTTGTCAGTTTTGCTTGGTTGCTTAGCGTATTGATGGCAGCCACAAGGGCTGCCGCTACGTCTGTGCATCTATCGCCTTCAGGTTGCCGGCGTGCAAGCCGCATTCTTTGGATGCCCTTTGCTCCCACCACCATCGGCCTGCCCGCGCGTCTTCGCCAGGCCTGATCGCCCGGGTGCACGGATCGCAGCCTATTGAGGGATAGTGCTGGTCATGCAGGGGGTTGTACGGGATGTCCAGCGCGCGAATGACCGCCCAGACCTGATCTTCGGTCCACCCGGCCAGGGGGTTGTACTTTTGCAAGCCGAACACCGGATCGAACTCGGACTCGGCCAGCTCAACACGCGTCACAGACTGACCACGCCGCTGCCCGGTAATCCAGGCCGAATGGCCTTTCAAGGTGCGCCGCAAAGGCTCGACCTTGCGTATGGCACAGCAAGCCTTGCGCAAAACCACGCTTTCGTAAAACGCAAATTCGCCGTGCTGCGCAACATGCTCATGCACCGCGGCCGGATCGGGCCTGATCGCCTTTACGGCGGCACCGTAACGGTCGGCAATCGTGTCTATCAGCCCTAAGGTTTGCGCAGGCAGGCGCCCGGTGTCCAGGGTAAAGACCTCGATCGGAGCCTGGGTCTGCACAATGGCGTGAAGCAGCAGCATGTCTTCGGCGGCAAGAGACGACGCAAATACCGCATCGGGATGCTTGGCCGCGATGGTCACCACTTCACCCAGCAGCTTGTCCCACCGGGTCCGCGTTGCGGGGTCGAAGGAAGAAGGAAAAATAGTCACCGTAACCCTTGCCTGCGGTTACTTGCGCCAACGTTGACTGCGGATCTAGAGATTTAAGCCTGCCGCGATTGCCACAAGTACCTGATTTAAAGGTACAGTCTGAAGGTGGCGGCGTGACAAGGGAACGACTTATTGGTTGACTGCATATCGCTGCGAGGCATTAATTCAAAAACACATAAGTTCATATTCTGGAGCGTGGTGGCGAGGCCTCGCCGGGAGGCATCAAGAATGGCAGCCACAAGGGCGGCCCCTACATTGGCAACGTGGGCATCACGGGCCTTCTATTTAATGCGTCCCTATTTATTTATGAAATGGTTAATTGGGGACACAACACACTCGGCGCGGTAAACTGCCGCATCGGATTTCTTTCAACTCGTCTTTTCAACTCATCATCTTCATCACTCGCGAGGCCACACCATGTCGACGCAACCTGTTCACGCCATCCCTTCCTACCTCAATCAGAAAGACCCAGGTCCGTGGGGCATTTATCTTGAACAGGTTGACCGGGTTGCGCCTTACCTGGGGCGTCTGAGCAAGTGGCTGGAAACGCTCAAGCGACCCAAGCGGATTCTTGTCGTCGACATTCCGGTAGAGCTCGACAACGGCACCATTACCCACTTCGAAGGCTATCGCGTACAGCACAATGTCTCGCGCGGCCCCGGCAAAGGCGGCGTGCGGTTTCACCAGGACGTCACCTTGTCCGAGGTCATGGCCCTGTCGGCCTGGATGTCGGTAAAAAATGCCGCAGTCAACTTGCCGTTTGGCGGCGCCAAAGGCGGCGTGCGCATCGATCCGCGCAACTACTCGATGCCCGAACTTGAACGGATCACACGGCGCTACACCAGTGAAATCGGCGTCATCATCGGGCCCCACAAAGACATCCCGGCACCCGACGTGAACACCAACGCCCAGACCATGGCGTGGATGATGGACACATATTCCATGAACGAAGGCGCCACCGCGACCGGCGTCGTAACCGGCAAGCCGGTCTCTTTGGGTGGCAGCCTGGGGCGCGTCGAAGCGACCGGGCGAGGCGTATTCGTAGTGGGCAGCGAAGCCGCGAACGATCTGGGCATCCCGCTAAAAGGGGCGCGCGTCAGCGTGCAGGGCTTCGGCAATGTGGGCGGTACCGCTGCACGTCTTTTCTACGAACAAGGCGCCAAGGTTATCGCCGTGCAAGACCATACCGGTTGCGTGCATAACGCCAATGGCCTGAACGTGCTGGGCCTGCTCAATCATGTCGAGCAAACAGGCGGCGTGGCGGGCGCGGCTGACAGCGACACGCTAACCCCGGCCGAATTCTGGGCGCTTGAAACCGAGATACTGATCCCGGCGGCGTTGGAAGGCCAGATCACCAAGCACAATGCCAACTCGATCAAGACCCGAATCCTGGTCGAAGGCGCCAACGGCCCAACCACTCCGGAAGCCGACGATATCCTCAACTCCAAAGGCACGCACATCGTGCCCGACGTGGTCGCCAATGCCGGCGGCGTGACGGTCAGCTACTTTGAGTGGGTGCAGGATTTCTCCAGCTTCTACTGGACCGAAGCCGAGATCAACCACCGCCTGGAGGCGATGATGCGCACGGCCTACACGGCCATTTCCGCCGTGGCCAAAGAGCATCAAGTCACCATGCGAACCGCCGCCTTCATCGTCGCCTGCTCGCGCATCCTGGAAGCGCGCGAAGTGCGCGGTTTGTATCCTTGATTCGTTGGTTGTTTTGGTATTGGTAATTTGGTGGGAATGGCAGCCACAAGGGCTGCCGCTACATTTCGGGATAAAAAATGGCAGCGACAAGGGCTGCCGCTACATTAACCACGGGTGGGTTTTTGTAGCGGCAGCCACAAGGGCTGCCGCTACAA
>SCRC01000001.1 GCA_004297945.1 Candidimonas sp. | reverse complement strand
CGGCACCCAGACGGAAAATAATTTCGCGTTGTTCGCCCCGTGCGAGCTCAAACGGCACGCGAATCGCGGCGCAAGGGTCGAGCGCGGGGCCTACCCGCCCGTCCAGAGCGGGCTGCCGCATGGCCGCCGGGTGCCGCAGATCGCCATCGGATCCCAAAAAGGCGGCCCGATCCCCCGTGGCGCTCCCCTGCCCGATATCGTCGGCATCGAAAAATGCCGTGCGCCCCGAAAATGCCGTGTTATAGGCATTGTGCGCCAACACGGCGCCGCTGCCCGCGTCGGTGCTGGTGATGACATGCATGCGCGTCTTCGTGATTTCGTCGCCAAGCACCCATTCTACATAGCCCGTCACCGACATGCGACGGGCACGGCCCGACATATTGCACAGCCGCAAACGCGCGAATTTGATGGGCGCATCAATCGCCACATACACGCACAGTTCAGAGGCTATTCCATCTTCGCTGTGTTCAAAAACGCTGTAGCCACGGCCATGCCGGCTTATATAAGGCGTGGTTCCGCCCGCAGGCAGCGGCGTGGGCGACCAGAAATGACCGCTTTCTTCGTCGCGCACATAATAGGCCTCGGTATTGCGGTCGCTCACCGGATCATTGGACCACGGGGTGAGACGGAACTCGTGCGAGTTCTCGCTCCATGTGTGTGCACTACCACTTTCTGTAATGAGGCTGCCAAAGAATGGGTTGGCCAGCACATTGATCCAGGGAGCGGGCGCCATCGCGTCCGGAGTGGTTCTGATGACGTATTCGCATCCGTCGGCGGTGAATCCTCCCAGCCCGTTGTCAAATACCAGCTCGCGTTCGGGCAAGGCTACTGCGGGCGAGGATGGTGTGGCACCCACAAGGGGTGCCGCTACAGGAACGCGCCGTGACGGTTTGATATGGCCAGGCGTAGCGCCCGTGTGGCGCGCTAGCTGTTGCACCAGCGCGCCCTCGCAATCGTTGATCACAACACGAGCAACCGACTGCAAAAGCACCAAGCCTTTATCATCTATTTGACTGGAAGCTCGCATAAAAATGCCGCCACGTTGGTCAAGCTGGCCGGTTTGACCCGCAACGTCGATGATCTGCGTGATCTGATCTTTCAGGGAATGCGTTTGTTTGGCTCCGTCGTCGCCCAAAATCACCAAATCGACAGCCAATCCGTACCGACGCCAGTACGCATGGGCTTGCACCAGTTGGCGAGCCACATCCAGGCCGGCCTCATTGGTCACGCGCAACAAGACAATGGGCAAATCGCCCGAGATCGCATATGGCCACAAGCCCGGCTGCCCTAGCTGATTCTTGCAAAGCGTGCTGGCGTCAGCGCGCCATGACGCATTGGGATAAATGATGAAGCTGGCCAGGTGTTGATACGATTGTGCCTGTTCTGGCGTTGCCCCAAGCGCGCTCTGAACGCTGAGTTCGTAGTTGGGTGCCTGGGCTAAAACCTGATCGGCGCAGGGCCTTTTGCGGTACTTCCCGGCCAGCTGCAGGCAGGCCTCACGCGTTTCCCCGACCCCCGTCATAAAATCCAGCACGGCGGTTTTTCCTGGATCGATAGTAATACGGCAACGAATCGCCGCGACCGGATCAAGCACCGGGCCAGCGCTGCCAGACAGGCTCTGGTTAGCGTCCAGCGCCTGAGGGTCGGTCGCAGAACGGCCACGTCCAATAAAACGCAAACGATCAGTCTCAAAAGACATCCGGCCCTTTATGGGCGTGTGCGCCTTGAGGGTATGGAACATCAGCGGCGCAGACTCACCCACGGCGCGTGACCGCCGGCGCCCCAAAATAGTCTGGTCGCCCGCGACGATTTCGGTTTCAACAAATAGTTTGTTGAACGCCTGATGGGCAGAGTCGGTGGCTGGCGCGCTAAGCACGATTTCAAGATAGCTGGTCAGTTCCAGTGCCTTTCTTTGCCCGGAACGGTTCGTGATGGAAAGGCGGCGCACCTCGACGTCGTTTTCTTGCGAAACGACGATATCGCAGCGCGTTTCGATGCCACGATCTCTGCGGCAAAATACCGCGCGCCCCGCTGAAAAATCAACCACGTAGCGATCTGCCACTTTTTGTGTTGGCTGGAGGCCTGCCGACCAAAGATAATTGCTTTCAGTGTCGCGCAGGTAGAAAAAGGTACCCCATTGATCGCAGGTCTTGTCTTCGCGCCAGCGATTCACCGCAAGGCCGTCCCAGAGGCTGTAGCCTCCCCCGCCACTTGTCACCATGACATGATACCTGCCGTTTGAGAGCAAGTGCGTATGCGGTGAAGTCGGCTGGTGAGCAGTCATAGGTAAGCCTCGTGTTGGCTGAATGGTTGTATCGGCATGAGCATCGATGATGTTCCCCTTCCTGTTAGTCAGGCCGACATGAATCCAGTTCCCTGGGCGCACGGGCAATCTGCGGCGTACGGCCTTTACAGAGTACACCAAAAGCCACAATATTCTGTACGCTACCGCGCTTATAGTCACCAGCCGCGCGGCTCCACCTCGGTTTCATCACGGCGTAACATTCTGACGCAAATATCTTCCGGATGCGTAGCGTATCATCGTAGATAGCGCAGTCAACGGAGCGTAGTCAATATGGGTATCAAGAGGGAGACTTGAATAAAGAAGGAGCGAAGTTGAAATCGAATGTTCTAAACATTGCCAGACATTTATTCAGCCAGGTCAATTTAGCCATCAAGCCAGGGCGCCTACAGCGTACGCAACGAGAAGAACCCCCATTGCGTTCGGAGCTGTTTAGTGCCCACCAGATGGAGCTGCATGGTCAACGCCTTGCCAACTCGCACAAACTAAGTATTGCCTTCGCGCAAGATCAACTGCTTGTGCGCCTGTCCGGCAATGAACGCATGCTGGGTGAAGCCTGCGCACTACTGCTCACCGCTGTTGAAGCGAACCGGCAAGTTGAACCGGCCTCGGAATGGTTGCTGGATAATTACTACTTCATCGAAGAACAAATTCGAACCGCCAAACGGCACTTGCCAAAAGGCTATAGCCGCGGCTTGCCCCGGTTATCAAAAGGCGTATCGGCCGGCTTGCCCAGAGTGTACGACATCGCGCTGGAAATCACCTCGCACAGCGACGCCCGCCTCGACCCGGAAAGCTTAAGCCGCTTCGTGGCGGCTTACCAAAAAATCACTCCTCTTAAACTGGGCGAACTATGGGCGATACCCATTATGCTGCGCCTGGCGCTCATCGAAAATCTGCGGCGGGTAGCCGTTTGCCTGTTGGACAATCGAAATAGCCGAAATCTGGCCGGTATATGGGCCGACCGCATGAGACAGACGGTCGAGAGCGACCCTACCAGTCTGATCCTGGTCATCGCCGATATGGCGCGCTCCGATCCTGCCATGGCCGGTTCGTTTGTGGCCGAACTGGCGCGGCGCCTGCAAGGCCAGGGCCCGGCGCTCGCTTTACCTTTGACATGGATTGAACAACGTCTTGAGCAGTCGGGCACCAGCATCGAACAATTGATATCGACGGAAGTGCAACAGCAAGCGGCCGATCAGGTGTCCATTAGCAACAGCATCGTCAGCCTTCGATTCCTGGCAACGATGAACTGGCGCGAATTCGTAGAAACAATGAGTATCGTTGAACGGACCTTGCAAAAGGACCCCGTCGCCGCTTATAGCCAAATGGATTTCGGTACGCGCGACCGATATCGCCACGCCGTCGAAAGGATTGCCAAAAATTCCAGTTTTTCCGAGGTGCAGGTAGCAGAAAAAGCGATCGCGCTGGCCGCCGACAGTCTGGTCGAGCACGGGGACAACGCCCGCAAGGGCCACGTTGGATTCTATCTGGTCGACAAGGGGCTGGCTACGCTGGAACGCAATACCGGCGCGAAACTTACATTTATGGAGCGTGTGCACAGAAGAGCCAGCAGAGCGCCACTATTTTGCTATCTTGGCGGTATAGCCCCATTGACCATACTGTTTGCATGCGGCCTGATTGCAAAGGCCTATATGGAAGGGATAAGCGGCTGGACATTGGCGCTGATGGCCGCCTTGTCGCTTATTGGCGCCAGCCACCTGGGCATCGCCTTGTTCAACTGGCTATTTACTTTGCTGGTGCAACCAAAGCCCTTGCCGCGCATGGATTTTTCCAAAGGCATCCCGTCCGAATCACGCACCTTGGTCGTTGTTCCCACCATGCTCACGAATCTGGATGAAATCGATGATTTGAGCAGCATGCTCGAGGTCCGGTTCCTGGCCAACCAAGACAAGCATCTGCACTTTGGCCTGCTGACCGATTTTGTCGACGCGCAAACTGAAAGCCTGCCGCAAGACCAGTCCTTGCTTGAGCGCGCCAGAGATAATATCCACGAGCTGAATCAAAAATACCGTAAAGACGAGGACGATACATTTTTCCTGTTTCATCGTCCGCGTCGCTGGAATCCGCAAGACAAAATCTGGATGGGGTACGAGCGCAAGCGCGGCAAATTGTCCCATTTGAACGAATTCTTGCGCGGCAGCTCACGCGACGCCTTTTCATGTGTGGTGGGCAAGACCGACGTTCTATCGAACGTCAAATATGTAATTACGCTGGACACCGACACGCAGCTGCCGCGGGATGCGGCGTGGCGGCTCGCCGGCGCGATGGCGCATCCGCTAAACCAGGCTCGCTACGATGGCAAAAAGGGCCGCATCACCGAAGGCTATGGAATTTTGCAGCCTCGCGTGGCCGCCAGCCTGCCGGCGTCGGGTGCATCGTTCTATGCACAACTGTGTAGTGGAGAGCCCGGTATCGACCCCTACACACGCACCGTGTCAGATGTGTACCAGGATATATTTCACGAGGGCTCGTTTATAGGCAAAGGGATCTATGACGTCGATGCCTTCGGGCTGGTGCTTGACCATTGCATACCGGAAAACGCGGTGCTTAGCCATGACTTGCTCGAAGGCTGCTATGTCCGCTGCGGGCTGCTGAGCGACGTCCAGTTGTACGAAGAAGAACCATCCCGGTATAGCGTGGATGTCAGCCGGAGGCATCGCTGGATTCGCGGTGACTGGCAGCTGACAGGATGGTTGCTGCCGCACAGCCCGCGTGTCGATGGCAAACGCCCGAAGAACCCGCTTTCAGCCTTGTCGCGCTGGAAAATACTGGACAATCTGCGCCGCAGCGTCGTGCCTCCCGCGCTGGTGTTGCTGTTGATGCTTGCCTGGACAGTGATGCCCGACTCCTGGTTCTGGACCGAGGCGGTGCTGGGCATCCTGTTCATACCGCCATTCATGGCTTCCTTGCTCGATCTGCTACGCATCGCTGACGACGTATTACTCAGGCAGCATCTTTCCACGTCGATGCAATCGGCGGGCCGGCGATTCGCGCAGGTGGGGCTGACTTTGACCTGCCTGCCGTATGAAGCGTTCTACAGTCTGGACGCCGTTTTTCGCACTCTCTGGCGGGTGCGGGTCAGCCATAAGCGGCTGCTCCAGTGGAATCCGTCGAGCCAGGCCAACCGCACTACCGGTTCGAGCCTGGGCAGCGCTTATGCGGTAATGTGGGTCGGGCCCGTCATGGCGGCTGGCGCCGCTTTTTATCTGGCCCGCTGGCAACCCGCCGCGCTCGCGGTTGCAGCTCCTATCTTGCTGCTATGGCTGCTGTCCCCCGCCCTGGTCTGGTGGCTCAGCCGGCCTCTTGCCAGCGGCAAAATCGACTTAACGCCCAAACAAGCCCTGTTTCTGGGCAAGCAAGCCCGCAAAATATGGGCCTTCTTTGAAACATGGGTGGGGCCGGACGATAATTGGCTGCCTCCGGACAATATCCAGGAGCACCCTGTCGAGAGTATTGCGCATCGCACTTCACCCACCAATATCGGGTTAGCCTTGCTGGCCAATCTGGCCGCTTGTGATTTTGGCTACATCCAGGCTGGCCTGATGATGGAGCGCACAGGAAATTCCCTGCGTACGATGGCAGTCATGGAGCGGCACCAGGGCCATTTTTATAATTGGTACGACACCCTGACCTTGCAGCCCTTGCATCCGTACTATATTTCAACCGTCGATAGCGGCAACCTGGCCGGACACCTGCTGACCTTGCATTCGGGCCTGCTCGGCACGGTTCATCAAACTATCTTCCCGGCGCGTTTTTTCGAAGGCTTACGCGATTCTTTCAACCTGCTGCTGGACACTCTGGAAAACAATTTACCCAGTTCGTTGACAACGTTTGAAAAAGCTCTTGACTCAGCCTGCAAGAGCCGGCCCGCCACGCTATGGGCGCTTCGAGATACGCTGGATGGCATGACTCTGGCCACCGCTCTGTATTGCGCCAGTCTGGATCCCGATTCAGCCCCGGAAACAAACCGCTGGAGTCGAGCCCTGAACAGACAGTGCCAGGAAGCATGCGATGAGCTGACATTCCTGGCTCCCTGGGCCGAGCCCGGCGCGCCGGCCCAGTGGCTGACGGAATTCCCCGAACTGAACTTGATCCCCACACTGTATGAGCTCAGCCAATATGAAACAGTGCTATGGCCCGAGCTTGAGCGCCAGTTTGAATCAAGCGTTACCCCCGAACAAAAGAATTGGCTGGAAAAGGTTGCCACATGGCTGCCGCAAGCTGCCCAGAGAGCTCAAGAGCGTATCGACACGCTCATGCAACTTGGCCTTCAGTCGCGCGAACTTGCACGGATGGATTACGACTTCCTGTATGACAAGAGTAATCATCTGCTGACAATCGGTTATAACGTCGATGAGCGGCGCTGCGACGAAAGTTTCTACGATTTGCTGGCGTCGGAAGCCAGACTATGCTCGTTTGTCGGGATAGCACAAGACGAGTTACCCCAGGAAAACTGGTTTTCACTAGGCCGGCAATTGACCGCGTTAGGCGGCGAAGCGACGCTCTTGTCGTGGAGCGGATCGATGTTCGAATATCTGATGCCGCTACTGATCATGCCTACGTTTGACAAAACCCTGCTCGACCAGACCTATAAGTCGATGGTGAAGCGGCAGATAGAGTATGGCGCGCGGCGTGGCGTTCCCTGGGGTGTTTCGGAAAGCGGTTTCAATACCCTGGATGCTAATCTAAGCTATCAGTACCGTGCGTTTGGCGTGCCAGGCCTGGGCCTCAAACGTGGGCTGGCCGATGACCTGGTCGTGGCTCCCTATGCGTCGATGCTGGCCTTGATGGTTGCGCCTGCCGAAGCCTGCCGTAATTTGCGACGCCTGTCGGCCGAAGGATTCGAGGGCCGATTCGGCTTTTTTGAAGCCATCGATTTCACGCCTTCACGCCTTCCTCGCGGCAAAACCTGCGCTGTCATTCGTTCATTCATGGCTCACCATCAAGGTATGAGCTTTCTGTCGCTGGCGTATGTATTGCTGGACAGACCCATGCAAAAGCGCTTTGAAGCCAATCTGTCATTCCAGGCAACCCTGCTCTTGCTGCATGAAAAAATTCCCAGAGTCGACGCCTCGTACGCAAAGCACACCGAACTGGCGGTCATACGCAGCGTCATCTCACCGGGGCTGGGAACATCGGCGCGCGTTTTTAGCAGCCCCAATACGCCCGTTCCCGAAGTACAGCTCTTGTCAAACGGTCGCTATCACGTCATGGTGAGCGCGGCCGGCAGCGGCTATAGTCTTTGGAAGGATTTGGCCATCACGCGCTGGCGCGAAGACACCACACGCGACCAGTGGGGCACGTTTTGCTATCTACGCGATATCACCGGCACGGCGTTCTGGTCTACGACCTATCAACCGACCCTGAAGCCTCCACGGCATTATGAGGTGGTTTTTTCGGAAGGGAGGGCCGAGTTCAGCCGCGACGACGCCGATTTCGATACCCATACCGAAATCGTCGTTTCACCCGAAGACGATATCGAGTTGCGCCGTTGCCGTATCGTCAACCGCTCCCACACGACCAGAACGATCGAGATCACCAGCTATACCGAAATTGTCCTGGCGCCGGCTGCGGCCGATGCTGTGCATCCGGCATTCAGCAATTTGTTTGTCCAGACGGAAATCGTTCAATCCGAAGGTGCGATTCTGAGCACTCGCCGCGCTCGCTCGCCCGACGAACACCCGCCCTGGATGTTCCATCTCATGACGGCCCACGGTGTGGAAGTCGAGCATATCTCGTACGAAACGGATCGGTCCAAATTTCTGGGGCGCGGCAATACGCCACAGTCGCCGCAAGCCATGCGTATGCCGGCCGCTTTGTCGGGAAGCCAAGGCTCGGTGCTCGATCCGATCGCCGCTATTCGCTTGCGAATCACGCTAGGGCCTCACCAATCGGCCGTTATCGACATGGTGACGGGTGTCGCGAACAACCGCGATACCAGTCTGGCCTTGATCGACAAGTACCAGGACCGTCATTTGGCAGACCGGGTTTTCGAATTAAGCTGGACTCACAGCCAGGTGGTGCTGCGCCAGCTCAATGTGACGGAAGCCGATGCCAATTTGTTTGGCAGGCTCGCCAGCTCGATCATTTATCAAAACTCATCGTTTCGGGCCGAAGCAAGCGTCCTGATCCAGAATCGTCGTGGACAATCCGGCCTTTGGGGCTATGCCATTTCGGGCGACTTCCCAATTGTGCTGCTGCAGATCAAAGATCCTGCAAACATCGATCTGGTGCGCCAGATGGTGCGTGCACACACGTATTGGCGCCGAAAAGGCCTGACGCTCGACCTGGTGATCTGGAACGAAGACCACGCGGGCTATCGGCAACTATTGCAAGACCAAATCATGGGGCTGATTGCGGCTGCGGTAGAAGCGCATGTTATCGATAAACCCGGCGGGATTTTCGTACGCTCGGGCGACCAGATTCCCAATGAAGACCGGATCCTGCTCCAATCAGTGGCTCGCGTAATTATTGCCGATAGTGCGGGGACACTGTCTGAACAAGTCAACCGGCTTGGCGTGGCCGAGCTGCGTATTCCGAGGTTTGCGCCAGCCAAGAGCTTGCGCGATATCGTCCCCGAAATCCCCAGGCTGGCGCGCCACGATCTGATTCTCAGCAACGGCCTGGGCGGGTTCACGCCTGACGGCCGCGAATACGTCATCACCATCACACCCGACATGGGTACCCCTGCTCCTTGGGTCAACGTACTGGCCAATCCGGAATTCGGCAGTATTGTTTCAGAAAGCGGCGAGGCTTATACATGGAGCGAGAATGCCCACGAATTTCGCCTGACTCCGTGGGGCAATGATGCAGTCAGCGACTCAAGCGGCGAAGCATTTTATTTACGCGACGAAAGCAGCGGTCAATTCTGGTCGCCAACGGCCCGCCCCTGCGGCGGCCTGTCGCCTTATGTAGCGCGCCACGGCTTTGGCTACAGCGTTTTCGAACATTCGGAAAATGGCATAGATTCGGAGCTATGGGTCTATGTGGCGCTTGATGCGCCGCTCAAGTTTTTTGTATGGAAAATACGCAACGAATCGGGCCGATCGCGCGAGTTGTCGGCCACGGGCTATGTGCAATGGGTTCTGGGCGACCTCCCAGCCAAATCGGCCATGCACATTGTCACCGAGATCGATCCGGGCACAGGCGCACTGCTTGCACGTAATGCCTATAACACCGAATTTTCCGGCAGAACTGCCTTTTTCGATCTCGAAGCGGGCAATTCGCCGTGCACGGTCAGCGGTGACCGCAAAGAGTTTCTTGGCCGCAATGGAACGCTGCAAAGCCCGGCAGCTCTCAAACGCCTGCGGCTATCAGGTAAGGTAGGCGCGGGCCTTGATCCATGCGCGGCTATTCAAACTTCATTTGAATTAAAAGATGGCCAAGAGCGCGAGTTCATATTCAGGCTGGGCGTATCGGGCAGCAGCGGCGATGCCATTAATCTAATCCAACGTTTGCGAGGCTCTGTTGCCGCCCGCGGCGAACTCGATGCGGTGCGTGCATACTGGCTGGACGCGCTGGGCGCAGTACAAATTGAAACGCCAGACCGATCATTGGATATCCTGGCCAACGGCTGGCTTATGTATCAAACCCTCGCCTGCCGCCTATGGGCGCGCAGCGGCCACTATCAGTCTGGGGGCGCATTCGGCTTTCGCGACCAGTTGCAAGATGTTATGGCACTGGTCTACACAAAGCCGCAGCTGGTGCGCGACCATCTGCTGCGCTGTGCGGCTCATCAGTTCGTCGAAGGCGATGTGCAGCATTGGTGGCATCCCCCTAGCGACCGAGGCGTGCGCACCAAATGCTCCGACGACTACCTGTGGCTGCCGCTGGCAGTCTGCCGCTACGTCGCCAGCACAGGAGATCTTCCCGTTCTCGCCGAATCGGCGCATTTCCTTGAAGGGCGTCCAATCAATCCCGACGAAGATTCTTACTATGATCTGCCCATTCGCTCGGGAGAATCGGCCAACCTTTATCAGCATTGTGTGCGTGCCATTGAGCGAAGCTTGCGCTACGGACGACATGGCTTGCCATTGATCGGTTCCTGCGATTGGAATGACGGCATGGACAAAGTGGGAGAAAAAGGTCAAGGAGAAAGCGTCTGGCTGGGATTCTTCCAGTTTGACGTGCTCAAACAATTCGCCGATCTTGCGCGAATTTACGGCGACCCGTCATTTGCTCAACGCTGCGACAACGAAGCCGCACAATTACAGCAGAACCTGGACGCAAACGGATGGGATGGCGCGTGGTACCGGCGCGCGTACTTCGATGATGGCTCGCC
Source organism: Candidimonas sp. (assembly GCA_004297945.1). Taxonomy (GTDB): domain Bacteria; phylum Pseudomonadota; class Gammaproteobacteria; order Burkholderiales; family Burkholderiaceae_B; genus Paralcaligenes. The sequence continues at coordinate 17,959 of SCRC01000001.1, read as the reverse complement.
GCTGGGTTCGTCGACCAATCCCGAGTGCCAAATCGACTCCATCTCGCAAAGCTGGTCGGTATTATCCGGAGCGGCAAACTCCGTTCGCGCCCACACGGCCATGAGGGCGGTCGATAAGTATTTGGTTCGGCGCGACGACCGGCTGATTCAACTGCTGGATCCTCCCTTCGAACATTCGGACCTGAATCCGGGCTATATCCGTGGTTATCCGTCGGGAGTCAGGGAAAACGGCGGCCAATATACCCACGCCGCCATCTGGGCTGCCATGGCGTTCGCCAAATTGGGCGACAGGCGGCGCACCTGGGACCTGTTGCAGTTGATCAATCCCATAAATCATGGATGCTCGGCCGGCGACATCGCCGTTTACAAGGTAGAGCCCTATGTGGTCGCGGCGGATGTGTACGCCGTCTCCCCCCATGTGGGGCGCGGCGGTTGGACCTGGTACACAGGGTCGTCGGGCTGGATGTACCGGCTTATTCTGGAATCACTGCTCGGCCTGCGAGTCGAGGCCGATCAATTGAGCCTTGCTCCTTGCCTGCCGCCGGACTGGAATACGTATACGCTTCATTATCGCTATCGCAGCACGATGTATCACATTACCGTGATCCAAGAAGATGGCGGAAATGAAGAGCCGGATATCGGAGCCGGCAACGCCGATATGCCCGGAGATGCGCCGGAGCAAACATGGGGCGATGTCCAGGCAGGTGTAGTGACGGATTCTGAAGCGAAAACCATGACGGATACGAACGCCTTTGTCGTAGACTGCAAATGCCATTTTGTCATAGATGGCGTGGAGCAAAAAGGCGAAAAAATTCGCCTGGTCGACGACCAGAAACCGCACACGGTCATGGCCAGGATTTTTGTGGCACCCACAAGGGGTGCCGCAACATGAGCCACAGTATGTTTTTGTAGCGGCACCCCTTGTGGGTGCCACACATCGTCAATAATCAGCAAGTACAACCGGCTCGGCCGCCGCAGGATCGGTGCGGCTGTCATGGCCCGTTTCCATGTGCCCCGCATAACGACGTTCATACTCGGCATAGCCGACCAAGGTCACGGAAATATCGTACCAAGAATAATTTCTTGCAATATCCCATTCAGACACGAACCTGGAATTGGGCAATAGCGTCAGCTCCCGTGTAGGCGCGCCATACGCTTTGTCGGTCAGGACGATGGGCAAGGGCTCGCCCCCGCGATTATGCAGTTCCAGCAAAAAAACACCAACCTGATTTCTATACCCATCGCGTATCGTCAACATGTCAGGCGCCGAGCTGCGGTTTGTAGTCGCCATCACGGCGCCTGGTGCCTTGCCCGCCCTGATCTGTCCGTTAAAAACACGAACGAAACCGTTCGGCCCGTAAACCGTCCAGGCATACCTTGCTGTTCGCATATCGACAGAAAAATCATCGGCCAGGGATTTGCCCGCCTCAATCGTATAACGACGAGGCTCTTTCGCCGAATCGTCGGAATAAGCCCAAAAATGAGCGCCCCGCCCGCCTCGATTGTCGAATTCAAGATGCAGGCTCATTTTTTTGATATCGATGGTGTCCACTACCTGAAAGTCGTAAGGCGTGGGTCGCGCTGGCCGGGTGCCCGGCTCCTGCGCACCAAACGCAACAGCGTTACCGGCAGGCACTTGCGGCCGGGCAAGGCTGCGACATTGTTCATCGGCCATAGCTCGATAGCCTTGGGTGTCAGGCAGAGGCGGCAGGTCCATGCGGCGCCTGGAAAAATCCAGCGCTGCCGTCAAATCGCCGCATACCGCACGACGCCAAGCGCTGATATTGGGCTCGATCACACCAAAACGCTGCTCTATGAAACGAATGACCGACGTGTGATCAAACACCTGGGAGCAAACAAACCCGCCCTTTGACCATGGCGAAATAACGATCATCGGCACGCGGGGCCCGAGCCCATAAGGAAGGTTGTCGGCCTGATAAGCTGGGTGATGATCGGGATTGACCACCGTGTGTAACTCATCTGCCACCGCGACTGTGCTTTTACCCGACTGCGGATCACCTGGCGGTTGCGGCGGTACGATATGGTCAAAAAAACCATCGTTTTCATCGTACATCAGTAGCAAAACCGTCTTGCTCCAGACTTCCCGGTTGGCCGTCAGCGCGTCGAGAGCGCGTGCAATATAGTTTGCGCCATAAGCCGGCGTCCATCTGGGATGCTCGCAGAACGCGGCAGGCGGCAGCAGCCACGAGACCTGCGGCAATGCATTGTTTTTTACGTCCCAGGCTAACTGGACCAGAGAACGCGCCGTCATGGCCCGGCGATGCAGGGCCGATCCGTCGGCGGCGTCAATGAAATTCTTGAAATTGGCCAGTACGTTCAGGCCATAGTTGCCTTCGTAATTATCATGAGGGTTGGTGCCTTCCTGATAGATCTGCCAGGATATGCCGGCCTTTTCGAGCCGCTCCGGATAGGTAGTCCAGGTGAAGGCCGTCAGGTCGGAGCGATCGACCAGATCCCGATTATCGATCAAAGGGCCGCCACCCTTGCCTGATGGATCGTTCGTGCCCGTCATCAAAAACATTCGGTTGGGATGCGTCGGCCCAGGTATCGAACAAAAATACTGGTCGCACACCGTAAAGGCATCGGCCAGGGCGTAATGATACGGAATGTCCTGGCGCAGATGATAACCCATCGTCATATCGGTTTTGTAGCGTGGCCATTGATCGTAGCGGCCATTATTGAACGCCGCATGTGTTTTGCGCCAGCTGTGATCCAGATCGCCTATGCATTGGGCGCTAGTGGTGTGGGTGTCCAGATGAAACGGCGCAATGATTCCTTGAGTGGCATCGCGCCGAGTCTGTAACCATACCGTCTGTTTGCCGGAAAGCCGAATGGGAAAACGATCGCTATAGCCTCGAACGCCGCTCAGATGCCCCAAATAGTGATCGAAGGACCGATTCTCCTGCATCAGCACGACAATGTGCTCAACATCGTTGAGCGTGCCATTTATTGAATGGGGCGCAATGGCCAGCGCCTTGCGAATCGATGCCGGCAGCATCGCCGATGCCGTCAATGCCGCGGCCGAGCGTGCCGCATTATTTAAAAACGCCCGCCGAGTCCTATTATTCATGGAAGCTCAAATGAATTAATCTATAATTAACTTTAATATAATTACATATTCCATTGAAATATAATACTATTTGATTTAAATAATGCCTCTTTCCGGGTAAGGTATCTGGTCAATAATTCGCCGATAGCTCATGGCAGATAAATCCAGCGTTTGATAACGGCCGTCGTAGATCAGCTCGGCCAACGCACGGCCCACGGCCGGCGCATGCATCAATCCATGCCCCGAAAACCCCGCCGCCACATAGAAGTTAGATAGCCCGTTAACCCAGGGGCCAAGAATCATATTGGTGTCCAGTGCGTTCTGATCGTACAAACCACTCCACGAGCTCTTGAGCTTGACCGCCTCAAAGCTGGGAACACGATGCGCAATTGCCGGCCAGACCACATTTTCGAAATAGCCATGGTCAACATCAAAGTTAAAACCGCGGGGCTCATTCCAGTTGGGAACTCCTGCGGTAAAACCGCGCCCCTCAGGCCTCATCGCCAGGCGCGCCATGTCTTTGACGTAAGGCAATGGCTCCACTGCCACATTACATTCAAAATAATGATCAAAACGGCGCATCGGAAACACGGGCAAACACATTCCCGCCATATCCGATATCTGCGACGCCCAGGCACCTGCTGCATTGACGACCACATCGGCGTCGATCCGAGCCCCAGATTCCAGGTCGACGCCACGAACCAGGTTTGCGGCCGCATATATCCCAACAACACGATCCTGTATGTATTGCGCGCCCAGCGCCGCCGCCTTTTTCTTAACACCTTGAAGCAAAGAGTTTGGATCCAGCCAGCCATCATCCGCAGAATACGCGGCCGCCCCGATGTCGCCGGTTTCAAGGGATGGAAACTTGCGCTTGAGCGCATCCCGATCCAATAACTGAACGTTCACTCCAAGCGCGCTTTGAGTTCGATAATTTTCTTCAAGCACAGGCAAAAATTCCGGCTCGGCAATGAAAAGATAACCCTGGCGCTTGATCTGCAAGCCAGGCGCCACGCCGTCTATACCCACTTCCCGTTCGAAATCGTTAAAAAAGTCGATGCTGTACTGCGACATCCGGATATTTTCCGGGCTTGAAAAGAGCCGCCGGAAGCCTCCCGATGCCCTGGGCGTGGACGCCAAGGCATAAGTAGGATCCGGCTCTATCACCACCACCTGACCAGCTCGCGGGTCGCGCCTTAAATACAGTGCTATGCTCGAGCCGACGAGGCCACCGCCTATAACCAGAATATCCGCTTTCACTCGTTTCGTGCTCCTGAATTTGCCTGGCCAGCTTGCTTTGGGCGCATTTGCCTTGGGCGCACAGCGACCCAACATACGGCTGCAATCGTACTTTCAAAAAAGCGATATGTATACGTGCAAGCCGCCAACGGTGATGGCACCCACAAGGGGTGCCGCTACAAGCACTACAAGCCCTACAAAATAGCACCCACAAGAGGTGCTGCTACGTGCAAGACGAGCTCTTGCTTTCCTCGCACGCAGGTTTTAGCATAAGATCACGGCGCAACCGGATGACGACACAACCGCATTTTCGCGGAAAGCTCGCAACGGCAAGCGCGCAATGCAATGACAACGCTTCGGAGAAGCACGCTTGAAGTCCTATCTACCCATTTCCACCCTGTCCTGCGGGCTCGCCGCCCTGGCGCTCGTCTTCCCGCTTGCAAGCCACGCGGCTCTGGGGGCAGGCGATCAAGCACCCGATTTCAGCGTCCAGGCCACACTAGGTGGCAAGGTCTTTGCTTTTTCATTGAACGATGCCCTGAAAAAGGGTCCGGTCGTCCTGTATTTTTATCCGGCCGCCTTTACCAAAGGGTGCACAATAGAAGCCCATGATTTTGCCGATGCAACCGGCGAATATAAACGGTACCGCGCAACCGTATTGGGCATCTCGGCCGACAATCTCGATACGCTGAAAAAATTCTCAGTCAGCGAATGCCGCAGTAAATTCGCGGTCGGCGCCGATCCTCACGCAAAAATAATCAAGGCTTACGACGCCAAGATCGCCTTCATGCCTCATATGGCTAGCCGCATCTCATACGTCATCACCCCCGATCATAAAATCTACTACGAATACAGCAGCCTGAACCCCGACAACCATGTAAAAAACACGATGGATGCGGTCAAGAAATGGGCTGCGGCCCAACCATAATCAGGCCAGGCATCTGTTTTTGGCACCCACAAGGGGTGCCGCTACATTTTGGCATCCACAAGGGGTGCCGCTACATTTTGGCACCCACAAGGGGTGCCGCTACCAGGAATACAATGTATGCAGGCGTCCAGCATGGCTTTCACAACGACACCACCCCGCGCTACGATGAAAAGGCCGCCAGGCTGGGCTGGTCGCGCACGGTCACGTTCCTGAATAAATACCTCAAGTCGTAAGCACAAAAAAAACATTCATGGAAGGCGCGAACGTGTTGTTGTTAGCCCTGGTTTACCTGACCGCCGGGGTTGTCGCTGTCCCTATCGCGCAGCGGCTGGGGCTTGGGTCGGTCTTGGGCTACCTGATCGCCGGAGCCATCATCGGCCCTTTTATCCTGCACCTGGTCGGCGATCAGACCAGCGTGATGCATTTTGCTGAATTCGGCGTTGTCATCATGCTCTTTCTGATTGGGCTGGAAGTCCGCCCATCGCTGTTGTGGAACATGCGTCGCGTTTTTTTCGGGCTGGGCGGCGCGCAAGTGTTAGTCACAGGTCTGGCCCTGGCTGCGGCTGGCATGGGCCTGGGAATGCATTGGCGATCCGCTGTCGCACTGGGGTTCATCCTGTCTCTCTCTTCTACCGCCATCGTGCTGCAAACCTTCGAAGAAAAAGGACTCAGACATACGGCGGCAGGCGCGGCCGCTTTCGGCATCTTGTTGTTTCAGGACGTGTCGACCATTCCCATGTTCGCGGCTCTGCCTCTGCTGGCCGCGAGCGGAACCACTACATCGAGCGTACCCGAGCAAGGCTTGCTTGCCGGCTATCCTGCCTGGGCGCATGCATTGGCCGTCCTGGCCGCCGTTATGCTGGTGATCGGCGTGGGACGCTATCTGATGAGGCCCGCCTTTCGTTTTATTGCCAAGACGCGGTCGCGCGAAATTTTTACGGCGTCGGCGCTTTTGCTGGTTATAGCGGTCGCTTTACTCATGGAGGTGGTCGGCTTATCGGCGGCTCTGGGGGCTTTTCTGGCTGGCGTCGTCTTGGCGGACAGCGAATTCAGAAGAGAGTTGGAAGGCGATATCGAACCATTTCGCGGCCTGCTGCTGGGCTTGTTCTTTATTTCTGTGGGTGCAAGCATGGACTTGGGATTAGTGGCTTCAAAGCCCATAACCCTGCTCGCATTCGTGGCCGGCCTGATGTTCGTCAAAATGGCGGTCGTCTACCTCATCGCTCGCCTTTTCGGCGTGGAAGGCCGGGCGGCGGCGTTAACCGCCACGGCGCTCGCCCAAGGCGGGGAATTCGCCTTCGTACTGCTGGGCCTCGCGTCGGCGTTGGGCGTTATCCCGGGCGATATCTCCGCGCTGGCGACCGCTGCTGTGGCCGTGTCGATGGCGTTAACACCCCTGACGCTGATCGGCTATCAACGCTGGTGCTCCCGAGGCTTGTCGAGTTTGCCCGACCCCGTCAACGAGGCCTTTGATGATCGCCCGGATGCCATCGTCGCCGGGTTCGGACGCTTCGGCCAAATTGCCGCCCGCCTGCTGATCGTAAACGGCTTCAAGACTTCGACGCTGGATGCCAGCGCCGAACAGGTGGAATTGGTGCGGCGCTTCGGTCGGAGGGTCTATTACGGCGACGCCACGCGCCTGGACTTGCTGCGCGCATCAGGCGCGGCCGACGCAAAGCTATTGATAGTAGCGATAGACGATCGAGACCAGGCCGAAAAGCTGGTCGAAATTGCGGCCCAGCACTTTCCCAATCTGCAAATACTCGCGCGTGCCTATGACAGGCGTCACGCGTATCGCTTGCTGGACAAGGGCGCACATATCGTCGAACGCGAAACGTTCGAAGCCGGCCTTACCCTGGGCGCCGAGGCGCTTAAAACATTAGGACTCAAAGACGTCCAGGCGGCGCGCGCCACACGGCTATTTCGGCGCCACGACGAAAACATGTTCCAGGCCCTCGCCCAGGTGTGGGGCGACGACGAGCGCTTCATGATAGCCAGCAAAGAAACCAGTGAGCGCATGAACGAGCTATTGGCCGCCGATTTGCAGAACATGCTGCAAGAGCCTGAAAACGAACAGCCTTAAGCGCGCCCTGGCTTTTTGCCATCAAGGTTTTGCCGCCATAATCGTTGCGGGGGCATGGTTGACGCGGGTGTGAACAAAGGATTCACCGCCAAAAGCGGGCGGCGCAGACAATCGTTGTGGGCGCTGCCAGTGACCTTTTACGCGAGTCCAAAGCCGATAGGTCTGCGCAATCTCATTGCTGCGTGCAAACACATACAGAGAGCGATTCAGAGTCAGCAAACCGGGAGCTGATTCTACATTGCCGCCCAGGGTGACCAGGCCCGATGCATCAATCAGCCAAATCGATCCATCCGCATGATCCAGGGCCGCAACCACGGCCCTACCCTGTCCGTCCAGGCCGATAGCTGGATGACCTACGTAGGAAAAGCCCATATCAGCGGCGGTTTCCCATTGATTATTGGCCGCCGCGTGCTGCGACTGGCTTATTTTCAGCATATGGCCCGTTTTTTTGTCTCGAGCGTAAAGCTCGATCAGGCCCTGGCCGTTGCGCAAGGCGGCCAGACCACCCGAGGTAGTTACGCCGCCGATTTGCCTCCATGGCGTCCAGGCGCCCACACCGGGTTCGCTTTGCGAGCTGGTCCAAAGGCCGCCTTCCCGGTTGGCCGCAAAAGCCGTCAGGCGCCCGTCGGCATCGAGGGCGACGGCCACATCCGGCAAGAATCGAGCCAGTTCGGGCAAAGCCGACCACTCCCATGACGCGTCGGGGCGGATGGATTGCGGCGCCCCGTAATGAAACAAGCCGTCGTTACCCAGGGCAAGCAGGGCCATCCGGCCATCGGCATTGCGCGTCACCAACGGTACACTTATAACAGAAGGCCCATTGATGCTCTGCCACGCTGGCCATAACCTGCCGCCAGCCTGTGTCTTGAACCACAAATGTCCTGTGGCGTCGCGCGCCAGCACGCCGGCCACGCCATTTCCCCGATTGAAGGCCGCCACATGGCCGGCTATACGCCCGCCCAGCGGTGACCAATGCTTATCGCGGCTGGCGCGCACATTCGCTGCGGAATTGGCTTCACCCACAGCAAACAGGAAATAACCGCCAGCCGGGTTGGCCGCCACTGCGGGCGCCGCGTTGCGCCGTATCACATAGTAGGTGCGACCTACCCACGATGCGGCCGTACCGGCAGGCTCTTTGCAGGTCACCGGACCGTTGGGGCAATAACGATAATCGTCCCAGGCGTAATGCCTGAATGCTTTTGTTTTCCTGGCGATTTCGTCCGCGGTCAAATTGATGGGACGCTCTTGAGTCGGATAATCCACATAGCCCACCTCGGCATAAGTGCCCGGCTCGATCTTGATCGCATCGCGCACGAGGCGTGCGCTGGCGATATGATCGGGATGATCGTGGCCCGGGCAACGCCAGCACAGCTTGGTATAGGGAATCGTGATGCTTGCGTCCATGTGCCGCACAACCGTAGGCTGATAGGCTTTGATGATATCGGCAATAGTCGCGACGAGATCCTCGCGGGTATAGGTTTCTACATAGGGCCCCAGCGATTGGGCCGTCGCTCCAGGCACAGATTCGGCTCGGCTTAGAGGCGTGAGACTGCCCCAGCCTTTTCCAAGCCAGGGATCCTTCAGGCGCATATGAACCATGGACACGCGCCGGTTTGCTTTCAACACAAAACGAACCAGCGGCCGCTCGTCGAACATGGCGATATCTTCGATCCAGTTATCGGGCTTGTCGGCCTGATAGGCATAGGCCGCGCGAACCCCCCTGGCACGCCCCATCATGTATTGTTCACCCTCGCCACGTTCGGCGGCGGTCAGATAAACAATCTGCACGCAACCGCCCGCATCGATAGTGGCGCTGATGTCGGGGTTCATGAAAAGCAAATCGTCGTCCTGATGCGCGACAAAAGCCAGATCCCGCATGCCGTGGCACTGGATTAAAGATTCGCGCGCCCAGGCTGACGTCAAGCCACAGCCCAGGACCACCATGCACCAGGCGGCAAACCACCGCGCCGCGCTCATTTCGAACCCCTGGACGGTTTGGCCTGGATATGGGGCGTGAGCGACCCGGTCCAGCTTAGCTGATATGCGGCCGCACGGCGCACATTGCCCACAAGCGCCGGCCGAAAACAGGCCAGATTGATGCCGCCCGCCAACCTGACGCTAGGATAAATGATGCCCATTGAACCTATAGTAAGCAGATAGTCGGCCAAGTCCTGCGACGCCATATAGCTGTCTGGGCGCAAGCACGATGCAAAACCGCGAATCTGGCGAATATCGTGAAATTCGCTGCTGAAATCGGCCAGCAAAGTCTGGTAGCTGACGGAATCATGAAAGTAATCGATCTCCTGGTATTCCACCGTCTTGTGAAACACAATTTCAGCTAAAGCCGTATCGATGTCGAATGCACAATACCACGCGCCTCGTGCGCCGCTATTAAAACGGCTGCCTTCGGGGCGGGGGTAAGTGTACGCCGCGTTGATGATGCGAAAATTGGGAACGCCGAACACCAGTTCGTCAACGCCGATGTCGGGCAGACCGCCCCGCTCGCCCACCAGTCTCTCGTTGGTGGCATTGTCCAGATCGAATAAATCGATGAGATGATCGGCGTTGTCCGCCAATGGCGCGAGAACGGAATTTTCCTGGTCGGCAAAACGCGACGGTATCAGGCGACAGGTATCGAGTTGACGCAGCAGGCTGACGGGCGGTTCGCGCATGGTGATGTAGATGCTGAATCAGATCCCGCCGCGGCGAGCGTCCAGGAGCTTGCGCACAGTTTGCATAGCCAGCAAGCCGCCATTTTGCATGTACACCAGCGGCGTCTTTCCGGCAAAAATAACATTGCGATTAGGCAGATTGACCCAGCGGTCGGCCAGGTCGTCGCCATAGAGAATGTGCAAAGCCTTGTAAATGCCTGTTAAATACGAAATACGTGTAATCCGGTCGACTTCCAGGAGTCGGTCGGGCTTTTTTTTCCATTCGTAAAAAGCGCTAGTCGAAAGCCCCCCCAACAAGCCGCAAGCCTCTTCATCGCGCAGCGACCATGCGCGGGCCAGTTTAAAAAAGCCTTTGAGCGCCGAGGCGGACAACCGCTCGCGCGCCACGCGGGAATTCAAGTCCACGACCAGGGCCGGCTCAAAATGGCTGACGGGATAAGCGTAGGCCAGGCTCATGCAATTAGCTCCATAATTGGAGCTATTGTACTCCATCTATGGATAGTTAAGCGCTGCCGCACGCGGCTGGGCGATGCACCTGCACGCGAATTTCCGTTAGCATACAGATTCGCACGAATGCCATTTTATAAGGGAGCCCGATGCTCCGTTCAAGCCAGGCTTTGTTCAACGACGCCCCTATCGACGTAAAGAGAAAAGCGATCGGCATAACTATCTTGCTGCTCGCCTTCAATCTTGGGACATGGATGTGGGCATTCATCACCTTGCGCAACAATCCCTTGCTAATGGGCACCGCATTCCTGGCCTATGGCTTCGGCTTGAGGCATGCCGTGGATGCGGACCACATTGCGGCCATCGACAATGTGACCCGCAAGCTGATGCAGGAGGGCAAACGCCCGGTCGCGGTCGGCTTCATGTTTTCACTGGGGCATTCGACCATCGTTATCCTGGCCTGCGTGGCCATTGCGGCCACGGCGTTGGCGTTCAAGCAGCAGATGGACTCGATCAGGGAAGTAGGCGGAATAATCGGGACCTTAGTCTCGGCCTTTTTCCTGTTCATTATTGCGCTGATCAACCTGGTCGTGCTTCGCTCGGTCTACCAGGCATTCCAGGGCGTGCGTCGCGGAGAGCCTTACGTCGAGGAAGACTTCAATCTGCTGCTCGCCCGCCGCGGCTTTCTTGCACGCATTTTCCGCCCGATGTTAAGGATTATCAGCCGTAGCTGGCATATGTACCCGTTGGGCATGCTGTTTGGCCTGGGCTTTGACACGGCTACCGAGATTGGCTTGCTGAGCATTTCCGCCACCCAGGCGTCCGGCGGCCTGCCCATCTGGTCGATTCTGGTATTTCCGGCGTTATTTACGGCTGGCATGTCGCTCATCGACACCGGCAACGGCATCCTGATGCTGGGCGCCTACGGTTGGGCATTTATCAAACCGATACGCAAGCTTTACTACAATATGGTCATCACCCTGGTTTCGGCGGTAGTGGCGCTGGTAGTCGGCGGCATCGAGGTACTGAGCCTGTTGGCAGACAGGCTTCACCTGGCCGGCGTATTCTGGAATCTGATCGGCGGCCTGAACGGCCATTTCGGCATGATCGGCTATTTCATCATTGGCGGGCTCGCATTAAGCTGGGCCTTGTCGCTGGCAATTTATAAATGGCGTCGTTTTGACAACATCGAGCCGGGCCGGGCGGCCGCGGCGCGCAGCGAATAGCGGTCGTCCCCCCTTCGCAGCCAATCTATCCATGCTGAGCCAGCAGCACCACGCCAGCGATGATCACAGCGCACCCGGCCAGGCGCGAACGGCTTACTTTTTCTTTGAGAATAAAAAAACTCGCCAACGTGCCGATCATGAGCGACATTTCGCGTAAAGGAGCAATCAGGCTGACCTGGGCGCCCTGTTGCAAAGCGAACAACACCAGAATATAAGCGCCAGGCGACAAAATACCCACAGCTACCGCCAACCACCATCTGCCCCTCATTTGCTGCAATACGGTTTTGCGCCGCAGCCATGCCGTGGGCATCATCATGGCTGTAATGGTCAAGCCCATAAACCAATCGAGCACTACCGGCGCGACGCTCAGATGCTTAACGTTATAGGCGTCCACGAGGGTATAGCAGGCAATCAGCAACCCAATCGACAAGCCCCATTGCACGCCGACTCGAGCATGGGTCTGGGAAAATAGACGCCAGTTTCCTCGAATGGCAATAAGCAGGACGCCGCCGACAACACACAACATACCGACCACTCCCGCCCACGAAGGCTGCTCGTTCAACCATAGAAAGGCGCCGACGCTGGACAACAACGGGCCAGTGCCGCGCGCGACGGGATAAACAACGGAAAGATCGGCAAGTTGATAGCCACGTTGCAGAGCCAGGCTGTATATAAGATGAATCAAACCAGACAGCACAATAAAAGCCACCATGGGGAGACTCCACGGCACGCCGTCAACCCAGACAATGTAAATGACCCACGGGGCAAACAACAAAGTCGACGTGAGACGATAGGCCAGCACAAACGACGGCCCGGCCGATGCCGCGCGCTTGGAAATCAGGTTCCAGCTGGCATGGCATATTGCGGAAAGGGCAATTAGCCCAAAAATTTCGGCAGACATGCAACAACGCTATGTATAGGCTTATAAAATATGGCAGACAGGAAGCACCCGCCATAGTAGCGGATTGAAAAACCTCTTTCTCGTCCCGCTGCGCGGCCGCTTTACATTGACGCGATACACGTTTGCTGCCGGCCCTCGCTCCCTGTTAAAGTGTACGTTGGCTAATCATCGCGTTACGAGGCTTTTGTCCATGACATCAATCAATTCATTTTCCGCACCCGCGTTGGCCGGTGAAATGATTGATTTTTCACGTTTTCGCGGCCAGGTCGTGCTGATTGTGAATGTCGCATCGCAATGCGGCTATACGCCTCAATACGAGGGGCTGGAAACCCTGTATCGCGATTACAAAGATCGCGGTTTTACGGTGCTAGGCTTTCCCTGCGACCAGTTTGGCCATCAGGAGCCAGGCAGCGCCAGCGAGATCCAGGATTTTTGTTCACGCACATATAACGTTACCTTCCCTCTATTGGCAAAAATCGATGTCAATGGCCCCAATGCCCATGCCATCTACACTTGGCTGAAAAATGAGAAACCAGGGGTTCTGGGCACTCATGGCATCAAGTGGAATTTCACCAAATTTTTGCTCGGTCGCGATGGCCAGGTGCGTGCGCGATATGGCTCAAGCACCAAACCAGAGGAATTGTGCTCTGCCATCGAGCAGGCTCTGGACGATGCAGGTGCCGTAGCGGCGCCCAAAAGGGGTGCCGCTACAAGCGACAGGCAGGTTTTGTAGCGGTACCTCTTTTGGGTGCCATCCGACCCCGAATACCACCCCTCTCATTCCACACCGTTGAATCTCCTCGAACTAAACACCGCCACATCTCCTCCTCAGGATCCAACATGATTGAGCTTTATTATTGGACCACTCCCAATGGTCACAAGATCACCCTGTTTCTGGAGGAGGCGGGTCTGCCCTACACTCTGTTTCCGATCAACATCAGCAAGGGTGAACAGTTTGGACCGGAATTTCTGAAAATCTCGCCCAACAATCGGATTCCCGCCATCATCGATCGGGCTCCCGCCGACGCAGGTACACCCCTTCCGATATTCGAGTCCGGCGCCATCCTGCTCTATCTGGCCGATAAAAGCGGGCAATTCATACCCAGAGACCTGCGTGGACGCAATGAGGTTCTACAGTGGCTATTCTGGCAAATGGGCGGGCTGGGCCCCATGGCGGGGCAAAACCATCATTTCAACACCTACGCGGAAGAAAAAATTCCATATGCCATAGACCGCTACGTGCGCGAAACAGGCCGTTTATACGGCGTGCTGAACAAACATCTGACCGATCGTGAATTCATTGCCGAGGGCTATTCGATTGCCGACATGGCCTGCTATCCGTGGATCGTTTCACACGATAGGCAGAATCAGAATCTGGACGGTTTTCCGCAGCTCAAGCGCTGGTTCAACGCTATTGCGGCACGGCCCGCCACACAGCGCGCCTATGCCCGCGCGGTAGCCATCAACCCCCAACCCAACACCGTTCCGGACGAAAACGCGCGTAAAGTACTATTTGGTCAAAGCGTTGAAACTGTGCAGCAGAAATGAAATATTCCGCCCTTACCCTGCGTCCCGCCGCCATTCTGTTTATGCTGTCGTTGCTGTCCGCCTGCGCGAGCGGCCCGCGCAATAATATTTCACTGATTCCGGGCGACCAGATCGCCGCGCAGACCCGTAAAGAAGGCCTATTTACCCAACCGATCAAGTGGCAGCACCAGAAGCCCGGCTGCAAGGGTGAATGCCCGACCATCAAGCTCGATTCGATTGCGTTTCCAGGCCTGACAAAGCTGACAGAACTGGTCGATCATGCGCTGGCCACCATGACCGGCACAAGCACCAAAGGCGTGCAGCCTTACGATTCCATCGCCGGCTATCAGGACTACTTCTGGAAAACTGCGGCGCCGCGCGACTCAACGCTGCTGTCGGCAAAAACACGTTATCGAAACAAGAACCTGACGGTCATTGAACTGAATACCTGGCAATACTTTACCGGCGCCGCCCATGGCATTTCGGCGACTCAGTTTTTAAATTGGGATAACAACCGCCACATCGTGCTTGCGTTGGAGCAAATCCTGCAACCCGGGAAACTGCCCGGCTATGTGGCTGTTTTACGGGCAGCGCATAAAAAGTGGCTGGCCGGCAATGCCGACGCCCGGCGCGACCCGCAAACCTATAATCGCCTGTGGCCTTTCCAGGTCAGCGAAAATTTCGCCTTTACGGATCACGGTTTGGTGGTCAAATACGATACCTACCAGATTGCCCCCTATTATTTCGGGCAACCCGAGCTTTTGCTGCCCTATAGCGCATTGCGAGATATATTGCAGCCGCAATACCTGCCGGCTCCAGCCTGATTACCCGCGATTTGGCGCCCATAATGGCCACCACACGGGTCGCCCCTATGAGCCTCTTCTGAGTTAATGAGCGGCACCCGTATTAGAATTGTCTTCAGAATTGAAATACTGCGACGTGCCGTTCTCACCGCCATTTTTAGAGGCTGGCTGCGCATTCTTGTCAACTGTAGGCTTGCCCCGCGACGCCTTCCCCGGCTTGACTGCAGCCTCTGCACCAGACCTTCCGGTTACATCGACCGTCGGCACGGTTGCCGAACCCGGCGCAGAGACCTGCGCGGCTTGCTCGGCCATATTCTTGTCATGCTGAGCAGTACGCTCGGCCAGCGTCTTTTTAATCAGAGCGTCGAGCTTGTCGGCCAAGGCGTCATACTTGCCGCGCCGGGCCCAATCGGCCGCATTGTGATGATCCAGATTCTGAACCGTAACGACCGCGCCGGCAGCAAGAAGCGTTTGCACCACCGCATCGCTGCCGGCGTAAGCCGCCATCATCAAAGCCGTCGTGCCGTCGGGAGACGGCGCGTCGACGATGGCTTTATGCGCAATCAACATCCGCACCGTATCCAGGTGACCTTTGGACGCGGCATAATGCAGGGGGGTCCATCCCAGGCGATTCACGTGGGCTCCACGACCAATAAGCGCTTGGGCTCTTTGAGTTTGCCCCACCACGGCCAGATACATCAGCGGTGTTTCGTGGTTGATATTAAGGGCGTTGACGTCCGTTTTAGGATCGGCCGCCAGCACATCGTAAACCTTCCAGGCGCCATCGCGCACGGCTTGCATAATCGAAGGTTGCCCCTTCGGGCTGACTGCATTGGGGTCAGCGCCCTGGGCCAGCATGGTTTCGATATCGGCCGCACGATCGTTGGTGATATCGATCCACCAGTCAGTGGGATTCGCCGCCCGCGCCACCGTGCAAAGCAACAAACCTGCCAGGCAAGCCAACAAGCTTGCGCTTTTGTGATGTTTAAGCATTCGTGTAAAAAAATATTTTATTTTCATATCAATGATATATAGCTTATATCTAATGTAATTAAGTTAAAGTAATTTATCTATAATTAACTTTAACTTATTTACCTGCTTTATTGAAAAGACTAAAAAAATTACGTTTTGAATGACGTGCGACATCCAGCACAGGTATGCCACGCAAATCCGCTATTTTTTCGGCTACATGAATAACTTTGGACGGATCGTTCAGTTTGCCGCGATGCGGCACTGGCGCCAAGTAGGGAGAATCGGTTTCGATCAGCAGGCGATCCAGCGGCAGTTTTGTGGCCAGACCATGCAGATCGAGCGCGTTTTTGAAGGTCACGATCCCCGACAGGGAAATATAAAAATTCATGTCCATGGCGGCCTTGGCTACGTCCCAGGACTCGGTGAAACAATGCATGACGCCGCCGCATTCGCTTGCCCCTTCTTCGCGCATGATGCGCAAGGTGTCGGCGCTGGCCGAACGCGTATGAATAATCAACGGCAAGCCGCTACGCTTGCTGGCCCGGATATGCGTCCTGAAACGTTCACGTTGCCATTCCAGGGGCTCGGACAAACGGAAATAATCCAGACCAGTCTCCCCTATGGCAACGACTTTGGGCGTTTGCGCCAGGCGAACCAGCTCATCTACCGTGGGTTCGGGCGTATCTTCATAGTCGGGATGCACGCCCACCGAGGCGTACAAATGGGGATAAGGCTCGACCAGCTCGATAATTCCTGGCCAATCAGGCAAATTGACGCTGACCACCAGCGCATGGCTGACGCGATTTTGCTCCATCCGGCTCAATATATCAGGCAGGTTTTTGGCCAGCTCAGGAAAATTCAGATGGCAATGAGAATCAACGTACATAATCGTTTCGCAGACTAATTAATCGAAAGGTGCCGGCCTAACGAGCGGGCAGGCACGCCAGCGCCACGCGCTGCAACACGCTGTGCACCAGCAACTTGGCATTCAAGGGGTGGTCAGCGACTGCGCGCTGCTGGCCAAGCCATTTGCCAGTATCGCTCAGATTAGCCAAAGATGCGCGGGCCGCCGCTGCCCTTATTTTCTCCCCGATCGACGGAAAATAGCGAATCGGCGCGCCCGAAGCCGCCAACAGCAGATCCACAAACAGTCTTTGCAAAGTATCAATCCACACACTGGGGAGTTCTTTCTCAAGCCCATCGGCCAAATTGCCAATTTCGGGACTTTGTGCCCGTGCCAAAGGATCGACCAACTGACACAGCCAGTCGGGGCAGGCGGCGGCGCCGCTCTGTGCCAGTTGCAGCGCCGACAAAGGTGCGCCTCCGGCTGCGGCGAGCCACGATTCGGGCGCGTCAAGCCCCTGGCCTTGCAACCACTCCACGCAGACCCGGGCAGGCGGGCTCGCCAGCGGCAACCGCCGACAGCGCGACACGAGTGTTGGCAGCAAACGGTCCGGCGCCTCGGCAACCAACAGAAATACGGTATGTTCTGGTGGTTCCTCCAGGACTTTAAGCAAGGCATTGGCCGATATGCTGTTGAGAGCATGAGCCGGATACAACACGGCCACCCGCCACCCGCCACGATGCGTAGCCGTGTTGAACCACGAGCTTAACGCGCGGAGTTGATCGACGCGGATTTCTTTAGAAGGCGTTTTTTTGGCCGTAGGCGCCATCGCGTCCTCTTGGGCAACCGCCTCGGCGCCCTCATCTTGCGCAATTGCATCGGGCCGAATCCGGCGCAAATCGGGATGATTGTTGGCAGCCAGCCAATGACACGCCGCGCACTGGCCGCAAGCCAGTCCTTGCACCGGAGCCTCGCACAAAAGGCTGGCCGCCGCTGCCAGCGCAAACTGACGCTTGCCGATGCCGCTGACTCCGTGTATGAGCCACGCATGCGCAAAACGTTCACGCTGGCCCAGCCAGGATCTTGCCAGATCTCCCTGCCAGGGCAGAAACCGGGGAATGGCGCTCATCCTAGCCTCCCACCCGTGGCGGTGGCAAAGCGCCATAGGCCTGTATCAGCGCGTCGAGCTGCTGCGACAAATCGGCACGCACTACATCAATGGGCCGGGTCGAATCGATAATGTGCAA
>SCRC01000011.1 GCA_004297945.1 Candidimonas sp. | reverse complement strand
AGTGAGTTCGCCCGACGCCCGCCTGGACGAGGCAGACCCGGGCAGTCGGGGCGCGACGCGCCACGACCGCTGGACGGACCGGACCGGTACCCACCCCTCGCCCTGCGGCGTGTTTATAGAATTACTCGACCCTAAACGATTACCCCACCCGATGACCCAAATCCTAACGGCTACAAAAAATAGCGACCAAAACACGTTCAGTTCCGTAAACACTTCAATCGAAAATGCTCTAGAAATTTCGGGGTGAATTAGGCCACGTTTCGACTCGCCTGTGTTTTACTATCGGGAACCCTCCAATGGTAAAACACAACGGTAAGATCTGTGGTCGCACACTTAGACGAATGGCATGCCAAGCTATCCCTTTCTTTCGCAAAGCAGGCCACCGGAAAAACCGCGCTGGTCGAACGCAAACACGAAGGCCCCTTGCTGGTCCAAAAAGCCCTCTACCCCGAAGGGCCGAAGGTTTGCCACATCGCCATACTGCATCCACCCTCCGGCATCGCTGGCGGCGATGTATTGACTATTGATATCCACGCAAGCACCGGCGCGCATGCCCTGCTGACCACACCAGGCGCGACACGCTGGTACAAGGCCAACGGCCGGCATGCCTCACAAACGATCCATATCG
Source organism: Candidimonas sp. (assembly GCA_004297945.1). Classification (GTDB taxonomy): domain Bacteria; phylum Pseudomonadota; class Gammaproteobacteria; order Burkholderiales; family Burkholderiaceae_B; genus Paralcaligenes. The sequence goes on along the minus strand of SCRC01000011.1, from coordinate 7,886 downwards.
CCCTGGACGCCGACGCCCGGCTGGACTGGCTACCGCAGGAAAATATCGTTTTCGAGCAGGCGCAAGCAACATTGTCGACTCACCTCCATCTTCAAACCGGGTCGCGCGCCATAGGCTGGGAGATCACGCAGATGGGCAGTATCGCCGTGGCCCCGCACTGGGCAAAAGGAGCTTTCTGGCTCAATACGCACATGACGCTGGACGAGCACCCCATCTGGCTGGAAGCCGGTGAAATCCAGGCCGATAGTCTCTTGCGCGGGGCCGATAACGGTCTGGCCGGCCTTCCCGTGATGGCGACCCTATGGGCATTCGGCCCGCGCCTGGGCGCCGAGCCTATTGAAAAGCTTGCACAGGGCCTGCCCTGGAGCGACGCATTGCGTGCTGGCATAAGCTGTCTGCCACAAGAAAACGAACAGGATTTGTACCTGCTGCGGGTTTTGGGCCAGCACACCGCCGAGGTCAAGGCGTTGCTCATCGAGATCTGGATGGTGCTGCGCCCTCTTGTGCTGGGCTTACGCGGCGAATATTTGCGTCTCTGGAGCACCTGAAAGCGGTCTTATGGGGTCATAATATGGCGTTATTGCGCTGACCCGAATGCAGCTCTGAACCGATTCAAGAATAGGATTAACGCGATGGAACTCACCCCCCGCGAAAAAGACAAGTTACTGATTTTTACTGCCGCTCTGCTGGCCGAAAGACGCAAAGCCCGAGGTGTAAAACTCAACTATCCGGAATCAATAGCCTTGATTACCGCCGCCCTGCTCGAAGGCGCCCGCGACGGGCGCACCGTTGCCGAACTGATGCACCAAGGCACCCAAATCCTGTCGCGCGACGACGTGATGGAGGGCGTGCCGGAAATGATTATCGACGTGCAGGTCGAGGCGACGTTTCCCGACGGCACCAAGCTCGTCACCGTCCACAATCCTATTATTTAATTCCTTGCCCGCCTTTCATAAAGAGTGTCCCATGATCCCTGGTGAAATTTTCGCCGAGCCCGGTCAAATAGAGCTCAATGCCGGCCGCAAAACCTGCGTCGTCAACGTCGTCAATACCGGCGACCGTCCTGTGCAGGTCGGCTCCCATTACCATTTTGCCGAAGCCAATAGCGCGCTGCAATTCGACCGCCAAGCCGCACGAGGTTTTCGCCTGAATATCGCGGCGGGGACCGCCGTGCGTTTCGAACCCGGACAAAGGCGCACCGTCGAGCTGGTGGCCGTGGGCGGCGAGCGCAAGATTTACGGCTTTAACGGTGATGTCATGGGAGCGCTCTAATGGTTGCGATGTCGCGCAGTGCCTACGCCGAAATGTTCGGCCCCACGACAGTCAATGGCAAGGGCGACCGCATCCGCCTGGCCGATACCCAGTTGCTGGCCGAAGTCGAAAAGGACTACACCATTTTTGGCGAGGAAGTTAAATTCGGTGGCGGCAAAACATTGCGTGACGGCATGGGGCAAAGCCAGCGCATGAGCGCCGATTGCGTCGATACCGTCATCACCAACGCGCTTATCATCGACGCGGTAAGCGGCATCGTCAAGGCGGATATCGGCATTAAAAACGGGCTGATTTCAGGTATAGGCAAAGCCGGCAACCCCGATATCCAGCCGGGAGTCACCATTGTGGTTGGGCCGGGCACCGAAGCCATCGCGGGCGAAGGCATGATTGTGACGGCCGGCGCCATTGATTCCCACATCCATTTTATTTGTCCGCAGCAAATCGAGGAGGCCCTGGCCTGCGGAACCACGACGCTGATCGGCGGAGGCACGGGCCCGGCCACCGGCACGCTGGCCACCACTTGCACCCCCGGTCCATGGCATATCCACTCCATGTTATCAGCGCTGGATGCCTTTCCGATCAACATCGGCCTGCTGGGCAAGGGCAACTCCAGCACCCCCGGGCCCTTGCTGGAACAAGTCCAGGCCGGCGCCATTGGCCTGAAACTGCATGAAGACTGGGGCAGCACGCCAGCGGCTATCGACTGCTGCCTGTCGGTCGCCGAGCAAACCGATATCCAGGTTGCCATACATAGCGATACCCTGAACGAATCGGGTTTTGTCGAAGCGACCTTCAAGGCTTTCAAGGGGCGCACCATTCACTCGTTCCACACCGAAGGCGCGGGCGGCGGCCACGCTCCCGATATAATCCGCGCGGCAGCCATGGCCAACGTTCTGCCAGCATCCACCAATCCCACCATGCCCTACACGGCCAACACCATCGATGAGCATCTGGATATGCTGATGGTTTGCCATCACCTGAACCCTGCCATCGCCGAAGACCTGGCCTTTGCTGAAAGCCGTATCCGGCGCGAAACCATCGCGGCCGAAGACATACTGCACGATCTGGGTGCTTTTTCGATCATGAGCTCCGACTCCCAGGCCATGGGGCGCGTGGGAGAAGTCGTTCTGCGTACTTGGCAAACCGCCGACAAAATGAAACTTCAGCGTGGCGCGCTAAAAGGTGATAGCGTGCGCGCCGATAACCAGCGCATCAAACGATATATCGCCAAATACACCATCAACCCGGCCATCGCTCATGGTGTTTCGCACCTGGTCGGATCCATCGAGGTGGGTAAACTGGCCGATATCGTCCTTTGGCGCCCGGCCTTTTTTGGGATCAAGGCCAGCCTGATCCTGAAAGGCGGCATGATCGCGCAAGCCACAATGGGCGACCCAGGCGCCTCCATTGCAACACCCCAGCCCGTGCACTCTCGCCCTATGTTCGCCTCGTTTGGCAAGGGTCTGAAAACCTCGCTGACTTTCTTATCGCAAGCGGCCATGGATAATCCCGCCGTCCACGAGCTTGGGTTGGTCAAGACGCTGAAAGAGGTCCGTGGATGCCGCAATCTGTCTAAAAAGGACATGGTGCATAACGATTGGCTACCGCACATTACCGTCGACCCGCAAACCTACCAGGTCATGGCCGACGGCCAGTTGCTTGCGTGCGAACCCGCCAAGGTATTGCCCATGGCTCAGCGTTATTTCCTGTTTTGATGATGCGTATCATCACAAAAATACTGCACAACACCCGGGTGGCCCAGGCATTGACCCGCCATGCTCCCAAGGCCATCCTGCCTTTTGCAATGCGGCGCCGCAGCCGGCAAAAAATCACCCTGGATACGGGCGAGGAAGTTGGGCTTGTGCTTGATCGGGGAACCGTCATGCACAAGGGCGACCTCCTCGTGGCTGACGATGGAACATTCATCGTCGTCCAGGCCGCGGAAGAATTAATTTTGCGGGTCACGGCCAAAACGCCAACCCAGCTCACTCGCGCAGCTTACCATCTAGGCAACCGCCATGTCCTGCTTGAAGTGGGCCCGGGTTATCTTCAACTCGAACACGATCCGGTGCTGATCGACATGCTGCAGCGTCTGGGCGAAATCAGCGTCCAAACCATCCAGCATCCGTTTGAGCCAGACGCCGGCGCCTATGGCGGCGGCCACAAACACGGGCACGATGCGACGTTCGGCGACGATTATGCACTGGCTCAGGCCGCATATGCCGTACATGAGCACGATACCGGCCATCATCACGAGCACACGCACACGCCTGATCAGCCCAGGTACAAGCCCTGAGTCATGGATACGAATCCGCTGCTTGCGCTGCTGCACCTGTCTTCACCTGGTCTTCCCATAGGGGGGTACAGCTACTCGCAAGGCTTCGAAACGGCCGTTGACCTGAATATCGTTCACGACGAGACCAGCGCTGGCCGCTGGATTGAAGACCAGCTCAATCTGGTCATGGCGCCGTGTGAAGCGCCCGTCTGGAGCCTACTGTTCAAGGCGTGGTCAGCGGAAGACCTCGCCGGCGTGTGCCATTGGAACGATTGGTTCCGCGCCTCGCGCGAAACACGTGAACTGCGCCAGGAAACCGAGCAGATGGGCTGGTCCTTGAGCAAACTTGCCTCGGATCTCGACTGGGGTTGCGACGCGGCGCGTTCATCTTTGCTCCAGCTGAAAAATATCACCTTGCCAGCAGCCCACGCTTTTTCCGCTTATGCTCTAGAAGTGGAACACGATTGCGCCCTGTCTGCATACGTGTTTTCCTGGATCGAGAATCAGGTCATGGCAGCGATCAAAACCGTGCCTCTGGGGCAAATGGCAGGCCAACGGATACTAAATCGGTCGCGGCAAAAAATCCCTGCCGTAATCGCCCAGGCGGCTGCCCGTGCCAACGACACTCCCCCGCGCCTTTGTTCCATGGCGCCGCAGTTGGCGATCATGTCGTCGCGTCACGAAACTCAGTACTCTCGCTTATTTCGTTCGTAAGGATTCTTATGGCCAGGCATTCCTCCTCACCCTCGGCCCGGACCAAGACGCTTCCGCCTTTACGCATCGGCGTAGGTGGCCCGGTCGGTTCCGGCAAAACCACGCTACTGGAAATGCTATGTAAAGGCATGGCGGCAAAATACGACCTGGTCGCCATCACCAACGATATCTACACCAAGGAAGACCAGCGTTTACTCACCGTTTCAGGCGCCCTGCCGGCCGAACGCATCATGGGCGTTGAAACCGGAGGCTGCCCCCACACGGCCATTCGTGAAGATGCTTCCATCAATCTTGAGGCCATCGACCGCATGCTGGGTAAATTTCCCGACGCCGATATTGTCTTTATCGAATCGGGCGGGGACAACCTGGCCGCCACCTTCAGTCCAGAACTATCCGACCTGACCATTTATGTCATTGACGTGGCCGGCGGCGAGAAGATCCCGCGCAAGGGAGGTCCGGGTATTACCCGGTCCGATTTGCTTATTATCAATAAAATCGACCTGGCGCCCTACGTCAACGCATCCCTGAAAGTCATGGAGGAAGACTCCCGGAGAATGCGCGGCGAACGCCCGTTTGTCATGTGCAACCTGAAAGACGGGGCCGGGCTGGCAAACGTTATCGCCTTTATCGAACGCCAAGGCCTGCTGCATTCATAACCACCGTTGCATTTCCTGGCGAGTACACTCAACAACTCTGTCCCATATCGTCTTCCAATTGCCATGTCTTTAGTCCAGCGCTTGCCAGATAACCCTTTGGATATCGTCGGCGATGTTCACGGCGAACTGGACGCCCTGCTGCGGCTTCTCGCCCACCTGGGCTACGACCACCACGGAGTACACCCCGAACGCCGGAAGCTGGTGTTTGTGGGCGACTTGTGTGACCGCGGCCCGGACAGCTATGGCGTGATAACACTTGTGCGCCTTTTAATGGCGCACGGCAACGCTTACGCAATTCTGGGCAATCACGAAATCAACCTGCTGATCAATGACGCCAAGGACGGCTCTGGCTGGTTCTTTGATGAGCGCTACGACAGAGACCAAAAAAATTATGCGCCCTTTGAACGCATACCTTTCGACCAGCGCGACACCGTAAGAACCTTTTTGGGTGCGCTGCCGGTTGTGCTGGTTCGAGACGACATCCGGATCGTACACGCGGCTTGGATCACATCCGCCATTGATGCGATTCGCATCTTGCCACCAGGAAGCACCGCCGCACATTACAAAATATGGGACGGTCTGGCCCAAAGCGCGGCCCGGGAGTCGGGCCTGTACGAGCGGTATTTGGCTCAAAAGCGGCAATGGGCGCTCGAAGACGAGTTCTCGCGTCCACCTTTTCTACCGGCTATTGCGGACTATGAAGCGATGCAACAGATGCTTAATCCGCTCAAGGTCCTTACCTCGGGCGTTGAATGCCCCGCAGATACTCCTTTCTTTGCCGGAAACCGCTGGCGCTTTTCGGATCGCGTTAATTGGTGGGATGACTATAACGACGCCGTGCCTGTCGTGATTGGCCATTATTGGCGCCTGTTTCAAACCCTGGAGCAGCCCGGCGGCTCGCGCTACAGCCGGCTATTTAAAAATATTGCCCCGGCCTCCTGGCACGGCAAACACCGCAATGTATTTTGCGTCGATTATTCGATCGGTGCGCGCTGGCGTGACCGAAAGCGACAAAGACCTGACAACAGCTCACGCTTTAAATTGGCTGCCTTGCAATGGCCGGAAAACCGTCTCGTATTCGATTCGGGCATGGCTGTCGAAACCACTTGAAATTACATTTTGATTCAATTTTAATGGCTTGTGGACAACTACTGGAAAGCAGGCATGTGCACAGACAGTGGATAAAAGAGGGATAAGCCGAGGTTTTCTTCCCTCATCTGAAATTGTTCATTTTCGCTCCACCTTGAAAACAGCAGTTATGCCCGGCGAAAACCTGCTCTATCTTGTTGAAAGCACAATCTAATTTTAAGATGTTCCACTTATCCCCAGACACCCATTATTAGTTATCTTTTTATATAAAGAAAATAAGTAAAAGGTGAAGCTCCCGATCATCCAGCCCTAGTGTGGCACTGACATTTTTCTTGTCCCTAAGCTCGATGAATGACATAGAATGACGACATCGCAGGCTTATGCCAAGACAGAAACTGTCTGGATTGGAGCAGCGGTTACCCGTGGAAATAGGAGCTGCCAGAATTTTCTAAATGGCCGCGAGTTTGGCCACCGCGGCGTCCAGAGTGTCATCTTGTTTTGCAAAGCAAAAGCGGGCTAGCTGGTGATTCGAGCTTGGGTGCGCCGGGTCTTGATAAAAGGCGGATACAGGTATCACTGTTACGCCATGGTTGACGGTCAGCCAGCGTGCAAATTCAGCCTCTGGTAAATCGGAGAGGTGCCGGTAGTCGGCAAGCAGGAAAAAGGTGCCTTGGCTGGGCAGAGGCTTAAAGCGGGTAGTCAGCAGGCCAGCATGGAGTCGGTCACGTTTTTTCTGATAAAACGCCGATAGGTTCAGATACGGTGCCGGATCCTGCATGTATTGAGCCAGGGCGTATTGCATGGGAGAGCTCACGGTAAAAACCATGAATTGGTGCACCTTGCGTATTTCGGCGGTAATGGCTTTTGGTGCACAGCAGTACCCTATTTTCCATCCGGTGGTGTGGTAGGTTTTTCCGAACGACGAGATGACAATGGCATGGGCTGCCAGTGATTTGCGACGCGCGAGGCTTTGATGTTTTTTGCCGTCAAAGAGAATGTGTTCGTACGCTTCGTCCGATAGCAAAAGGATGCCGGTGCCATGAACAATGGTTTCCAGTGTGTCCAGATCGTCTTCAGTTAGAACGAGCCCGGTTGGGTTATGTGGAAAGTTGAGCACCAGCAATCGCGTTTTACGGCCAATGGCATCCCGCACGGCTTGCCAGTTCATGCGATACGAAGGGTCACTGTCGGTTGGGGCACGCATGGCAACTATTACCGGGGTGCCTCCCGCCAGTTTGATAGCGGGAAGATACAGGTCATAGAACGGCGCAATGACGATGACTTCGTCACCAGGTTTGACGAACGCCATGATGCTGGCCATGAGCGCTTCGGTCGCGCCGCTGGTGATGGTGATTTCCGTCTGGGCGTTATAGGCCATGTCGTACAAAGCCTGAACCTTGGCGGCTACGGCGTCTAGGAGTGGCGCCACTCCAGGCATAGGAGGATATTGGTTATGGCCATCTTTCATGGCTTGGGAGACAAAGGCCAGTAATTTGGGGTCGGGATTAAAGTCTGGGAAACCCTGCCCCAGATTGATGGCTTCGTGTTGGTGCGCGAGTTGGCTCATGACTGTAAATATAGTCGTGCCTACCTCAGGTAATTTGGACTCAAGTTTCATGACATTTTTTCTTAGTTAGCGAATAAAGAAATATTCTGGACCAGTTCGATGTGTTCCGTGACGAAAAAATACCACACTGACAAAATCAGTGTCATTGATTCTGGTCTGTGGCGTGGGTATGCTGGACTTGTTCAGAGCTTCCTTAATCTCTTCGGGTCTAATTCCCCGCCGCTTGCGGCGTAGAATTTATGGATGAGCGAATATGCGCACAAAAGCCATAACGTAACGGTGCTGATGTACCACTTGGTATTTCCGGCGAAAT
>SCRC01000088.1 GCA_004297945.1 Candidimonas sp. | reverse complement strand
GCCACATTCAAAATGCCGTTGCTGCTGACGTCCGAGATCGTTGCGCCCTGATACCGATAATGGCCATTGCCCGTATTGAACAGCGTGGAGGTCGTGATGGCTCCGGTTTCCAGGGCCAGCGCAGCCGTAAACGGCTTCATGATCGACCCGGGTTCGAACGTATCGGTAATGACCCGATTGCGTAAGGCGGAACCCTTGCGATCCTCGAGATTGTTCGGGTCATAGGAAGGCAGATTGGCCAGGGCCAGGATTTCCCCGGTGCGCACGTCCAGGATAATCCCCGAGGCCGACTTGGCCTTGTGGTCGACCATCGCCTTGCCAAGTGCTGTATACAGATCGAATTGCAAACCGGCATCGATCGACAGGCTCAAGTCCTTGCCATTGACGGGTGGCACCACCGCCTGCACGTCTTCAACAACGCGCCCGAGGCGGTCCTTGATGACCCGGCGGCTTCCAGGCCGGCCCGACAGCTCGGAGTTGAAAGCCAGTTCGACCCCATCTATGCCTTTGTCTTCGATATTCGTAAACCCAACCAAATGCGCAGCGATATCACCCTCGGGATAAGAACGCCGCATCTCGCCCTCTTGATGAAACCCGGGCACTTTCAGATGCGCGACCTTTTCGGCCACGCCCAGGGGAACCTGGCGCTTGATATAGACAAAATTCTTGTCTTCATTGGCCAGCCGGCTTTGTATGTCCTGGGCCGACATATCAAGCAATTTGCCCATAGCGTCAATCTGGGCCGGCGTGGCGTCTTTGGCGTCGTCGGGAATCGCCCAGATCGCCCGGGCCGGCACGCTCGATGCCAGCACCACGACACCGCTGCGGTCGAATATCTTGCCCCGTGTGGCCGGAAGAATCAGTGTGCGCTCATAACGACGTTCACCCTGTTGCTGCAGAAATTCGGTCGAAATGCCCTGCAAATAAAGGGCTTTGACCGCCAGCGCCACAAAACCCAGCATCAACAATATCAGCACGAGGCGCGAGCGCCACAAAGGCATCTGCATATTGAGAACTGGGCTGTTATAGAACCGGATTCGCTTCATGGGCGCGCTCCGGAGGCCTGAGGGCCGGCCGCTGGTGCTGCAACACTGTTCGGGACACCCTTGATGTAGATCGTTCGGTCCGAAGACGCGTTGATCATTTTAAGGTTTTGGCGAGCAATGCGGTCAATGCGGGCGTTGCGCGCCAGCTCCGCGCGATCGAGCTGCAAGCGGCGCCAGTCTGTATCCAGCTCTCGGGCCCTGGTGGACAACAGATCCGACACGATAAACAATTGACGCGACTGAAAGCGTGCAGTCACAAGCGAAGTCGCCGAAAGCATCAACAAGGTAGCGACAACGGCAATCAGGCGGATCATTATTATTTCCTCCGCCGGCCATGCGCTGCCGCCTTGGGTGCCAAGCGGACAGCTTTGACAAAAGACGCGCCCTGATCGGGCGGCAAAGGAGTTTGGGTGCGCTGGGCAACACGCAAAACAGCCGACCTGGCGCGGGCATTGCCGGCCACCTCTTCATCCGAGGGCAAAACCCGCCCAAGGGAATACAGAATGGGCTGGGGCAGATCCTTCTCGAAAATCGGCAAACGGGCATGAACGGCGGCCGGATTCGCGGCGGCAGCGATGCACTGTTTCACCATGCGATCTTCAAGAGAATGAAAACTGATCACCGCAAGCCGCCCCTTTGGTGCCAGAACTCTTAGAACTGCCGCGAGGGTGAACGCGAGTTCTTCGAGCTCCTGATTGAGGTAAATCCGTAAAGCCTGAAAGGTACGAGTGGCCGGGTGTTTACCCTTTTCGCGCGTACGGACGACACTGGCGACGAGCTCGGCGAGGTCGAGCGTTGTGCGCAGCGGCCAGGATTCGCGGCGAGCAACAAGCGCCTTTGCAATCTGGAAAGCAAACCGTTCTTCGCCATATTTTGCTATGACCTCCTTAATCTCTTCCACACTGGCATCTGCCAGCCATTGCGCAGCAGTTGGGCCGCGGCTCGTATCCATGCGCATATCGAGAGGGCCTTCATGCATGAAGGAAAACCCGCGACTTGCGTCATCAATCTGCGGGGATGAAATCCCCAAATCCAGCATGACGCCATCAACCTGCTCGATCCCCAGAGCCGCAAGCTGCTGCGCCATCGACGCAAACCCGTCGTGCACTACCTGTACGCGCGGATCCTCAGCCTGCAATATTCGCGCGTGCGCGATGGCTTCCGGGTCTTTGTCAAACACCACCAGTCTTGCGTCGCGTGCCAGCTTTGACAGCAACAAGCGGCTGTGTCCACCACGACCAAAAGTGCCATCCACAAAAATGCCGCTCAAGCGTATTCGTGTATCGTCCTCTTCCTGCCCTGGCCTGGCTTTCCCGCCAAACTGCGGATCGATCAGAGCCTTGACCGTTGGTTCCAGCAACACGGGTCGGTGCGAAAACTCCATGACCCGCTTCAGAACGAAAACTGAGCTAACGCATCCGGAATACCCGCTGCCAGGTCGGCCGCTTCGCGGCGAGCCCACTCAGCGGCATCCCATAATTCAAAATGGCTTCCCATCCCCAACAGCATGACTTCACGGGTCAAGCCGACCGCAGCCCGCAGCTCGGGCGCAACCAATATGCGTCCGGCACCGTCCATATCGACGTCTTGCGCGTTACCCAGCAACAAACGCTGGAAAGGCCGTGCCGCCATGGGGAATGCCGCGATTTGCTCGCGCTTTATTTTCCAAACCGATCGTGGATAAACCAGCAGACAGCCATCGGGGTGACGCGTCAAGGTCAAACGCCCCTCCACCTGCGACACGAGCGCGTCACGATGCCGGGTCGGAATGGAGATCCGACCCTTGACATCTAATGTGAGTGCGCTGCTGCCCTGAAATACCACTTTAACTCCACTTTTTTGCACTAAATCCTACTTTTCCCCACTCTACGGGAACGCGTACGGCAGGTCAAGCATCTTTGTGAGGTTTTTCCAATGACAACAAGCACTTAGCGTTGACTCATCAAAATATCAAAACTAAAATACGTAGATAAATCAAGAAACTGCAGAGCTATCTAGATGTCGTTCATTAACTAAAGGCAGACAAAAAGAATTTTACTTTTGCAATTACTAACACTCAGGTCAGTTCAAGCCTTGCTGTCTCGACGGACGAAGGCAATGGCAGCCACAAGGGATGCATTACAGGCAGCCATTATGTTAGCGGCGGGTGCGTTCTTGTAGCGGCACCCCTTGTGGGTACCAAAACCGAAAAAGGCGGGACAAGTCTATAGGCCGGATTCTGTACACCAGGCAAGCCTGGCTGGCAATCATTCCTCTACGCACGGCATTGCTGTCGTGCTCTAGCCACCTACCCGCATACTCGAACGAGCCGCCCTTTGGGCCCGAAGGCCTGCGTATGCCTATTTGATGTTGCTCCGGATAGAGGTTGCCGCGTTTCACCCTGCTGCGCCGCGTTCTGTTGCCAGTTCGCGCAACACGGAAGTGGCCGTGTCAGTGCATGCCAGGCATGCCCGCGCCGCAGACTCGTCTCTGTGGCCCTGTTCCTCAACAAGCCGGCCTGCTCGCACATGCCGGTTCGCCGGGCGGCCGTTAGCCGCTATCCTGCTCTATGGAGTCCGGACCTTCCTCGGCGTCGAAACGCCGCGATTGCCCAACCTGTCCCGCAACAGCATTGTATAGGACGGCGGCCATCGCCACACGTCAGACGTGAATTTCCCAAACTGCGACAATAGCGTCTCTGGCTTGCGACTTACTACTGGATATATGGCTGTCACTACCCTCATCACCCTAACCAATGCTCAACTGGCCTACGGCCACCACCCCCTGCTCGATCACGCCGATTTTGCCGTGCAACCGGGCGAGCGCATCGGCCTGATCGGTCGCAATGGCGCAGGCAAATCTTCCTTGCTGAAGGTGCTCGACGGTCGCATCTTGCCCGACGACGGCGAAGTGATGCGCCTGGGAGGCCTGAAAATCGCCACCGTTGAACAAGAGCCGGACCTCGATGACTCGATCACGGTATTCGATACATTGTGCGGCGATTTCAATGAAAGCGAAGACTGGCAACGCCCATCACGCGCCCAGAATCTCATCGAACAACTGGGTCTACCCGCCGACGCGCGCGTTGCGGGCCTTTCGGGAGGGATGCGCAAGCGCGTGGCTCTGGCACGAGCACTAGCCGACGAGCCCGACCTTCTGCTGCTCGACGAGCCTACCAATCATCTGGATTTTGATGGCATCGCCTGGTTGCAGGCATTGTTGCTCAATGCACGCTGCAGCGCCATCATCATTACGCACGACCGACGCTTTCTGGATGAAGTCGCTACCCGTATCGTCGAGCTCGACCGGGGCCAACTATTTAGCTTCCCTGGCAATTTTTCGGCCTGGCAACAACGCAAGGCCGAATGGCTCGAAGCCGAGAAACAACAGAATTCCAAATTCGACAAAGTGCTGGCCCAGGAAGAAGCCTGGATACGCCAAGGCGTGGAAGCCAGGCGCACCCGCAACGAAGGGCGGGTGCGCCGCCTTGAACAGTTGCGGCGTGATCGCGCCGCACGCCGCAACCGCGTGGGCAATGTCACGCTGGCTGTTGCCGAAGGCCAGCGTTCCGGCAAACTGGTGGCTGAACTGAAGAACGTCAGCCATCAATACGGCGATCACGTCGTCATCCGCAATCTATCGACCACTATTCTGCGCAAGGACCGGATCGGCCTGATCGGCCCCAATGGCGCGGGCAAAACCACGCTGCTCAAAATAATCCTGGGGCAACTGCAACCCAGCTCCGGGCAGGTGCGCCTGGGCGCCAACCTGTCAGTGGGCTATTTCGACCAAATGCGCGCGCAGCTCGACGAAACAGCCACTTTGGCCGACACCATCAATCCCGGAAGCGAATGGATAGAAATCGGCAACCAGCGCAAGCACGTGATGAGCTATATGGAAGATTTTCTGTTTCCAGCCGCGCGGGCTCGCTCCCCCGTGCAAAGCCTCTCGGGCGGCGAACGCGCGCGCCTGGTCCTGGCCCGGCTATTCGCGCGACCCACCAATGTGCTGGTCATGGACGAACCCACCAACGACCTCGACATCGAAACGCTGGAGCTGCTCGAAGAATTGCTGCAAGATTACCCAGGCACCGTATTGCTGGTCAGCCACGACCGGGCCTTCCTGGACAATGTCATTACCCAGACCATCGCCGCCGAGGGCGATGGCGACTGGCAGGAATATGTGGGCGGCTATGACGAATGGCTGGCGCAACGACCCACCAACAAGGACAAGCCGAGCACCAAATCCGGGAAAGCCGAAGCCCCGCCCCTAGAGCGTTCCAAGCCCGCCAAACAAAATAAAATCAAGGCCTGGGAATTGCGCGAACTGGAAGAAATGCCCGAAGTCATTGCCCAACTTGAGACACAGCAGGCGGCACTCGCGGCCAGGCTCGCCGACGGCGCTCTATATCGCGATGCGCCTGCCCAAGCCGCTCTCATTACCGAAGAACTGCAAACGCTTGAAACTCAGTTGGTCGAGCTCTTTAGCCGTTGGGAATCTCTGGAAGAAAAACGCGGCACTTAAAGCCGCGATCGCATCAGGGCTCTTCTACGACGCGCCAGGCCAAGGACTCGCCTCCCGCCAGCGGAACCACGGAGGTATCGCCCATAGCCAACTCTGCGGGGATGTCGTAGCGTGCGTGCTGCAGCGTCAGCGTGCCCTGATTGACTGGCAAGCCATAAAATGCGGGGCCGTTCAAACTTGCGAACGTTTCGAGCCTATCGAGCCGGCCCGCCGCGTCAAACGCAGTAGCGTACAACGCCATGGCATGCAAGGCGGTATAACACCCCGCGCAGCCGCAGGCGTGTTCCTTGAGGCCTTTGGGATGGGGAGCGCTGTCAGTGCCCAGAAAGAAACGCGGGCTATCGCTTGTAGCCGCCTCGATCAGCGCCTGCCGATGTGCTTCACGTTTCAAAACGGGCAGGCAATACCAATGCGGACGGATTCCGCCCAGAAACAATGCATTGCGGTTGTACAACAGGTGATGGGCGGTAATTGTCGCGGCAATCGGCCCCTCTGCGTCCCGGACGTAGTGGGCACCCTCGCGCGTGGTGATATGTTCGAACACCACCTTGAGCTGCGGAAACGCCCGACGCAGAGGGATCATGACGCGATCGATAAACACCGCTTCACGATCGAACAAATCAATATCTTTGTCGGTGACTTCGCCGTGCACCAATAGAGGCATGGCCCATTTTTGCATGGCTTCAAGCGCCGGACGGCAGCGCCCCAGCAAATCGGTCACCCCGGCATCCGAATTGGTGGTCGCTCCGGCGGGGTAAAGCTTTACTGCATGCACAACACCCGACGCGCGGGCTTTGGCAATTTCTGCGGCCGGCGTATTGTCGGTCAGGTATAAAGTCATGAGCGGCGTAAAACGAGTGCTTGCTATTCCCGCCCGCTCCAGCGCGGCAACGATGCGGCCCCGATACGCCAGGGCCTGCTCGGTCGTCGTCACGGGCGGCTTGAGATTGGGCATGATGATGGCGCGGGCAAACTGGCGCGCGGAGTCTCCCGCAACCGAATCGAGAATTGCGCCATCGCGCAAATGAAGATGCCAGTCGTCTGGACGGATGATAGTCAGCGTATTCGGAATGGTTTGCATTGAACAGCTTATTAAAAGCAGAATGTAAAATTATGCCGCATCCGTCAGTGGCATGCTGCGCTCAACCAGACGGGAGAACATGGCGCTGCCCACTGGGATAACCGCGTCATTGAAATCGAATATCGAACTATGCAATACGCAGCCTTCCTCGGCGCCACCTTGGCCGAGTCGAAAGTAGCAACCCGGCCGCTCTTGCAGCATGATGGAAAAATCTTCCGAGCCCATCGATGGCGTCAAGTTGGGGACTACGTTTTCAGCGCCAAACAGCTCCGTAGCCACTTCGGCCACAAACGCTGCATGCTCGGGCGTATTCACCGTGGCGGGAAACAGCCGGTGGTATTTCATCTCGATCTTGGCCTTGAACGCCGCGGCAATGCCCGCCACCATCTCTTCCATGCGCTGTATCACCTGCTCCTGCACCTTGGGGCTGAAAGTGCGAACCGTTCCCACCATGCGGGCATCTTTCGGAATGACATTCATGGCTTGCAGGTTGCCGGCATTCACCGCCGCGACCGTCACGACCGCCGAGTCTGGCGCCGGTACATTGCGCGACACAATGGTTTGCAGCGCCGTAATGAGCTGCGCGGCTATCACAATGGGGTCGTTGGTTTGGTAGGCATGCGCGCCATGGCCGCCACGCCCTTCGATATGAATTTCGAAGTGATCGGCCGCCGCCATCATCGGGCCCGGATTCACCCCAATCACTCCTGCGGGCAAGCCCGGCCAATTATGCAGTGCATAAATGGCGTCGCACGGGAAGCGCTCGAACAAACCGTCATCAAGCATGGCCCTGGAGCCGCCCATACCTTCTTCAGCCGGCTGGAATATCAGCACCACCTTGCCGTCAAAGTTGCGCGTCTCGGAGAGATATCGCGCAGCGCCAAGCAGCACCGTCGTATGACCGTCGTGCCCGCACGCATGCATGACACCGGACTGAGTGGAGGCGTAGTCATGGTTGCCCTGTTCCAGGATGGGCAAGGCGTCCATATCGGCGCGCAGGCCTATGGATCGTCCACGGGTGTTGCAACGCCCCTCCAGCACCCCAACCACTCCGGTCTTGCCAACGCCCCGGTGAACCGTGTAGCCCAAGGCCGTCAGCGCATGGGCGACCAGATCAGAGGTACGGTTTTCGTGAAAACCCAGTTCCGGATGAGCATGAATATCCTGCCGTATGCCCGTCAACTCATCATGAAACAACTTAATTGATTCAAATACATTTTTTGCATACATCTGGCAGATCTCCGGAAAATCGATGCAACAATCCTATCTCAGGCACACCCTACTCGCCATTTTAGAAACTTTCTGCACAAATCGCTTTGTTTTTCCCGGCAACTCACGTTATGCTCAGGAAAACGTCTTTTTTAACCTATCCTGAGGAGTATTACTCTATGGTAACAGCCGCGAAACCCGCCGCCGCCCGTAAACCCAACGCCGCGTTCATGAAACCCCTCACTCCTAGCGCCGTACTGGCCGCCATCATCGGGCCTGAAGCGGTGCCGCGCACCGAAGTCACCAAGAAAATCTGGGAATACATCAAAAAGCACGATCTTCAAGACCCCAAGAACCGTCGCAATATCAACGCCGACGCCAAGCTGCGGCCCTTATTCGGGAAAGATCAAGTATCGATGTTTGAACTGACCAAACTGGTCAGCGGCCACCTGAAATAAGGGCTGCGAAAATGGCACCCACAAGGGGTGCCGCTACAAAACAGCTACAACACATACCCGTGGATCCCGTAGTAATGGGATGGTCGCCCCTACCCGAAACGGCATCGATGTGCCAAAGTGGCAGCCCTGGTGGCTGCTATAAATTACACCCTCGTGGCGGTTGTAGGGTAGCCCTTGTGGCTACCAGAAACACAGGCACTCGGACACTATCTACGCAAAAATGCTGCCCATCCGAGCAGCATTTTTTACAAGCAAGCCGCCAGCTAAACGTCTGCTTCGGGAGCACGTCCGGCAAACAGGGCCAGCCAGCCTTTAATCAGGCGATACAGTAGCCACACAACGACTGCCAGGCCGGTTATCCAGCCTATGAAAATATGGGTCGCGATGGCGCTGAGAACCCCCCACAGCAAACCCCACCAAAACGTCTTGATTACCCAGTCGAAGTGGCCGGCGTACAGTGTGCCCACGGCATCACCGCGCTTAAAGTAGGCTAGCACTATAGCCGCCACAACGGCCAATCCCAAAAAAACGGCGCCAATCAGGCCCAGCAGGAACAAGCCGTAAACCACATGCGTAATCGTGCGCATGTTAGGGCCAGGATTATCCTCTGAGAACATCGCCTCGGTCATACTTAACCTCCGGTAAGGTTTGGGTGAGCAACATTGCGTATTTTACCCGCTTTGGCAGCGGTGCACGTATGTGGTTGATGCGCAAAGAAATAGCCCTCGCAGTGGTGTAGTGGTGTAGCGGCCCCCCTTGAGGGTGCGATGCCTTAAAAGCGCGCGCCCAAAGGCAACGCCCCGGCAGGGAGAACCTGTCGGGGCGTTGAGAGATAAGAGCTTGACGATGACCTACTTTCACAGACGTACGTCCACTATCATCGGCGCAAA
>SCRC01000010.1 GCA_004297945.1 Candidimonas sp. | reverse complement strand
AAGAAACGGGCCTCGATCCCAGGCTGGAGATATTTTTGCAATTGGCCAGACATTATTCCAGCTTGCCGTCGTAGCGGTGGCCTTGTGGCCGCCCTTTGGTGTAGCGGCACCCCTTGTGGGTGCCATGTTTTTTGCATGTTCCTGTGGGTGCGATATTTTTTTTGCGCAGGCAGTCTTGGCTGATACGGAATTTGGCAGCCACAAGGGCTGCCACTACGGCAGCCACTACGGCAGCCACTACGGCAGCCACTACGGCAGCCACTACGGCAGCCACAAGGGTTGCCACTACGGTTGCCACTACTTAAGTTGAATTTCGCATTAAAACAACGTGACGGCATCAGTAATCTGTCAGTTTGAAACGAGTCGTGCCTGCTCAAAAGTGAGTGGTTCGGATCTTTTGCGACCTCTCATTTTTTACGAAAAAGCCAGGCTAAACCATCAAGATCTGCTAAATAAACAAAGGTTTGTGGACTTTCATCAATATAAATAATATAGTTTTGCGCCGTTTTATTGTCATGTAACTTACATTTATATAGCGTATTGTGCTCATTCTTACCAACGCTATTTATTTTCTAAAATTGTAAATTAATAACATTTTGTTGATATATCGTATTTAATCTGTAAATATTACGTTTATTTAATTACTTAATTACATAAATACATGTTATTGGCTATTTTGTAAACGAAATTTTGTTACTAAATTACCTTGAAAAAGTATATGTAATAAAACCATTCTTATCGTAAGTGAATTTCAATACAAGGTGTGTATTTCGTTATACTTCGACTTTATGTCTTATTTTCTACAAATTTAAGCTCCGCCTGTTCGTTTGAAATATTAATAATTGGCCTAATTAAAGGGAGGTGCCATGTCTGCAGTTGAAAGCACATCGCTTGGCGATATTCGCGAAGTCAATCTATCGTATTTGATACTCGCTCAACGCTTGCTGCGAGATAACTATGCCGCCGGCATGTTTCGCCTGGGCTTTAACGAGGACGTGGCGAACATTGTTTTACGCTTGTCGCCCTCGCAGCTGGTCAAGTTGGCGGGCTCCAGTTCTTTGATTTGCGGGTTCCGCCTTCGTGATCACGATTTGTTGTCGATCCTGACCCCTGATGTTCTGGGTGGTGTTTTGCAGCAGGCGCATTCAACCATTTTGCTCTCGCAGCGTCCGGCGAAACAAGAGCTGGCTTCCACTTAGTCTTAGTTAAGGTATCGTTTATGTTAGCAAAAAGTGTTGCCAAGGACGCTGAGGAAATACTCCTGGCGACCGATATGATTGAACTGGGCGCGCGCCTGCAAGTACTGCAGGCCGAGACTTCTCTTAGTTACGACCGCCTGGCCAGGCTGTATCGCGAAATAAGAGGGTGTTCGCCGCCCAAGGGCATGCTGCCGTTTTCTGTCGATTGGTTTATGACCTGGTTGCCCAATATTCATTCCAGCCTGTTTTACGGCGTGTATAAATTTCTGGATACGCATACCCCCGCCAAGAAAGCGCATGCCTTGATCGAAGCGTACCGCCTGTATCTTGAGCAGGCCATCACCGATCCGCGCAACGCAAGCGACGACCCGGTGCTCAGCTTTACCCGGGCCTGGATGCTGGTTCGCTTTTTCGACAGCGGCATGTTGCAGCAGTCCCGCTGCGTGTCCTGCGCCGGGGAGTTCGTGGCGCATGCACATGATCCGCAGCATGGCTTTACCTGTGCCATATGCCGCCCGCCGCCACGCGCGGGGAAAACCCGGGCTCGGCAAGCGGCCGCATGTGTCTCCTAGGCGCGCCGAGCCGGAAGATTTCCAGAGGCTTGATTAAGGGTGAAAAAGCCCCTCTGACAAGCGCTTCTGAATGCCCGGAAAGAGTGATCATTATCGTTGCATCGTTTTTAGCAAGGGTATTTTGTGTTCATCGCTTTTGGCTTTTTGGTTGTTCTGGGGTCTGTATTTGGCAGCTACGCAGCGCTGGGCGGGCATTTCGGCGCACTGTTTCAGCCTTTCGAGCTTGTGTTGATTGCTGGCGCGGCGCTGGGAGCCTACATCTCCGCCAATAGCGGCAAGTCGGTCAGGCTGCTGTTGAACGCCTTGCCCGGTGTGCTGAAGGCATCGCCCTACAGCAAATCGGTATACATGGAGCTGATGGCGTTGCTCTATGTCATTTTGAACAAGGCCAGGCGCGATGGCTTGATGTCGATCGAGTCTGACATCGAAGATCCCAGCGCCAGCGCCTTGTTTGGCGAATATCCACGTATTTTGCATGATGCCAAACTGGTTGAATTCATTACCGATTACCTGCGGATCATGATTAGCGGAAATATGAGCGCGTTCGAGATCGAAACGCTCATGGATCAGGAACTTGAGACCTATCAACACGAACGCGATATTCCGGCCCATTCGCTGCGGGACGTGGCCGATGGCTTGCCAGCATTTGGGATCGTGGCGGCTGTGCTGGGAGTCATCAAGGCACTGGCTTCGGTGGATCAGCCGCCGGCCATTCTGGCCAATTTGATTTCCGAAGCCATGGTGGGGACTTTTCTGGGCATTTTACTGGCTTACGGTTTCGTAGCGCCGCTGGCCGCCTCGGTTGCGCGGCGCACGGTCGAAGCTGTCAAAATTCGGGAGTGCATCAAGGTGACTTTGCTGGCGAACATGAACGGCTATCCGCCGCCGCTCGCGGTGGAGTTCGGGCGCAAGGTTTTGTATTCTCCGGTTCGGCCGTCGTTTATCGAGCTCGAAGAGCATGTTCGTCAAACCAAGTCGGCCGCACCCCAAAAGGCTGACGGGCCGACTGCATGAGTCAGTCTAGTACAGATCGCGTCGTTATCCGGCGTAAGCACATCTCGTCCAATAGCGCGCATGGGGGCAGCTGGAAGATCGCATACGCGGATTTCGTGACCGCGATGATGTCTTTCTTCCTGGTCATGTGGTTGATTTCGATAGTGCCTCACAAGGATCTG
This sequence comes from Candidimonas sp., assembly GCA_004297945.1. Classification (GTDB taxonomy): domain Bacteria; phylum Pseudomonadota; class Gammaproteobacteria; order Burkholderiales; family Burkholderiaceae_B; genus Paralcaligenes. Next base: position 4,319 of record SCRC01000010.1, on the reverse strand, counting down.
AAGGCAATCGCCGACTATTTCCGCATGCCGCTCATAACCGCTGTAACCGGTGGCCAGAAGGTTGCGTCAGACCCGAGCGTGATTCCCGGCGGTTCGCCCAGTGTTATTCCCAATAAAGATCCATTGCCGCCCAAGCGTCACGATGAGGAGCATAAGTCCGAGGGCGAGCAGCGAGACACCCGCCGTCTGGAAGATCTGAAAAGCCAGCTCGACAACCTGATCAAGACAGACCCGGTTCTGAAGGAATTCCGCCCACAGCTATTGCTGGATATGACGCCCGATGGTCTGCGCATTCAGATTATCGACCGGCAGAATCGGCCTATGTTTACGACGGGCAGTGCGCAGGTTCAACCATATATGAGCGCGATTCTGCATGAACTTGGGCCAGCGTTCAATGAATTGCCCAACAGGATCAGCATATCGGGTCATACCGACGCGCAGCCTTATGCGGCGGGCGGCCGCGAGTACAGCAATTGGGAGCTTTCAGCAGATCGCGCCAATGCAGCGCGACGCGAGCTGATTGCGGGCGGCATGCTTGAGCAAAAAGTCAAGCGTGTTCTCGGATTGTCGTCTTCGGTAAGCTTGATTAAAGATAATCCCTTTGCTGCCGTTAACCGCCGTATCAGTATTGTTGTGTTGAATCACCGTGCCGAGCGTCGTATCGATGAACAGAATGCGGCAGGTGAGTCGGCTTTGAAATTGAAGCAGGCACTGGAGGCAAACTTGCTGCTCGCCCCCCCCGTGCCGGGGAGTGCGGGCGGGAACCTCCCTCCAGCAAGGCATCCTGCAATGCTCGATTCAGAAACGGGTGGTCGTCAAAGGGAGTGATCATGAGTGGTGCGGGTGTCGACCTGAGTCAGTTCTTCGAGACATTTTTCGATGAAACCGAAGAATTGCTGATCGAAATGGAACGCTTGCTCCTAGATCTGGACGTTGCCAATCCAGACGTAGACCAGCTCAACGGGATTTTTCGCGCGGCGCACTCCATAAAAGGAGGCGCGGGCACTTTTGGTTGCTTCGGTTACCTGGCCGACACCACGCACCTGCTTGAAAATTTGCTGGATTTTCTGCGTCGCGGCGAAATGCCATTGCGCAAAGACATGATAGACCTCTTTCTGGATGCCAAAGATGTGTTGACCGATCAGATAGTGGCGTACCGCAATGACCAGGAGCCCGATGCGCAGGCCTATGAACGCATAGGCGCTCAGTTGCGGGAATTGGCCAGAGAGCAGTCTTCGGCCACGGGTGTGCTTGTTCCGGTGGCCTCCTCAACCCTGGAAGCCGCGTCGCCTGAGGCCGAGTCGGTTTTGCAGGTTTGTGTCGATTTGCGCCAGCTTGGCGCGGCCGACGCTGACACGCTATTGGCCGAAATGGCGATTCTGGGTGACGTCCTGCATCACGAATTCAGCGACAAGACGCTATCGCTCAGCCTGAAAACGACCTGCTCGGTGGGGGATATTGAGGCGGTGTGTTGTTTCATGGTTAATGCTGATCAGGTTCAAATTTCGCAGTCAGGCGCCGCGCCCAAGCTTGATGCAGGTATTGCTGCCGTTTCGGACAATGCGTCCGTCGACAAGGAATCGGACGTTCAGACGCGTGTCTCGCCGCCGCCCGCGTCCGGCACGACGCCCGGGCCAGTGCGCACCGCTGCAGCCCGCCCTGGTGCAGGGTCATCCAAAGCCGGCAAGGAGTCGGGCACGATTAGAGTTGGGGTCGAGAAAGTTGACCAAATCATCAATTTGGTAGGCGAACTGGTCATTACGCAGGCCATGCTCGCGCAAACGGCATCCACGCTCGATCCGGTGCTCCATGATCGTTTGCTCAATGGCATTGAGCAGCTTGAGCGCAACGCAAGAGGTTTGCAGGAAGCCGTCATGTCGATCCGCATGATGCCCATGGACTATGTATTTAGCCGCTTTCCAAGACTGGTGCGCGAGAGTGCGTCCCGATTGGGAAAGCAGATAAATTTGCAGACCCGTGGCCAGGCAACCGAGCTCGACAAAAGTCTGATCGAACGCATTATCGATCCGTTAACTCACCTGGTGCGCAACAGCCTCGACCATGGCATCGAGACGCCTGAAAAGCGTATGGCCAGCGACAAGAACCCGGTAGGACAGATTACCTTGTCGGCGCAACACAGTGGCGGGCAAATCGTCATCGAAGTGTCCGACGACGGCTGCGGCCTGAATCGCGAGCGCATCCTCAAAAAGGCAGCGCAACAAGGCATTGCCGTGAGCGACAGCGCCTCTGATGAGGAAATCTGGCAGCTTATTTTTGTCCCGGGGTTTTCAACGGCCGAGCAGGTGACCGATATCTCCGGTCGTGGTGTCGGCATGGATGTCGTGCGACGTAATATCCAGGACATGGGCGGCCATATCCAATTGTCGTCGCGCCCCAATCAGGGCACGACGACCCGCATCATATTGCCCTTGACGCTGGCCATTCTGGACGGCATGTCGGTGCGTGTGGGCGACGAGACCTTCATTTTGCCGCTGGGCCACGTGATGGAGTCGATGCAGCCTGCCGCCGAGCAAATACACAGCATTTCCGACGACGAACATGTTCTGCATGTACGCGGCGAGTATCTGCCGTTGGTGGCCTTGCATAAGGTATTTTCTGTCGAAAACGCTCAAACCGAAATTTCACAATCGATAGCCGTAGTCTTACAGGCCGAAGGGGTGCGTTTTGCGCTACTGGTTGATCATTTGATCGGTCAGCATCAAGTGGTGGTTAAAAACCTTGAGTCCAATTATCGAAGAATACCGGGTGTATCGGCCGCCACGATATTAGGCGATGGCAGCGTTGCCCTGATTATCGACGTGTTTGCCCTGGTACGCGTCACGCGCGAGCTGACAACATAAGAGATCAACGGGATTATCGGAGAACATAATGATGAATAAGTTTGATTTTAATTCAAACCGGGCCGATGACACGGGCCGCGAATTTCTCGTTTTTACGCTGGCGGCCCAGGAATACGGCATCGACATATTGAAGGTGCAGGAAATCCGAGGTTATGACAGCCAAAGCGTGACTCGTATCGCCAATGTCCCGTCTTTCATCAAGGGTGTTACCAACCTGCGCGGCATTATCGTTCCCATTGTCGATATGCGGATCAAGTTCAATCTTGAAAATGTCGAATACAACCACCAGACCGTGGTGGTGATCTTGAATCTGGGTACGCGGGTCGTCGGCGTCGTGGTCGATGGCGTCTCCGATGTGCTCATGTTGCAGCAGGCACAGATCAGCGCAGCGCCGCAATTCGGCACGGCCTTTTCCACCGAGTATCTGACCGGCATTGGCACACTGGGCGAGCGCATGCTGATCTTGGTGGATATTGAACGGCTAATGACTGGCGAGGAAATGGCGCTCGTGGAACAGGCGGTTGCTTGAACTGGCGCCGCGATTGCGCATAGAGATGGGTTGGAACGATTTTTGTAAGGTTATAAGTCCATGCGTAGAGTATCGATATTGTCTCGCTTGAAAGTTCGCACCAGCTTGATCCTGGTGCTTGTTTTCTTTTTGTTCATGCTGGCGACGGGTGCGGCGGTTGGGGTCTATTCGCTGCACGCCGACAATCAGTCCTTAACCCGGGTGGTTCAGGCTCAGCGAGTTCACGCAGTGATCGGCGAGGCCGCCGATCATTACAAAAACGTGCAGTCTTTGCTGGGCCAGGCCCTGGCGAGCTACATCGTGAGTAAAGACAAGCAGAAAAATGCCGATGCGCCTGCAGTGGGGGGAGATGCCGGTGGATCGGCCAGCCCTCTGGGCAGCGATGCGAGTACGCATGTCATTGAGGCGCGCAAGGAACTCACGCGATCCGAGGCGGCTTTCAAGAACTTCCAGGTCCTGACCAAAGGCATGGACGACACGGACGGCTGGTATCGCAGAACGAGCGACGCCTACCTCGACTTGATGAAAAATGGCGTCAAACCGCTGATCGCCATGCTTGAAAAGGGCAAGTTGGGCGATTACGAAACCTTTCTTTCGTCTACGGCTTCCTATATGGGCGACAACCTGAATCTCGCCCTGAATAACCTCAACATGTACCAACAGGACATTATCGATGGCACCTACGAGCGCCAAGCCCAGATATATATTTGGGTGATCCGGGCGGTGGCGGCGGCGATGGTGGTGGCAGTTCTGATTGCGCTCCTGGCTTATGTGTTCCTCGGGCGCATGGTGTTGCGCCCCTTGCGGTTGGCCGGGGGTCATTTTGACCGGATAGCGGGAGGGGATTTGACGCAGCGCGTGGAGGTGAAGACGCGCAATGAGATAGGGGTGTTGTACGAGTCGCTCAAGCGGATGCAGGAGAGCCTGAC
>SCRC01000087.1 GCA_004297945.1 Candidimonas sp. | reverse complement strand
AAGTCTGTAGCGGCACCCCTTGTGGGTGCCACAACCCCCGCACACACCAAATCTGCAAATAGCGTCTTATGCCCCAAGGCCAAAAATGGCAGCCACAAGGGCTGCCGCTACAAAACCGGAACCGTCGCGCCTAACGCCAAAACCGGAACCGTCGCGCCTAACGCCAAAACCGGATCCGTCGCCCCTAATGCCAAAACCGTACCGGTCGCGCCTAATGCCAAAACCGTATCCCGGATTCAGGGCCATGTCGTCGCCAGCGGATCCTGGGGGGCATCGAACAACGGCCCCGATGGCTGGCGCGGGAAGATTGGCGTCTTGCAGGCCAGTGTGAATGGCATCAGTGCGCGCTTGCAAGGCCCCGTCGCCATCTCCTTTGTCCCCGGCGCCGCCGCGCCCGCCTGGCAATGGCAGGTGGGCGCGGCCACTGTTGCACTTCAGTTGCCGTCGAAGAACGGGTTTTCGATTCAGCATTTAGGTTCGCGAGGCGCTCCAGGACGCTGGGAAACTCAAGGGGCGATCGCCCGGATAGTCCTCTCGCGCGGTGACATTCATGAGCTGCAACAACTATTTGGCGTTGCGCCTCAGAAAAAAACGGATCGTGGTCGCGTCAAGGTGCAGTCCCGCCGCAGCAATGAGACCAAAGAGATCGTGCTTGGAGCGGACTGGAATCTGAAGTTTGCCGGCACGCTCAGTGGTCACGCCCGAATCCGGCGTCTGTCGGGCGACATTCTCGTCCCGGGCGACCCACCCTTTTCCCTGGGTCTGCAGGCGCTGACGCTGGACGTAAACGCGAGTCGTGCTGGCGCGGCGTTAAGCCGCCTGAGTGCTGACCTTAATATCCGAACCGCGAAACGCGGGAGCATTACTGCGACCGGCGCGATGATGCTCAGGACGTCGGCCGATGGTCGCTTGGGTCTCGACCCAAGCGCACCCAAAACACTGAAACTGCAAGCCGATATTGCCGACTTGAGCTGGCTTAGCCTGTTTTTGGGCGATGCGACCGATGTAGGCGGCGCGCTGCAGGCTAATGTTCAGGCGCAAAGCGGTGCTCGTGGAGCCTGGACTGTCCAGGGGGCTGTGAATGGGCAGCACATCCGGTTCGTGCGTCTGGACGATGGCATACGCTTGCTAGATGGCACGCTGGCGGCGCATTTCGTCAACGAACGCCTTATCCTCGATAAGCTGAGCTTTCCCGCGAGGCTGCGTGTCAATCCCAAGGAGTGGCGCACCAGCCTATGGCTGCACACCGATCCTGGCGCCAAGGGCGGCTACCTCACTTTAAGCGGCGATTGGGATTTGTTGAAGTCCGCCGGCGTGGTCAACATCGACTTGTATCGCTACCCGTTTTTGCAGCGCTCGGATCGTTACGCCATGGTGACGGGGTCGCTTCGCCTTGATGCGCAACTCCCGAAGATCGCGATTACCGGCAGCGTGACCGCCGATGCCGGGTGGTTCGATCTGGATATGCTCAGCAGCATTCCGACCCTGGATAGCGATGTGGTGGTCGTGCGCCGCGGCCAAACCGCGAAAGTCAGTGTGCCCATGGATATCTCCATGGATCTGAAAGTGGATCTGGGGCCGCGCTTCTACATTACCGGCTATGGGCTGGATTCGGGTCTGGTCGGATCGATGCATATTCTGATGCAAGGCGACAAGCTGACGGCCGAAGGCACGCTGCGAACTCGTGGCGGCGCCATTTCGGCTTACGGACAAAGGCTGCAACTGCGGCGCGGGACGATAACGTTTCAGGGCGATATCGCCAATCCTGTCTTGGATATCGAAGCGTTGCGCACCGGCGTGGCGGTCGAGGCCGGCGTGCGTGTCGCGGGCACCGCCAAGCGCCCACGCATCGGCCTGGTGTCTTATCCGGATGTCAGCGATGTCGAAAAACTGTCCTGGTTGCTGTTGGGGCGCGGCCCCGATCAGGGAGGCGGCGACACGGCCTTGTTGCTGTCGGTGGGTACTTCACTTTTGGGCGATGGCGCGCCGTTTTATCGCAAACTGGGTCTTGACGAGGTCAGCATACAGTCGGGAGAGTTGGGCAGCACAGGAAGCCTGTTGCCCGTCCAGACGGTAGTCAACGATGTCAATAATAGCAATGGCACGCTTGAAACGCGGTTTGTCAGGGCAAGCAAAAAAATCTCCGAAAGCATTACGGTAAGCCTTGAGCAGGCGCTTTCGGATACGGGCACGGTGGGGCGCCTGAGCTACAAGCTGGCGCGCGGTCTGACGGCCGAGTTAAGCGTAGGCACAACCAACGGAATCGCGCTGGTTTACCGGACTATTTTCAAAGACTGAAGGTTTCTTCAAACAGCCGTACATTCTTCGGTGGGTAAGCGATAAAATAAGCGCCCATGCAAAAGATGATGGCTTCTCGGGAGTTTGGATGAGTATTAAAAGTGATCGCTGGATCAAGCGCGTGGCCCCCGGGGGTATGATAGAACCCTTCGAACCGGGCCAGGTGCGTACGGCCAACGGCGGCAAGATCGTCAGCTACGGAACCAGCAGCTACGGATACGACGTGCGCTGCGCCCGAGAATTCAAGATTTTTACGAACATCAATTCAACTATCGTCGACCCCAAAGCCTTCGATGAAAAATCGTTTGTCGATTTTGAAGGCGACGTGTGCATTATTCCGCCCAATTCGTTTGCGCTGGCCCGTACGGTCGAGCATTTTCGTATTCCTCGCAGCATATTGACGATCTGCCTGGGCAAGAGCACTTACGCGCGTTGCGGCATTATTGTTAATGTCACGCCGCTCGAACCCGAGTGGGAGGGCCATGTCACGCTCGAATTTTCCAACACCACCCCGCTGCCTGCCAAGATCTATGCAGGCGAGGGTTGTGCGCAGATGCTGTTTTTTGAAAGCGACGAAGTGTGCGAAACCTCGTACCGTGATCGCGGTGGAAAATATCAGGGCCAGCAAGGCGTGACCCTGCCTCGTACCTAGCTGGAATCAACATGAAATTTCGTTTTCCCATCGTCATTATCGATGAAGACTACCGCTCCGAGAATGCATCGGGGTTTGGTATCCGTGCGTTGGCTTCGGCGATCGAGGCCGAAGGGGTCGAGGTGTTGGGGGTGACCAGTTATGGCGATCTCAGTTCCTTCGCCCAACAGCAAAGCCGCGCCAGCGCGTTCATTCTGTCTATCGATGACGAAGAGTTTGACGTCGATTCGCCCGAAGACGTGGCCAACGCCATTAAAAATCTGCGCCTCTTTATCGGCGAACTGCGTTTCCGCAATGAGGACATCCCCATCTATCTGTATGGCGAGACACGCACCTCGCAGCATATCCCGAACGATATTCTGCGCGAGCTGCATGGCTTTATTCACATGTTCGAAGATACTCCCGAATTTGTCGCACGCCACATCATTCGCGAGGCGCGTGCGTATCTCGATGGCCTTGCGCCGCCGTTTTTTCGCGAGCTGGTCAAGTATGCGTCGGACGGTTCTTATTCGTGGCATTGCCCGGGGCACTCGGGGGGCGTGGCTTTTCTGAAGAGCCCGGTGGGACAAATGTTTCATCAGTTTTTCGGTGAAAACATGTTGCGCGCCGACGTCTGCAATGCGGTCGATGAGCTGGGCCAGCTGCTCGATCATACTGGTCCCATTGCCGAGTCCGAGCTTAACGCGGCACGCATTTTTCACGCTGACCATTGTTTCTTTGTCACCAATGGCACGTCCACCTCCAACAAAGTGGTGTGGCATGCCAATGTGGCCTCGGGCGATGTGGTGGTGGTCGACCGGAATTGCCACAAGTCGATTCTGCATGCAATTACCATGACGGGCGCCATTCCTGTATTCTTGCGCCCTACGCGCAATCATCTGGGAATTATCGGGCCCATACCCCTGGCCGAATTCGAACCCGAAAATATCCGAAAGAAAATTGAAGCCAACCCGTTTGCGCGGAAGGCCGTGGACAAGCGGCCTCGCATCCTGACACTGACGCAAAGCACCTACGATGGCGTGATCTACAACGTTGAGATGATCAAAGAGAAGCTTGGGTCTGAAATCGACACCCTGCATTTTGACGAGGCATGGTTGCCGCATGCGGCGTTCCACGAGTTCTACCAGGACATGCATGCCATCGGCCTGAATCGGCCGCGCAGCAAAGACGCGATGGTGTTCGCGACACACTCTACGCATAAATTGCTGGCGGGTATTTCGCAGGCCTCGCAAATCATTGTGCAAGAGTCCGAGACGCGCAAGCTCGACCGCAATGTGTTTAACGAGGCGTATCTGATGCATACGTCCACTTCACCGCAGTACGCCATTATTGCGTCGTGCGATGTGGCTGCGGCCATGATGGAGCCGCCGGGCGGGACGGCACTGGTTGAAGAGAGCATCCGCGAGGCGCTGGATTTCCGTCGCGCCATGCGCAAGGTGGAGTCCGAGTTCGGCAAGAACGACTGGTGGTTCAGGGTGTGGGGGCCCAATCGGCTGGCGGCCGACGGGATAGGCAATCGAGACGACTGGCTGCTCGAGTCGGGGGCGGAATGGCACGGCTTTGGCGATTTGGCCGAAGGCTTCAATATGCTCGATCCGATCAAGGCCACTATTGTCAATCCGGGCCTGGATATCTCGGGCACGTTCGCTGAAACGGGGATACCCGCAGCGCTTGTCTCCAAGTATCTGGCCGAGCATGGCGTGGTCGTGGAAAAAACCGGCCTGTACTCGTTCTTTATTCTTTTTACCATAGGCATCACCAAGGGCCGCTGGAATACGCTATTGACGGCGTTGCAGCAGTTCAAGGACGACTACGATCGCAACCAGCCTTTGTGGCGCATTTTGCCGGAGTTCTGCCGCAATCATCGGTACTATGAAAAAATGGGCCTGAAGGATTTGTGCCAGCGCATACACGAAGCCTATCGCGAGCATGATGTCGCGCGCCTGACGACCGAGATGTATCTAAGCGACATGATCCCGGCCATGAAGCCCTCGGATGCCTACGCCAAGATGGCGCATCGCGAGACTGAGCGTGTGTCTATCGACGATCTGGAAGGGCGCGTCACCGGCGTGTTGCTGACGCCCTATCCGCCTGGCATCCCGCTGCTGATTCCCGGCGAGCGATTCAACAATCGCATCGTGAATTACCTGCAGTTTGCGCGCAAATTCAATGCCATGTTCCCGGGGTTCGAGACCGATATCCATGGGCTGGCCGAAGATACTACGGCCGATGGCACGGTGCGCTATTACGTCGATTGCATACACGAGGACTGATGCGCGAGGGGGCGGGCATTTTTGATGTCGCGGTGATAGGCGCCGGCGCCGCCGGAATGATGGCGGCGGCGATAGCGGGGCAGCGTGGCTTGCATGTCGCGCTTATCGACCATGCCGCCAAATTGGCGGAAAAAATCCGCATTTCGGGTGGGGGCCGCTGCAATTTTACGAATATTGGCACGGGCCCCGCCAATTTTCTTTCACAAAACCCCAATTTCTGCCGTTCGGCGCTGGCCGCGTATACCCCGCGCGATTTCATCGACCTGGTGGAGCGCCACGACATAGGTTGGCACGAAAAACACCGGGGGCAGCTCTTTTGCAATGATTCGAGCGAATCCATTATCGATCTGTTGCGTCGCGAGTGCGACATAGGCCGGGTGGCCTGGCGCATGCCTTGTTCGGTTGCCGCAGTGGCGCACGATAACGGTGTCTTCACCTTGCGGACTTCGCTGGGCGAGATACGCGCGCATCAACTGGTGGTGGCCTGCGGCGGCATGGCCATCCCCCAATTGGGGGCCACCGATTTCGCGTTGACGCTTGCGCGGCAGTTTGGCCTGAAAGTGGTTGAACCGCGTCCCGCGCTTGTGCCACTCATTTTCGAGCCTGAGCACTGGACGGCGTTTGGCGCCTTGAGCGGCGTGGCGCTGGCTGTCAACGTCCGTACTGGGGCAGGCAAGGGCGGGGCGCAGTTTCTGGAAGACTTGCTGTTTACGCATCGCGGCCTGTCTGGGCCCGCCATTTTGCAAATTTCCAGTTTCTGGAATCCGGGCGAGCCCATTGTTCTGGATCTGGCTCCGGGCCGTGATCTCGAACATGAGCTGCTCGCGGCCAAATCGGGTGGTCGCCAACAGCTCAGCTCGGTTCTGGGCGCGCTGTGGCCCAGGCGCTTGGCCGAGCAATGGCTCTTCAATGCTCGGGACGGCCAGCGCGATATAGCGACCTTACGCATGGCCGATGTGCCCGACCGTGTGTTGCGCGCCCTGGCCGGGCAGATACAACGATGGTCGCTGGTCCCGACGGGAACCGCCGGTTACAAAAAGGCCGAGGTCATGCGCGGAGGCGTGGATACACGCGCCCTTGATCAAAAAACCATGCAGGTAAAGGCCATGCCTGGCCTGTATATCGTGGGCGAAGCGCTGGATGTAACAGGCTGGCTGGGCGGCTACAACTTTCAGTGGGCCTGGGCGTCTGGCGCGGCCTGCGGGCGCGCTTTGCAGCGGCTGGAACGCCTCTGACTTGGCACGCTGAATTGATTTGGCGTTGGGCTGCCTTTCGAGTTATGCTTTGCGCTTGCTGTCATTATATGAAGTGGGAGAGCGTCGATTTTTCGACCGCCGAAGGCGCAATTCGCCCAGAATCGCTCAGGCACCCGGTACCGCTCATATGCTGTCTGTCTCTCTAGGCCGAGACAGACGGGGCAGCACTCTGGAGAGACTCGCGCACCCCATCGGGCGGCTGCGCGAGCGCCGAAGGTGAAAACCCGCGCGAGGCTGCGGGCTAACTCTCAGGCAAAAGGACAGAGGGGCGGTGCCACCAGCGCGTTGCTGTGCGTCGTGTCCTGTTTCTTTTCGGAGCTTTTATGTCTTCTGCGCTCAAGCGTACCCCTTTATTCGATGTGCACGTCGAGTCCGGCGCCAAAGTCGTCGATTTCGGCGGTTGGGAAATGCCCTTGGCCTATGGTTCGCAGCTCGAAGAACATCATGCCGTGCGTCACGACGCCGGCATGTTCGATGTGTCGCATATGCTCAATATCGACGTGACGGGGGCCGATTCCAAGGCCTTTTTGCGGCGTCTGCTGGCCAACGACGTGGCCAGGCTCAGCGTGCCGGGCAAGGCCTTGTATTCATGCATGCTGAATTTTCAGGGCGGCGTCATCGACGACCTGATTGTCTACTTTTTTGCGGCCGACAACTGGCGCGCCGTAGTCAACGCGGGCACGGCCGGCAAAGACATCGCCTGGATGCAGCGCGTGGCGCAGGCCGAGCATTTCGATGTATCGCTTAATCCTCGTCGCGATCTGGCGATGATTGCCGTGCAAGGTCCCAACGCACGCGAAAAATTATGGGCAACCCGCCCTGCCTGGCGTGTTGCGACCGAGGCGCTGGCCCCGTTCGTGGCTACCCTGGTCGATGAATTGACCCTGGTTGCGCGTACCGGGTACACCGGCGAAGACGGCTTCGAAGTCGTGTTGCCCGCTACCCAGGCCCAAGCGTTGTGGCGCGATCTGGGTACGCACGGTGTGCGCCCTTGTGGCCTGGGCGCGCGCGACACCCTGCGCCTTGAAGCCGGTATGAATCTGTATGGCCAGGATATGGACGACTTCGTGCATCCGGCGGAATCCGGCTTGTCGTGGACCGTGTCGCTGAAAGACGCGCAACGCCAGTTTATTGGCCGCGCCGCCATTGAAGCTGTGCCGGTGGCGCGTTCGCTGGTGGGGCTCAAGTTGCTCGAACGCGGCGTGATGCGCGCTCACATGGCCGTGCGCACCGCTCAAGGGGCGGGCGAAATCACCAGTGGCACTATGTCTCCTACGATAGGCGTTTCGGTGGGCATGGCTCGCGTTCCCAGTGGCGCGCAACCCGGCGACAAGGTCGAAGTTGAAATTCGCGGCAAATGGGCGCCCGCCGTGGTGGCGTCATTGCCTTTCGTGCGCCACGGTAAAATCCTGGCCCCCTGAGTTGAGCTTTATAAAACACTTATCAATTTTCAAACGAGGTCAATCATGAGTCTACCCAGTGATCGCAAGTACACATCCTCCCACGAGTGGGTCAAAGCCGAGGGTGATGTGTTCCTCGTTGGCATTACCGATACCGCCCAGGATCAGCTGGGCGACTTGGTTTTTGTGGGCGACGTTCATCCCGGTGCCGTCCTGGCGGCAGATGAAACCGCCGGGGTTGTCGAGTCGGTCAAGGCGGCATCGGATATTTACGCCCCCGTCGCTGGCGAAATCGTGGCCTTCAACGACGCGCTCGATGCCGAACCGAATCTGATCAATGACGCTCCATTTGATACCTGGATATTCAAGATCAAGCCCAAAGATGCCGCCGATGTCGCCGCGCTGCTCGATGCCGCTGCATACGAGGCCGTGGTCAATGCAGGTTAATG
>SCRC01000086.1 GCA_004297945.1 Candidimonas sp. | reverse complement strand
GCCCTTGTGGCTGCCATTCGTAAATATACCCAAGCGTGCCATCCATACATCGACGAGCGCGCCACTCTTTCAATTAATACTGTATATTTATACAGTAAAACAAGCAAAGCCAGCCCATGTCTTTTCGCCTACAGACCAAGCACCACTACATCTTATGAACGCATCCCCGCGGTCCCCTGCCTTACTGCATCCCGAGCGCATACATCCCGCCTTATGGCGTGGATCTCAGCTGGCCGGCGCGCGTCAAGCCATTATCCCTACCGGATTCGACCTCCTGAACCACGAACTTCCCAATCAGGGCTGGCCTGTCGGCACACTTATCGAACTTATGCCATGTCGGCCCGGCATCGGCGAGCTACACCTGCTGCGCCCCGCCCTGGCGCAGCTCGATTGCAACCGCTGCATCGCACTGCTCGGCCCACCCTATATCCCCTATTTTCAGTGCTGGTTCAACTGGCAGCTTGGCAAACATCGTTTGCTATGGATCAAAACCGAAACAGTTTTCGACAGCCTTTGGTCGGCTGAGCAAATTCTAAAAAGCCAGGCCTGCGCGGCCCTGCTGTGTTGGTCTAGCTTTATTCGTCCCCAGGCGCTACGGCGTCTGCAATGGCTGGCAACTCAAACCGATACGCTGTTCATTCTGTTTCGCCCTGCCGCCGCCGCACGGCAGCCTAGCGCCGCGCCCTTGCGCCTGGCCCTCGAACCCGCCATGCAAGGCGTGGCTGCATCCATACTCAAGCGCCGCGGGCCGGCCTGCTCAAACCCCATTCTTATCCCTCTTTATCTGGCGCGCACCCAAACTGCAAGCCCTATGCCCCATGTCACTCTGGATCTCTCTTTATCTGCCCACGCACAGTCTGGACGCGATCTTTCCCCACTGGCCAACTGACACGCCGCTAGCGGCTGTCTTGCTGCGAGAAAAAATTTACGCCTCTACACCTGCGGCCCAAAGCCTTGGAGTGCGCGCGGGCATGCGTCTGAGCACTGCGCTAGGCCTGGCCCCAGACATCGTGTTGCGTAATGCCGACCACGCCGCTGAAAGCCAATACTTTCAACAAATCGCATTAAGTCTCTTGCAATACACGCCTTGTCTGGCGTTTTTCGACGCTCACACGCTAGTGCTGGAGGTAAGCGCCAGCTTGCGCCTGTTCCATGGGCCGCGCGGCCTGTGGCGGCGGGTAATCGGCACATTGAACGCCCTAAACGTTCAGGCTCGCCTGGCAATGGCGCCCAGCGCCTGTGGCGCGAGCCTGCTGGCCTGGCAAACCCAATCAAGACGGCGTCGCGTTCTGCGAGCCTGTTCACTACGGCGGCGGCTCGACCCTCTGGCGGTCAGTCTGCTGCCTGCAACTAAATCCCACACAGAATGGCTCCATGGCATAGGCTGCGAAACATTGGAGCAACTGCGCCAACTGCCGCGCAAAGGCTTGCAACAACGCAGCAAGCCCGCCTTGGTTCACGATCTGGATGCCGCCTACGGCGCCGTCGACGAACATTTTCAGTGGTTTGAAGCGCCCATCCACTTCACGCAGCGCCACGAACTATCCCACCACATCGAACGTACCCAGGCCGTGCATCACGCCGCAGCCCGCCTCATCGAGCAGCTCTGCGGTTGGTTGCAGACCCAGCACGCGGCCGTCTCCACACTCCGCTTTAACCTGCACCACGAAAAGGGGCGGCACGCGCAAGACCCCACCGAGCTGATACTGAAACTATCCCAAGCGGCTTGGCAACCCAACGATTTTTTAATCGTTCTGGGCGAGCAACTACACCGCTTTTCGCTAAACGCCCCGGTTATCGCCATTGAGCTGAATGTCTGTGCCGTTGAGCCCAGGCCGGGGCTTAGCCAAAGCCTGTTTCCAGAGCCCACGACATGCGCAAGCCACGAGCGCCGCCTGCTGGATCTGCTCTGCGCACGCCTGGGCGCTGCGCGTGTATTGCACGCTGAACCCTATTCAGACTACCGACCCGAGCAAGCCAACTGCTGGGTACCTGCGCACGCCTTGCCGCCGTCAGGCCTGACCAGACGCGCTACCTCCGGACAAACCCGCCTTGCCACGCACGGTGCTTTGCCTCTCATGTCCAGCCAGGTCCGGCCATTCTGGCTGCTGCCTGCTCCGCTCGCCCTGCAAACCCGCGACAACCGTCCCGTCTACCAAGGAGCAAGCCTACGCCTGATTCAAGGCCCCGAACGCATTGAAACCGGCTGGTGGGGCGAATCCGCACACGAAGCGCGCGATTACTTCGTCGCCCAGGATCTCGGATGCGCTCGTTATTGGGTCTACCGGCAACGTGAAGTGCCACAAGCCCATTGGTTTCTGCACGGCCTGTTCGCCTAAGCCAAGCCGCCGTCATTCCATGAAAGCTCCTGCACTTTATGGCACCCACAAGGGGTGCCGCTACGAAGCCTATACCCACAAGGGGTACTGCTACGAAACCTATATCCACAAGGGGCGCCGCTACGAAACCTATATCCACAGGGACCCTCTACAGAACTTACGCAGAGCTTGATTGCCTGTCGAATTTTTCATTTCTAAAAGGTGCCTCGCACCCCGAAGAGCTGGTGCAACGTGCGACGCAACTGGGCTATCAGGCGCTGGCTCTCGCTGATGAGTGTTCTCTGGCCGGCATAGTGCGTGCGCACACAGAGGCGAAACAGCACGCCATAAAGCTGATCATCGGCAGCCGCTTTTTTCTTGAAAACAGCCTGTCCGAAATCATCGTTCTGGCGTGCAATCGCAATGGCTATGGAAACTTATCCGAGCTGATCACACTGGCCCGGACCGATAGCGCAAAAGGCAGTTATCGTCTGAACCTGAGCGATTTATTGCAAGCCCGGGCTCACTTGCAACATCTGAAAAACCTGCCCGACTGCCTGGTTATTTTCAAACCCGATAGGCGCCTGGAGGCAGAAACCTGGTCGATGCAGCTTGAACCCTTGTTAAAACCTTTCCAAGGTCGCCTCTGGCTTGGGCTGGCCCGACATTATCGTTACGACGATGCCCAATATTGCGCTCAGTTACAACAACAGGCCCTTGAACTGGATCTACCGCTTGTCGCCACGGGCGGAGTGGAAATGCACAGGCGCTCACGCCAACCACTGCACGATACCCTGACAGCCATACGGTTGGGACGCCCCATCAGCGATTGCGGCTATGGTCTTAAGCCCAATGCCGAACACCATTTACGCAGCCTCTCGCGCCTGGCCGCGCTTTACCCCGAAAGCGCTCTGCAAGAAACGCTTGAGCTTAGCCGGCACTGCGTCTTTTCGCTCGACGATATCCACTACGAATATCCCATTGAAATCATCCCCGAAGGGCATACGGTCAAAAGCTATCTACGCCAGGAAACCTATGCCGGGGCACAAAAGCGTTACCCCAATGGCCTCAGCGACAAGGTCAGGGCACAATTGGAAACCGAGCTGGGCATTATTTCGGATCTGGGCTACGAACCTTATTTCTTAACCGTCTACGACATTGTGCTTTATGCAAGACGCTGCGGCATCCTCTGCCAGGGTCGCGGGTCGGCGGCCAATTCAGCGGTGTGCTACTGCCTGGGAATCACTGAAGTCGAGCCCGAGCACAGCAATATGCTATTTGCCCGATTCATCAGCCCAGAGCGCAAAGAACCCCCCGATATCGATGTGGATTTTGAACATCAGCGCCGCGAAGAAGTCATCCAATACATCTATAAAAAATACGGGCGCCAGCGTGCTGCCCTGACAGCAGTGGTCACCACCTATAGAACCCGCAGCGCCTTGCGCGACACCGGCAAGGCGCTGGGACTGGATCTGGATCTGATTAGCCGCGTAGCTCAATCGTTCCAGCACTGGGATGGCAAACAGACGCTGCATGACAAGATCGCCGAACACGGCCTGGATCGCAACTCCCGCGTGACGGCCCTATGGGCGGAATTGACGCAAGCGATAAAGGGTTTCCCACGCCACCTATCGCAACACCCCGGCGGGTTCGTCATTTCACGCGGCAAGCTATCGCGCCTGACACCAATCGAAAATGCAGCCATGCCCGACCGCAGCGTCGTACAGTGGGACAAAGACGATCTCGATGCCCTGGGTTTGCTGAAAATCGATGTCCTGGCCCTGGGCATGTTGTCGGCGCTCAAACGCGCCCTGGCTTTGGTGGGATGGCGCCGTGCCCAGGCCTTTACCATGCAGGATATTCCTCGCGAAGACAAAGATACCTACGACATGATTTGCCGAGCGGACACGATCGGCGTCTTTCAAATTGAATCGCGGGCGCAAATGAGCATGCTGCCGCGCCTGCGGCCGCGGGAATTCTACGACCTGGTGGTGCAAGTCGCCATCGTGCGGCCCGGCCCCATACAAGGCGGCATGGTTCACCCTTACCTGCGGCGGCGCCAGAAAATGGAACCCGTCAGTTATCCTCGCAGCCTCGAACCAGCCCTGTCGCGCACGCTAGGCATACCCATTTTCCAGGAGCAGGTGATGCAGATCGCCATCACAGCGGCTGGCTTTAGCGATCGCGAGGCCGATCAACTGCGCCGTTCAATGGCAGCCTGGCGTCGCAAAGGGGGTGTCGACAAATTCCATGCTCGGTTTATAAGCGGCATGCTGGCTCACGACTATCCAGAAGAATTCGCGCAAGCCTTGTTCCGGCAACTCGAAGGCTTTGGCGAATACGGCTTCCCGGAAAGCCACGCGGCCAGTTTCGCCATTCTGGCCTATGTCAGCGCATGGCTTAAATGTCACGAGCCTGAAGCTTTTCTGGCCGCGCTCCTGAATTCCCAGCCCATGGGATTCTATTCCGCACGTCAACTGGTGCAAGACGCACGCACACATCACGTCCACGTTTTACCGGTAGATATCGTCACGAGCTTGTGGGAGGCCTCGTTCGAGCCATCGCCTTGCCCTCTTGCTGCGGGCGACGACCTGCGCCCAGCGGTGCGCCTGGGCTTTAATCTGATCAAAGGCCTGTCGCGCGAGGCGGGTCTGCGCATTGAATCAGCCCGCAAACATCACCCCTTTACCGACACGCACGACCTCGCCTTGCGAGCCACATTAAGCCGTCACGATATGGACGCTCTGGCCGCAGCAGACGCCCTGCGCCAACTAAGCGGACACCGCCGCCTGGCCCGGTGGCAGGCGGCAAACGCCCCCTTCAAGGATCTGCTGCGTCCGGCGCCCATCGCCGACGCGGTGACTCCTGATCTGCCCACGCTCACCGAAGAGCAAAGCACGCTCGCCGATTATCGGGCGCTTGGCCTGACCCTTGGGCGGCATCCTCTTGATTTGCTGCGCCCCACCTTGCAGATGCGGCGATTTGTCAGCGCGGCAACGCTCTTGCACGACTACCCGGATCATAGGCTGGCCCGGGCCTGTGGCATGGTTACCATGCGGCAGCGACCGCAAACCGCCAAAGGAATTGTATTTGTCAGCATCGAAGACGAAACCGGCCTGATCAACGTTATCATTCGTCCCGAATTGGCCAGGCGTCAGCACCTTGAGCTTCTACAAGCACGCCTGATGGGTGTTTACGGCATCTGGCAATCGCAGCAAGGCATTGGTCACCTCATCGCCAGCCGGCTGGTCGATTTAAGCGAACTGCTGGGGGAACTGGCGATTCAAAGCCGCGATTTTCATTGAAAGGCCGTTTGATGCCTATGTTTGATGGCACCCACAAGGGGTGCCGCTACGACAAGGGGTGCCGCTACGACAAGGGGTGCCGCTACAAATACCTACCCGTGAATCATGTAGCGGCAGCCCTTGTGGCTGCCATTGCCATCTGCTGGTGTAGCGGCACGCCGCCGCCCGCGCGTTAAAATGCTTGTTCTGACTTTCTGCAATCCATGCCATGGCATGGGCTCTACCTGGGAATTACTATGAGCAACACGCTCAAACCTCAATTGTCCGACGCCGTGAAGACGGCCATGCGCGCTAAAGATTCTGCCCGTTTAGGCACACTGCGCTTTCTGCTGTCCGCCGTCAAACAAAAAGAAATCGACGGGCGCCGCGAGCTGGACGACAGCGAAATTACGGCTGTCATCGAAAAGCAAGTCAAACAGCGACGCGAGTCTATTGCCGCATTCGAAAAGGCCGGCCGCCTCGAAACCGCTGCGCAAGAAAGGGCCGAGATTATCGTGCTGCAAGAATTCCTGCCCCAGGCCGCTACGCCCGAAGAAGTCGACGCCGCAATCCAGGCTGCAATTGCCGAGGTGACCAGCCAAGGCGCAAGCGGCCCAGCCGCCATAGGAAAGGTCATGGGAATTGTCAAAACCGCGCTTGCCGGTCGCGCCGACATGTCGGCGATCTCTGCTCAGGTCAAAGCCAAGCTGGCTTAGATCCAAGTCGCGGTGGTGGCACCCACAAGGGGTGCCGCTACATGGGGTGCCGCTACATGGGGTGCCGCTACATGGGGTGCCGCTACATGGGGTGCCGCTACATGGGTGACTGGCACGTTCTTGTAGCGGCACCCCTTGTGGGTGCCATCGTCTACCTTCGGCGATCCACGCTACCTATTTATACGCAAAACAGACGGTCGTGTCCAGACGCACAGATTCTCTCATGGCATCGAGCGCCGCACGATCCCAGGGCGTATGGCCCCAGACAATTTGCGACACATGGGTATGCTTCGCATCGATGGCCTTTAGCTCGGTGCGCGCCACGATCCCAGCGCCTAACGGAGCGACCACAGCCACGACACCGGAGCGCGCGTCCCGGTTTAATGTCGCTTGCACCGTGTATGCATTCTTTCCGCGCAAACAGTGATCAGCCTGATCCTCGGCACGTCTGTAAACCGTTTGATAATCGCGCGCAACTGTATAGGAAACGCTGGGCGACTGGCCAGGCTGTATGCCGATGGCGCATCCAGACAGCAATGCAGCCCCTGCTAACCCAAAAACAAATGCTTTCACCCTGGCTCCTTGATAAACACGCCTCGTGCGATTATGCACGAGAGCTGAAATATATGCCAAACAAGTTCATGGAATCGAGCCCTGTTTTAATCCGCCACGGCTTGGCAACGAGCAGAAACGTAGCGCTTATTTATGCTAGAATTTCGTTCTTCACCGACCCAGGTGTACTGGGCTGGTGTGCTAATTGCCGCAAGACAATTAGTTTCGGGGCGTAGCGCAGCCTGGTAGCGCACTTGCATGGGGTGCAAGGGGTCGAAGGTTCGAATCCTTCCGTTCCGACCAATAAAATCAAGGG
>SCRC01000085.1 GCA_004297945.1 Candidimonas sp. | reverse complement strand
CCCTTGTGGGTGCCACCACCTGAAACCCTTGTGGGTGCCACCACCAGGAACCATGACAGAGATAAGCGCCTACCGCGTTAGATTCCGCCCAAACATACGTATTTAAGTTCCATGAAGTCGTCCATGCCGTAGATCGAGCCTTCACGGCCCAGCCCTGATTGCTTGACTCCGCCAAAAGGTGCGACCTCGTTGGAAATCAGGCCGGTATTGACCCCTACCATGCCGTATTCCAGCGCTTCGGCTACACGGAAAATACGGCCGACGTCGCGGCTGTAAAAGTACGAAGCGAGACCGTATTCGGTGTTGTTCGCCAGCTCTATGACATGGGCTTCGTCGGTAAATTTAACCACCGGTGCCACGGGCCCGAAGGTTTCTTCACGCATGCACAGCATATCTTCGCCCACGTTGGACAGAATGGTGGGCTCGAAAAAGCGCCCGCCCAGTGCGTGGGCCTTGCCGCCAATAACCACTTTTGCGCCTTTGCTGACAGCATCCTTGACGTGTTCCTGCACTTTGGCCAAGGCCGCGTCATCGATCAGCGGGCCTTGTGTGACGGCCTGAGCAAAGCCGTCGCCGACTTTAAGGGTGCCGCGTACTTTCGCCGCCAGTTTTTCGATGAATTGATCGTACACAGCGGCATGTACATAAAGGCGATTGGCGCATACGCAAGTCTGTCCCGCATTGCGGTATTTCGATACCATCGCGCCGTCGACAGCGGCGTCGATATCGGCATCGTCAAAGACGATGAATGGTGCCAGGCCCCCAAGTTCGAGCGACAATTTTTTAACGGTTGAGGCGCTTTGCTGCAACAAGATGCGGCCCACAGGGGTCGAGCCCGTAAACGTGACCTTTTTCACGATGGGGCTGGCGCACAGCACTTTGCCGATGGCAATCGACCGTTCGCTATCGGCGGCGATGATGTTGAGTACGCCAGCGGGGATGCCGGCGCGCTCGGCCAGTTCTGCCAGGGCCAGCGCCGATAGTGGCGTTTGCTCTGCCGGCTTGAGAACCACAGTGCAGCCGGCGGCCAGAGCGGGGGCGACCTTGCGAGTGATCATGGCATTGGGGAAATTCCACGGCGTAATAGCCGCGCAAACGCCGATGGGTTCACGCATGACCAGCATGCGGTTCGACGCGTTGGGCGAAGCCATGATGTCGCCCGTGACCCGCTTGGCCTGTTCAGCAAACCATTCGACGAAAGATGCGCCATAGACGATTTCACCGCGCGATTCGGCGATAGGCTTGCCTTGTTCGAGCGTCATGATCTGGGCCAGATCTTCGGCATTGGCAAGAATCAGGTCGAACCAGCGGCGCAACACTGCGGCGCGATCCTTGCCGGTGCGCGCCCGCCAGGCTTTTTGCGCCTTGTTCGCCGCATCGATGGCGCGCTGGGTTTCGGCCGCGCCCAGATTGGAAACTTTGGCAATGATCGCGCCGGTCGATGGGTTGTCAACCGTAAAGGTGCTGGCGTCGTCGGCCGCTACCCATTGACCGTTGATATAGGACTGCGTGCGATAAAGCGTGGTGTCTTGCAAGTGGATGGGAAGTTTAGTGGTCGTCATGATAAGAGAAGAGTGAGGGTGTAGAGGGAAAGGTTTGATCTGTTGGAATTAATTGTACGCTGCTCATTCGGGCATGGCGGGTGCGCAATCCAGATGCTCGACGTAGGCGGCGCAGAACGCTTCGATTTGATCCATAACCAGGTCGATGTCGTCGGAAATGGTGAAGAGCTCGAGATCGTGCGGGCCGATCAGATTGTGGTCGAGCAACTGCGCGTTTACCCATTTGATCAGGCCCTCCCAGAACGAGACGCCCATCAGAACAATGGGTGCGGGCGGCAGCTTGCCGGTTTGAACCAGGGTAACGATCTCGAAGAGCTCGTCGAGCGTGCCAAACCCGCCAGGCAGTGCGATATAGGCTGCGCTGTGCATGAAAAAAGTGGCTTTGCGCGAGCTGAAAAAATCGAAATACAGGCTGTGTGTCTGATACGGGTTGTGGGTGGTTTCGTGCGGCAGCGTTATGTTTAACCCGACGCTTTTCCCACCGGCCTCGTAGGCGCCCTTGTTGGCGGCTTCCATAATGCCGGGGCCGCCGCCGGCGATCAGCGTCAGGCCTGCTTTGGCCAATCGGGCGCCAACCGCTTGCGCCAGTGCATAATACGGGGATTGCGGCTGGATGCGGGCGCTGCCAAAAACGCTGACGCCCCAGCCGACTTCCTTGAGGCGATCCGCCGCCGCCTGCATCTCTGACATAATTCGGGGAATCTGCTGATCTACGGACGTACGAACCGTTTTACTTATTGTCATGAAAAAAACCTTGTTGCTTGTTGATGGATCCAGCTACCTGTATCGGGCTTATCATGCCATGCCCGATCTGCGAAACGCTAAGGAAGAGCCCACCGGAGCCCTCTATGGCGTTGTAGCCATGTTACGTAGACTGCTGCTGGATTACAAGGCAGATTACCTGGCTTGCGTGTTTGATGCACGGGGCGGGACATTTCGCGATGATATTTATCCTCAGTACAAGGCGCAGCGGCCCTCCATGCCCGACGACATGGCAGTGCAGATAGAGCCCATTCATAAAGTCGTCGCGGCACTTGGCTGGCCGGTGCTGGCCGTGCCCGGCGTCGAAGCCGACGATGTGATCGGTTCGCTGGCCAAGCGCGCTACCCAAGCCGGCTTGCATACGGTAATTTCCACAGGCGATAAAGACCTGGCCCAATTGGTCGATGAAGATGTGGAACTGGTCAATACCATGAGCGGCGAGCGGCAGGATATTGCCGGCGTTATAAAGAAATTTGGCGTTGCGCCGGCCCAGATTGTGGATTACCTGATGTTGATCGGCGATAGTGTCGATAATGTTCCGGGGGTGGCCAAGGTCGGCCCCAAGACTGCGGCCAAATGGCTGGCCCAATACCAGTCCATCGAGGGTCTGGTGGCTCATGCCGATGCCATCAAGGGGGCTGCCGGCGGCAATCTGCGCCAGGCCATTCCCAATTTCGAGATGACCCGACGTTTGATTACCTTGAAGCTCGATTGCGAGATTCCTGGTGTTTCCGACGATTTGAGCGAACTGAGCACCAGGCCGGCAGATCGCGAAGCCCTGCTGAAATACTACGATTATTACGGGTTCCGGACCTGGCTGCGCGAGTTGAGCGGCGAGCCCGAGCGCGTGCCCACGCAAGATAGCCGCGTGGCGCCCGAGCCGCCCGCTGCGCCTGCTCAGGTGCATTACGATACCGTGCTCGACTGGCACGCGTTTGACGCGTGGCTAGGCAGGATCGAAAACGCCGATCTGGTGGCCATCGATACCGAAACCACCTCGCTTGATCCCATGCGGGCGCGCCTGGTGGGTATTTCCCTCTCGGTCGCACCAGGTGTTGCCTGCTACATTCCGGTGGATCATCGTGGCCCCGAGCGGGTGGCCCAACTGGCGAAGAAAGAAGTGCTTGATCGTCTGCGCCGCTGGCTCGAAGACCCGGGGGCGGCCAAGCTCCTGCATAACGCCAAATACGATGCCCACGTGTTCATGAACGAGGGTGTGCGCTTGGCCGGCATCGCCGAAGACACCATGCTGCAGGCGTACGTCCTGGAATCGCATCGGCGCGTGGGTTTGCAGGAATTGGCCGAGCGCTGGCTGGGACGCACGGGCATCACCTACGAAGAATTATGCGGCAAGGGGGCCAAGCAAATCGGCTTTGACGAAGTCGAGATTGATCGCGCGGCGTACTACTCAAGCGAAGATGCCGACTTCACGCTGCAGCTACACAAGGTTTTACGTCCCCGGATTGCCTGCGAGCCTGGCCTGGAAGCCATTTACCGGCTCGAAATCAAGGCTTCGGCCGTGTTGACCACCATAGAACGCAATGGGGTGCGAATCGACGCGCATGCGTTGGCGATGCAAAGTCATGAAATCGGCCAGCAATTGGTGCAGCTGGAACAGAAGGCCTACGAGCTGGCCGAACAACCTTTTAACCTGAATTCGCCCAAGCAACTGGGCGAAATCCTGTTCGATCGCATGCATTTGCCGGTTGTGCGCAAGACTGCGGGGGGGGCGCCGTCCACCGATGAGGATGTCTTGACCAAGCTGGCGCAAGATTACCCCTTGCCGCGTGTGTTGCTCGACTATCGAGGCCTGGCCAAGCTTAAGTCCACCTATACCGACAAGCTGCCAAAGATGATCAACCCCGATACGCAGCGTGTTCACACACGCTATGCGCAAGCGGCAGTTATTACCGGGCGCTTGGCGTCGTCGGATCCGAATTTGCAGAATATTCCGGTGCGTACGCCCGAGGGTCGCCGGGTGCGCACGGCCTTCGTAGCGACCGAGGGCCAGATTGTCTCGGCCGATTATTCACAAATCGAGTTGCGCGTCATGGCGCATGTGTCGGGCGACGAAAACCTGCAACGCGCCTTTGCTCAGGGCGAAGACATTCACCGTGCGACGGCGGCAGAAGTGCTTGGAGTGGCGCTCGACCAGGTCTCGTCCGAGCAGCGCCGCGCGGCGAAAGCTATTAATTTCGGCCTGATCTACGGCATGGGCGAATTTGGCCTGGCCGCCAATCTGGGCATTACCCGCGACGCCGCCCGCGCGTATATTGATCGTTATTTTGTGCGTTACCCGGGCGTCGCGGCGTACATGGAGCAAACCCGAGCGCGCGCGCGCGAGCAGGGCTATGTTGAAACCGTATTCGGGCGGCGCTTGTGGTTTCCAGAGTTGCGCGGCGCCAAAGGGCCGCGCCAGGCGGCCGCCTTGCGGGCCGCCATCAATGCGCCTATGCAGGGCACTGCCGCCGATCTTATAAAAATGGCCATGGTTGCGGTACAGGATTGGCTCGATGCCGAGCAGCTCAAGACGATAATGGTCATGCAGGTGCATGACGAGCTGGTTTTCGATGTGCCCGCTGCCGAGGTGGAAGTGCTGGTTCAACATCTGCCTGGCTTGATGTGCGATGTAGCGCAATTAAGCGTCCCCCTCGTGGCCGAGGTAGGCATGGGGCCGAACTGGGAACAGGCGCATTGAAGGCGGTTGCGCTTGCGCGCATGTTGAATTTTCAGGCTGGTTTTTTTATCGAGGGTTGATTGATATGTCTTTTTCTCCCATTACCGGCGCTGCCGACACGACCATACATACCTCGTCCGAAGGCCTCAGGCACGGCCTGTTCGATATGCCGACCTTCGACGGCGCGATCAAGGCGTATTACGCCGCGCCCGCAGCGCAGGCCCAGCGGCCCGTTATTCTGGTGATACAGGAAATCTTCGGCTTGCACGAGCATATTCAGGATGTTTGCCGCCGCTTTGCGCGCGAGGGATATTTTGCCGTGGCCGTCGATTTGTACCAAAGGCAGGGCGATGCCGGGTCTTATGCCGATATACCCGGATTGATTCGCGATATTGTCGCCAAAGTGCCCGATGAACAAGTGATGGCCGATCTGGATGCCAGCGTGCAATGGGCGGCTGGGCAGGGCGCCGATGTGGCGCGTCTGGGCGTGACCGGCTTTTGCTGGGGCGGTCGGCTGGCCTGGATGTATGCGGCTCATAATCCGGCCTGCAAGGCGGCCGTTGCCTGGTACGGACGCCTGGTCAATGGCCATGGCCCGTTGCAGGTGCGCAACCCCATCGACGTGGCGGCCAGCCTGCATGCGCCCGTGCTGGGCCTATACGGCGCGCACGACGCCAGTATCCCGCTGGCCGGCCTGCATCAGGTTGAGGCGGCGCTGGCGCATGGCGGCGTGGCATCCAAGGCGTCGCGTTTTGTGGTGTATCCGGATGCCGGCCATGCCTTTTATAGCGATTACCGTCCCAGCTACCGCAAGGCCGATGCCGAGGATGCGTGGGCGCGCGCGCTGGAGTGGTTCGGGCGCTATCTGGCGTAAACAATTTATAAACGGACTCTGTATGAATCTTCCTACCTATGACGACGTCGTGGCCGCTGCCGGACGCCTTGCAGGCCAGGCGCACAAAACCTCTGTTTTCACCTCGCGCACGGTCAACGAAGCGTTAGGCGCCGAAGTATTTTTCAAGTGCGAAAATTTTCAGCGCATGGGCGCATTCAAATTTCGCGGCGCGTTCAACGCCTTGTCGCGTTTTGACCCGAGCCAGCGCAAGGGCGGCGTGCTGGCCTTCTCATCGGGCAATCATGCACAGGCCATTTCCCTGGCTGCGCGCATTCTGGGCATTGCCGCCACCATTGTGATGCCTCGGGATGCGCCCGCCGCCAAGATGGCGGCCACCAAAGGCTATGGCGGCCAGGTGGTGCTTTATGATCGTTATACCGAAGATCGCGAAGCCATTTGTCGCAAACTGGCCGATGAAAAAGGCATGACCCTGGTTCCTCCTTACGATCATCCGGATGTTCTGGCCGGTCAGGGCACCGCCGCGAAAGAGCTGTTTGAGGAAGTCGGCAAACTTGACGCTTTGTTTGCACCTTTGGGCGGCGGCGGCTTGTTGTGCGGGTCGGCGCTGGCGGCACGCGCACTTTCGCCCGCCTGCAAGGTTTACGGTGTCGAACCCGAAGCCGGCAACGACGCCCAGCAGTCTTTGCGCACCGGCTCCATCGTGCATATCGATACGCCGCGCACCATTGCCGACGGTGCGCAAACTCAGCATCTAAGCCCGCTTACTTTTGCCATTATCCGGCGTGACGTCGACGACATTCTCACTGCAAGCGACCCGGAGCTGATCGAGTGCATGCGGTTTTTCGCTTCACGCATGAAAATGCTGGTCGAGCCGACCGGTTGCCTGGGGTTTGCGGCGGCGCGGCGCGTGAAGGATCAGATCAAGGGTCAGCGTGTTGGCGTGGTGTTGAGCGGCGGCAACGTCGACCTGCCGCGCCTGTGTGAATTGCTCGCGTAACGCCCACGACGCGACCGGCAGGTTGTGTAGCGGCACCCTTGGTTTTGTAGCGGCA
>SCRC01000084.1 GCA_004297945.1 Candidimonas sp. | reverse complement strand
CCAGATAAGAAAACGGAATCGACGCATCGCGATAGCCTAGCGTGATTTCGCCACTTGATTTGATTTTATCGAGGCGACCTTCTGCTTGCGCGGCAGTCATTCCGATAACGGTGACGGCAGAAATGGCCGCCACAAAAGTGAGTGTGGATTTTTTCATGTTTTGTCTCCTTGGTAAACAGCGAAAGGTTTTATTTAAAAACTGTCCGATAGCCAAACAATCCGACGGATCCACCGGTATGAATGAACACGACGTTCTCGCCTTTCTTGAAATGCCCCTTGCGAACCAGATCGATCAGGCCGGCCATGCCTTTGCCAGAGTAAACCGGGTCAAGCAATAAGGCTTCTAGCTCGGCGTTCAACCGTACAGCTTCGATCATTGAGTCTGTAGGAATGCCGTAGCCATCCCCTACGTAATCTGAATTGGCCACCACATCGGCGCGTTCTATCGACGATATGGGCAAGCCCATGTAATCCATTGTGGATTGCACCAGTTTCCATACGTTTTCTTCTTGCTTTTGCTTCGGTGCGCGTACGCTGACACCATAGACGGGGATTCCGCTATTGCTTGCACGCAGGCCAACGACCAGTCCCGCCTGGGTTCCGGCGCTTCCGGTGGCGTGAACCACATGGTCGATACGTATGCCCGTTTCAAAAGATTGCGCGAGCAATTCCTGCGCACATGCCACGTACCCCAGTGCTCCAACAGGTGTGGAGCCGCCACCGGGGATGACGTATGGCTTGCTGCCGGAATTGCGCAACTCGGTGGCCAGTGTTTCCATCGACTGCTGCATGTCAGTGCCCGATGGCAAGCGCGCCACAATTTTTCCCCCCATAAGCAGGTCAAGCATGACGTTGCCCGATTGCTTGTAGTCCTCGGTTTCGTTGGGTACGCGCTGCTCCAGCAGGATCTTGCACTTCATGCCTACACGGGCGGCCGCAGCAATGGTCTGGCGAGCATGGTTGGACTGCACCGCGCCTTGAGTGATAAGGGTATCGGCGCCCTGTGCAATTGCATCTGCCACCAGGAATTCGAGCTTGCGTGTCTTGTTGCCGCCCGTGGCCAGACCGGTGCAATCGTCGCGTTTGACATACAGATTCGGGCCGCCCAAATGCCGGGTAAGATTTGGCATGAATTCAAGAGGCGTGGGGAAGTGCCCTAAGCGTATACGGGGATAAGAGGCAAGCTGCAACATTATGGACTCCGGGATGAAGGGTATCTGTCATCCTACATAGAGCACAGAAGCCTGACTAATGCTATATTTTTGCAACGCTATGTTTTTCTTGCATACTGAAGGATCAGGTAGTGAAGCAGCTTTGGATCGAGGATTTTCTGACACTGGTGGACGCGGGCACATTTTCTCGCGCGGCGGCACTACGTCATGTCACTCAGCCGGCTTTTTCCCGCCGAATCCAGTCACTTGAAGCCTGGCTTGGCGTGGATCTGGTCGATCGTCGCAGTCAACCCATGCGTCTGACGGCCGTCGCCTTGCAACATGTTCCGCAATTCCGGGCGTTGTTGCGCGACTTCAGCCAGTTGCGCAGTGGCATGCACGCGGAAGGCAATGGGTTGATGCGTGTCGTACTGGCCACACAGCATTCACTAACCATGACGCGCGTTCCCGCCTTGATTCAGGAAATTCAGAAAAAAGATAAATCAACGCATCGAATCGATTTTCGTGTTCGTTCTGAAAACAGGGATGAATGCACTGCACTCTTTATCCGCGGCGAAGCAGACCTTTTATTGTGCATGGAAGAGCAGGAAGATCTGTTGTGCGCACTCATGCCCGATGCCAGCCGCCTGTCCCTCGGTCACGAAACTTTGGTTCCCCTAAGCGCGCCGACAAAGGCCGGGAAAGCCCTGCACACGCCAAGAGCCGGACAGCAACTTAAATTGCTGGCGTTTCCGCCGGACAGTTTTCTAGGCCGCGTCACATATAAAAGCAGCCTGGGTACGCTTTTTCAACTTTACAACGTTGACGTCGTGCATGAGTCGTTATTTCTGGCGGGCATAAAAGAAATGCTGCTCGCAGGCCTAGGCATGGCCTGGCTACCGGAGAGCCTGGTCGAGCGGGAGCTTAAATCGGGTACGTTGGTCAATCTCTCCAGTTCGCTTAAAACGATCAAACTGCCACTGGGCCTATATCGCAGTTCTCATGCCCAATCACCTGAAGCGATTGATCGGATCTGGTCAATGTTTGGTAAATAAGCCGGTATCCGTTGACGAACGTAGCTTCGTGCAACGAGTGCAGCGAACGCGACAAGTTGACAAGTGTGGCCGTATTGGCATCCGCCCCAGGTTTGGCCGGCTCTCTGAGCGGAGCGATCATTGTGCCGCTGGCCTTGCCGCTTTCGTCGGTCTGGAAGCTGGGCACTACAAATGCCCGTTTTCCGTCAGGCCTTGCCCCCGGTTGCGGAGGGTGGGTTTCAAGGTCGTCATACAAGGGTTTACCCGTGGTGCCAGTTGCAATCTATTTGTTATGCCAAAACCACTATTCAAAAATCGGGTAGATCCAAATAAGGCTTATATTTATCAAGTCTTTATAAAAAGAATTCATGTGGAGGAAATTCAAAAAAGGCAAGATAAAAACGACACTTATAAAAAAAGCACGTGCGCCCATCTGGAGCGCCTTCATCAAACGCGGCATACTCCAAACGACGCGGCGGTTATTTTCAATAAAAAAATAATATAAACAAGGAGTGAGACAAATGCATGCAGGTACGTTCTTTTTACAAAGACTGAAAAGCAGTTTTGCTTTTCTTTTCTTGACCAGCTTAATTATTATTGGCGCCTGTGGTTCGAGCGCTTACGCGGCTTACCCGGACAGACCCATCCGGCTGGTGGTTGGTTTTGCGCCTGGCGGAGCCAACGACATCATAGGCCGCCTGATAGCAAAAGAATTGACTACCGATTTGGGTGTTTCGGTTGTTGTCGAGAACAAGCCTGGCGCAAGCAGCAATATTGGGACGGCATTTGTGGCCCATTCTGCACCGGATGGCTACACCCTGTTCCTGGCGTCCTTGAACAATGCCATTAACCAGAGCCTGTATCACAAGCTGCCGTTCAATTTCGTACACGATTTTTCCCCAATCGCTTTGATAGCGACCATGCCCAACATCCTGGTAGTCAATAGCGCATCACCCTATCATTCCGTAAAAGAACTGGTCGCTTACGGAAAAGCGCATCCGGATCGATTGACTTTTGCATCGTCGGGCACGGGGACGTCGTTACACCTGGCGGGGGAGCTATTTAAAATTCAGGCTGGAATCAAAATGGTGCACATTCCCTATAAAGGGAGTGCATTGGCGATGACGGATTTACTCGGGGGGCGAGTCGACCTCATGTTTGACAATCTGATATCGTCAATTTCAAATATAAAGGCCGGAAAGTTAAGAGCTTTGGCGATAGCGTCTCCGCAGCGATCCCCCTCGCTTCCCAATATTCCGACCATGGCAGAGTCCGGGTATCCCAAATTTGATGTTTCCTCTTGGTTCGGGGTTCTTGCCCCTCGCAATACTCCACCCAGCATTATTCAAAAGATCAATGCTTCGGTCGGCAAAGCGTTGAAGAATCCGGAAATGACAAAAAAGCTCGAGCAATTAGGCGCCACACCGCAGGCGATGACGCCGCAAGCCTTTGGTGATTTCATTAAGTCTCAAGTGGCGAAATGGCGCACTGTCATTCAAGCAGCAGGGGTCACTGCCGCTTCGTGAGCGTAGGCTTCCCTTCCAAGGAGAATTCAGTATGCGACTCGAAGGCTCTTGTCATTGCGGTGCCGTGCGATTCAGCCTGGATAGTTCAACGCCTTATCCCTACCAGCGATGCTATTGTTCCATCTGTCGCAAAACGCAAGGCGGTGGCGGTTACGCGATTAACTTGGGGGGCGACGCCCGGACGATGAAGGTTAAGGGCGCCGACGATATTTCGATTTATCACGCCAAGATCAAGCGCTCGGGTCGTGCTCATACCAGCACCGCCCAGCGTCATTTTTGCAGGCGTTGTGGCAGTGCATTATGGTTATTTAGCCCCGAGTGGCCGGACCTGATTCATCCGTTCGCTTCTGCCATCGACACACCTCTTCCCGTTCCATCCGAGCATACCCACTTGCTTATCGAATCCAAGGCGTCCTGGGTGGTCGTGAACAAACAGCCTCGTGACAAGCTGTTTGACGGCTATCCCAAAGAATCGATTGCCCAGTGGCATGAACGTCTGGGGCTGGTGGCGGATTAGACGGCGTCAGCCCCATTGCCAGAAGTCGCTGCCCTCGGCGAGCAGGTTCTTGGACAAAACCATTTTGTGAACCTCCGAGGCGCCATCCACCAGGCGCGCCTGCCGGGCATAGCGGTACATCCATTCAAGCGGCGTGTCTTTGGAGTAGCCTCGCGCCCCGCAAAGCTGGATGGCCGTATCGACCGCCTTGTGCAAGGTTTCAGACACAACGACCTTGGCCATGGATACTTCCTTGCGGGCGAAATCGCCCTGGTCCAGCTTCCAGGCGGCGTGCATGGTCAGCAGGCGGCCAATCTGAATATTCATGGCGGCTTCACCCAGCAACCATTGCACGCCCTCGTGATCGGCCATCTTCGAGCCAAAGGATTCTCGGCGCAAGACATAGTCGTTGGCGATTTCGAGGGCCCGTTTGGACAAGCCCAGCCAGCGCATGCAGTGCGTCAGGCGCGCCGTGCCCAAACGAATCTGCGTCAGCTTCAGTCCATCGCCCACATCCATCACGCGGTTTTCGTCAGGTATGCGCAAGTTCGTAAAGCGCAGTTCGCAATGGCCGCCATGCTCTTCGGGCCCCATGATGGGGATGCGCCGCACGATCTCCCAGCCCGGATCGTCTTTATGGAACATGAAGGCCGTCAAGCCTTTGCGGCTGTCATCGGACGTGCGCGCAATAAGGATGAAGTGAGCGGCAACTCCGGCCCCCGTGATGAAATGCTTGGTTCCGTTGATGAGCCAGTGATCGCCCTGGCGTTCGGCACGGGTCTGCATCATCGAGGGATCCGATCCGCAGCCCGGAGGCGGCTCTGTCATCGCAAACGAAGAGCGCACTGCGCCATCGATAATAGGTTGCAGCCAGCGGTCTTTTTGCGCCGGCGTGGCCACTTTGTTAAGGATGATCATGTTGCCGTCGTCGGGCGCGGCCGAATTGAAGACGACCGGCCCGAAGATCGAGCGATTCATTTCCTCGTAGCAGGGCGCCATGTCAGCCACCTGAAGGCCCTGGCCGCCACGCTCGCGCGGCATCTGCAGGCTCCACAAGCCTTGCTGGCGGGCCTTGCTTCTAAGCGCTTGCAACAGGGTCTCGTTGATGTTCTCGTGCTCATCAAAAGAGGCCGGGTTCTTTTCCAGCGGAATAAGCTCGGTATCGACAAACTCTTTGATGCGCTTGCGATACGTTTGGCCGATGTCGGAAAGGGTGAAGTCCATGAAAGGCTATTCCTTAAAGAGTGGATTGAAGGTGCCCGCCGTCAACGACGATGGAGCTGCCTGTCATGTAGGCCGAGGCGTCGGAGGCCAGCAACAAGAGCGCTCCATCCAGATCGCCGGCTTGCCCCAGCCGCCGCTGCGGGATGCGCCTGATCATGGCCTGTCCGGCCTCAGAGGCGAAGAAATCACGGTTCAGATTCGTTTCAACGTAGCCTGGCGCCAGCGCATTGACGCGGATGCCGTAGCGGGCCCATTCCAGCGCCAGAGCTTTGGTCATTTGCTCGAGGCCGGCTTTTGATACCGTGTAGGGCAGCACGTTGCCCGCCACGCGATAGCCCAGAATGGAGGAGACATTGATGATCGAGCCGGGTTGCCTGGCGGCCACCAATTCGCGGGCAACCTCGTTGGCAACCAGCCAGCACCCCTTTAGGTTGACATCAATCACTTGATCCCATTCGTCGGGGGACAGCGCCAGCGAGTCCTTGTTGACGGCGACTCCGGCGGTGCACACCGCGATATTGATCAGGCCGCACAGAGATTGCGCCTGGCGCAGGCCGGATCGAACGCTGGACGGGTCGGTGACATCGACGGCAACGGCATGAGCATCGACACCCAAGCCTTTCAGTTTGTCGGCGAGCCGGTCCAAGGGCGCTTGTCGGCGCCCAGCAACGACGACTTTGGCTCCCGCTTGGCCCAGGGTTTGAGCAAAATGCTCTCCCAGGCAACCCGCGGCCCCCGTCACCACTGCGGTTTTCCCGGCGAGGCTGAATTTGTCGTACACAGAAGACCTCAATATAATTATGAAATGAATTTTCTATAGGTAAAAATCATAGAGCAATCGTTCTATATGCACAATAACCCGATAATCTGACAAGTTAGGGGATTAATGGTCCTGATTTTTTATTCTAGGCCGTCTTTCTCGCGGTTTTCGGCCACTTTTACCGGGTCGACAGGGTTTTCTTGATGCTTTCTGGTTGTTTACGCACAAAAACGCGTAATTAAACTAGACTTTCAGTCTCGATAAGGCTACATTGCCGCTAAGATTTTCAAGTTCGTTGAAATTAGCACTATCCAGTACCAGTACAGTACTTTTTTGCTTAAATCTCCACACCTTGACGGTCTGCTAGAGCATGGTGCTCGTCTTTTTATGGATAGCAAGAAATGAAAACAGAAACTGGTATTGTTAAGTGGTTCAACAACGAAAAAGGTTTTGGCTTTATTACGCCTGAATCGGGCGGCAAGGATTTGTTCGCACATCACACCGACATCGTCGGAACCGGCTTTAAGTCACTCGAAGAAAACCAACGCGTTTCTTTCGAAGTGGCCGAAGGCCCAAAAGGTCCTCAAGCTAAAAATATTAAAGCTGTTTAAGCTTTACATATTTGAAAAAAAGCCCACTCCGGTGGGCTTTTTTTATGGCGGCAGCCAATACCACCCGTAGTGCCGCTTGTAGCGGCAGCCCTCGTGGCTGCCATGGCCACATAGTGTCGCGCGCCCAAGTCCCGTACAATGCCAAGTCACCCGGGCGAATCAGGAACCCCAGCGCCATTGCGGCAATCATTATGAAAACTCCGAAAAGAATCCAGCCGCTGGTTGAAGAAGGATTGATCGACGACGTCGTGCGCCAACTCATGAGCGGCAAGGAAGCCACGGTATACGTGGTGCGCTGTGGTGACGACATTCGATGCGCCAAAGTGTACAAAGAGGCCACGCAGCGCAGCTTTCATCAGGCTGTGGCGTATCAGGAAGGCCGGCGGGTTAAAAATAGCCGGCAGGCGCGCGCCATGGAAAAGGGCACCCGCTACGGCCGCAAGATGGCCGAAGAGACTTGGCAAAATGCCGAGGTAGACGCCTTGTATCGTCTGGCCGCTGCCGGCGTGCGTGTACCCAA
Source organism: Candidimonas sp. (assembly GCA_004297945.1). Lineage (GTDB taxonomy): Bacteria > Pseudomonadota > Gammaproteobacteria > Burkholderiales > Burkholderiaceae_B > Paralcaligenes. The sequence continues at coordinate 16,834 of SCRC01000084.1, read as the reverse complement.
GCCTTATATATGCTATGAGGGTGTGCTCTTGATGGAGCTGGTGCAAGATGCCGAGGGCAATGTAGCGCCGCGCTTGAGCGATGTGGACTTGACCCGCGAGCGGGCGCTGGAATTTCATGCGGCGCTATTGCGGCAAGTGGTGCTGATGCTGTGCGCCGGCGTCATTCATGGCGACTTGTCCGAATACAATATCCTGGTCGACGAGCTAGGTCCGGTAATTATCGATTTGCCTCAGGCCATCGATGCGGCGGGCAATAGCGTGGCACCCGCCATGCTCGAGCGCGACGTAACGAATCTGGCTAATTTCTTTAGCACCTTCGTGCCTGAACTGCTGGGCAGTCAGTACGGCAAGGAAATATGGAATTTATACGAGGCTGGCCTGCTAACGCCCGATACACCGTTAACGGGCCATGTGCTTGCATCGGACGCGCCCGCGGATGTAGAGGCCGTCATCCGCGAGATCGAGCTGGCGCGTCAGGAAAAAGAAGAACAGCGCCGTCAGCAGATGGAATTGCAGGCCTGATCTTAATGCGTTGTAGTGCGAGCGCGGTTAACGACCATACGGTCGTAGAGTCGCGCAATGATGGTGCTGCCGGTTTTCAGAAAAAGGAATGGGAATATCCCGTGCACCAGCGCAGCAAGCGATGCCATCAGCATGGGGAAGCCAAATGAGAATGACGCCGCCATGTGTTGGAGATAGCTTTCTCCGACCGATGACGGATGTTCTCTAAAGAGTTCAAGCAGTTTGCTCATGATCATTATCCATATTGGTCGCCGTCCGCTTCGGCGATTCGCTCCTTGATATTGTATTTTCTTATGCGAAGAAAAGGTTTCCAAAATACGCCACTATTGCCGATATAATTAGGAAAATATTCTATTTATATCGGGTTTATGGATAAAAAAGACACTCAGTTGCTGTCGCTTCTGCAAGAGGATGCCTCTATGGGCCTGAATGATCTGGCGAAAGCGGTCAGCCTTTCGCCCACGCCTTGCTGGCGGCGGATCCAGAAGTTGCGAGCCGAGGGGGTGATTCGGCAGCAGGTCGTCTTGTGCGACCCGGCGAAACTCAATTTGGGTTTGACGGCGTTCGTATCAATTCGTGTAAACCAGCACAACGATGTGTGGACCGAACGTTTTGTGAAAGGCATTCGCGACATTCGAGAGATCGTCGAAATCTACCGGATGGCGGGCGATGTGGATTACCTGCTTAAAGTGGTTGTCCCCGATGTCGCAGCCTATGACCAGGTGTACAAGCGATTGATCAAGGTCGCAGAACTGTTCGATGTCAGCGCCGGGTTTGCCATGGAGGTGGTCAAATATACAACCGCGTTGCCGTTGGATTATGTGGGAGATTTGTAGCGGCACCCCTTGTGGGTGCCATCCGCGAATACCCATCACCCACACGTCACCAACCCCGGATGATCGATATTTTCAAAAATCTTCCGCACACGCTCTTGCCACCCGGCGGCGAAATCGCGTCGGTCATTACCCTGAGCGGCGCCAGTCAATATTTTTTGCAATCCCTGCATGACCCCCGGCGATGCGGGCACCAGGTCGGGGTGATAGCTGACCGTCACTGCCTTGCCGGTATCAGTTCGCTGGAACCGGATATCGCCGTTGACGGGCGCATTGAAGAACAATAGATTGCGGCGATCGTAATTACCTCCCAGGCCTTTGAAACCTGTGTCGGCCGTCGCCCCCGTAATCTGGCTGACCACATTGGCAATGACGCCCGTGACGCCGTTGGCATGGTCGTTGCGAAACTCTACCTTGATGCTGCCGCGTTGCGGCAAGTCGTCGCCATACAAGGTTTTCAAAGCCTTGAGCGTCATCAAGTAGGCGCCTGCGACGGTCGGGCATGAGTGCCCGGCGAGCTTGACTGCGTCAAGATAGGAATATTCAATAAGGCCCTGATCGGCTGCGCCCAGCAATTCGGTAAGCGGGTCGTATAGGGTAATGGTTTTGACTTGGTCAAAAAAGGATGGATAGCTCATAAGTGCTCCGGGCATTGCGAAAAGGGTCGGAATGGGTTCCTAAACCGCGTGTTTCACTATACCGCTCAACTTTCCCGCGCAAGGCAGTGGCCGGATTGCCAGTGGGGGCAATGCTGGTGCTCGTAGCGCTTGATCCACAAGGCGCGCCAGGCACGATAATAATCTTGCAAGCAGGCCGCCGTGCTATCGTGAGCTGTTGATATTGGCCGTAGATGCCGTCTTGATTGCCAAGGATTTTGGCAGCCACAAGGGCTGCCGCTACATCCGCTACAGCTACGTTTTTGTAGCGGCAGCCCTTGTGGCTGCCACTTAACGTACCTGCCATTCCACCCCTGCTATTGCGGGCTTTTCCCAAGCAATTCACTGAATTTTATCTGGAGCACCTGATGAATATGATTACATGGTTGATGCTGGTGGCGGCCTTGCTGCCTATTGTGGCAGCGGCTACCTCGAAGGCCCGCGGACAGGGTTACGATAACAACAACCCTCGCCCGTGGTTGGCCCAGCAGGCCGGCTGGCGCGCACGGGCCAATGCGGCGCAAACTAATTTGTTTGAGAGCCTGCCGTTTTTCTATGCGGCGGTTTTGTTTGCCTTGCATGGCAATGCCGATCTGGGCTATCTGGGTAAATTAATGCTGGCCTGGGTCGTCTTGCGGCTTGTTTATATAGCGGTGTATGTTGGTGGCTATGGCACCGTGCGCTCGCTGGTCTGGGCGGTATGCCTGGCCTTGAATATTGCGATATTGTTCTCGCCTTAAAATGAAGGTTTTCACTGCGGGTAAAGCACGTGTCAACTGAAGACCGTTTAATCGAGATTGAAATCAAGCTTACGCGTCAGGAAGACCTGACGCAGGAGCTGAGCCAATTGGTGTATCGGCAGCAGAAAAAGCTCGATGAACTGCAGGCGTTCTGTGTGTCTCTGGCCAAACGCTCTGCGGCTGTATCCGATGAGGGTGCCGACCGCCCGTACGGGAACGAAAAGCCGCCTCATTATTGATTGCCGTCATGCCAGATACGCTGCCGACACTTCCCTTATTGCCTGATTTCAGGATCAGGTCGCGCGCGGGTGTCGTTGAGTTTCCCGTTCATCATATGCGTGGGGGCACTTCCACCGGTTTGGTGATCTGGGAACCCTGCGCGCCGCGCGACATCGCGCTGCGTGAGGAATTGCTTCGGCACCTGATGGGCGTGCCGCTGACGGGCGACCGCTCCGGCAACCGGCAGATCGCCGGCCTGGGCCGGGGCACGGCCACCAGCAACAAGGTTTTCTTTGCCGATATGGAATGGGTTGGCAGCGTGCCCCGCATGGTCAGCACTCTGGCGCAATTGGCTTCGTATACCTCGGCCGTAGACTGGAGCGTTAATTGCGGCAATATGTCGGCCGCCTTGCCGTTCTGGGCGCTGGATACAGGCCTGGCCTCCTGCCAAGGCAGCGGCCCCTGGAGCATCGACATACGCAATACCAATACCGGCGTGGTCACAAGCGCCCGATTGCAGGTTCAGGCCGATGCCACCGTAGCCGCCAACGAAATTCCCGGCGTGGACGGTGCATTCCCCGCCGTGGATTTGTTCCTTCATGCTCCCGTCGGCGCGAAAACAGGCAAGCTGCTTCCCACTGGCAACGTCACGGACAAAGTGGGCCGCTACACCGTATCGTGTGTCGATGTGGCCGTGCCGATGGTGATCGCCAATGCGCGGCAATTCGGCAAAACGGCGCATGAACCTATCGAAGAACTTGAAGCAGACCCTCGTTTCATGGGTGAGCTAAAGCATGTCTGGATCGAAGCGGGATTACACATGGCATTGAAAACCCGCGACGGCACGCTGATGACAGCCGAGCAACTGGCCAAGAGCGAAACCATCCCCAAAGTGTGCATCGTCGGCGCCCCGCAGCGCGACGGGCATTTGAGCGCACGGTATTTCACCCCGCAGACCGGGCATGCTTCGCTGGCAGTTTCGGGCGGCTGTTGTCTGGCCGCCGCGGCGTTGATCCCGGGGACGGTCGCACACGATATGGCACGACGCATCCCGCAGGTGTCGGCGCAATTTGACGATTATCGGGTAGATATCGAGAACCCGGCGGGCGTGCTGACCGCAACGATTATCGCGCGGAAGGCTGAAAATGGCATTGAAATCAAAAGCGCCGCGTATCGCCGAAGCGCACAAATACTTTTGCGCGGTCATATGCCCTTGTATCGAGCATCAACCGCCTTGCAGTCTTGGTTGGTTGCGGCGATCGGGCGCCAAGTGGCTGCGGGGGATCAGACAGTAAGAGTGCTGCGACGCTCTTGATTTCAGTCCGAGCTCGCTGCATTCAGCTCATAACGTGTTGCACCTAAATCTGGACAAACCTTATCATGCAAATGCACAACATCCCCTTCGGCACCACCGACTGGTCCACGGTCGAACAAACCGAGCACAAAGGCGATACTGGCATGGCTTATTGGCGCACACGCCAATTCGGCGACATCCGCGTGCGCATGGTCGACTATAGTGCAGGCTACCTGGCCGATCACTGGTGCTCCAAAGGCCATATCCTGTTTTGCATCGAGGGCGAACTGCATACCGAACTTGCTGATGGCAGAACGTTTACCCTCACGCCCGGCATGAGCTACCAGGTGGCCGACAACGCCGAGGCGCATCGCTCATCCACTCCGCTTGGCGCCAGGTTGTTTATTGTCGATTAAGGTGTTGATGTTGATGTCGGAGTCGATGTTGATGTCGGTGTTGATATTGATGTCGGTGTTGATGTTGATGTTGATGTCGGTGTCGGTGTTGATGTAGCGGCACCCCTTGTGGGTGCCACCTTCCCAGAACATAAATACCGTCTTGTCAGTCAACGCGATTGGCAGCCACAAGGGCTGCCGCTACATGTCGCTAGATGCCGCTACATGTCGCTACATGCCGCTACATCAAACACTGCTGCAACCCCGCAATCCGTTCATACTCGTCTTGCAACTTCATCGGAATGCTCGCAAAAATCGGCAGCAGTTGCGCATAGACCGCGGCGTTTTCGGGATCGGGGGTATGGTGGTCGCTCACGCCGACCATGCCGGATACGGCACCTAGTGAACTGATCCGCCCCAGCGCATAAAGCCCCAGTACCGCCGCGCCCAGGCATGAACTTTCGTGGCCGCGCGGAACATCGATGCCGCGGTTGAAAATATCGGCCATCATCTGACACCAAAGCGGCGAGCGTGCAAACCCGCCGGTCGCACGGATTTTTCGGGCGGCGCCAGCCAGGCTTTCGAGTGCAGCCAGAACGCTATAAAGGTTATAGATAACGCCCTCCAGCGTGGCCCGGATCATGTGTTCCTTGCGGTGATGCAGGGCCAGCCCAAAGAACGAAGCTCGAGCATTGGCGTTCCAAAGCGGGGCGCGCTCGCCGGTCAGGTAGGGATGAAAAATCAGCCCTTCGCTACCGGCGGGTATATGCGCGGCGAGCGCTATTAACGAATCATAGGGATCGCGCTTGGGCTGCCCGGTTTGGCAGATGTCTTCTGGAGCAAAATTATCTCGTATCCAGCGCAGCACGATGCCGCCATTGTTGACCGGCCCGCCGATGACCCAGTGCTTTTCTGTGAGCGCATAGCAGAACGTACGGCCTTGCGGGTCGGTTTGCGGCCGGTCAACTACCGTGCGTACGGCGCCGCTCGTGCCGATGGTGACGGCCACGAGTCCCGGGTCGATCGCGTTGACGCCCAGGTTCGATAGCACGCCATCGCTTGCACCGATAACAAATGGTGTATTTGGGCGCAGCCCGGTGGCTTGGGCAGCTTCGGATTTGAGCCCGCTAAGAGTAAAAGTGGTGGCGACCGGGAGCGACAACTGCTCGGCGCTGATGCCGGCCAGCCTGAGCGCCTGCGCATCCCAGGCAAGCTCGGCCAGATTGAACAAACCCGTAGCCGACGCAATGGAATAATCCACCACATAACGGCCGAAAAGACGGTGGAAAACGTATTCCTTGATGGAGATAAATCGCGCGGCCCGCGCAAAGAGATCGGGTTGAGTATCACGCAGCCAGCATAATTTCGAAAGCGGCGCCATGGGGTGGATGGGAGTACCCGTGCGCAAATAAATGGCATGGCCGCCCAATTCACGTTTAATCCGTTGCGCCCAAGGCGCGCTGCGGTTGTCCGCCCAGGTAATGCACTGCGTCAGTAGCTTGTCGTCTTTGTCTACGGCGATCAGGCTATGCATGGCCGAACTGAATGAAACGCACACGATGTGCGCCGCGTCTATGCTGCCCGATTCAATCGCCGATTTGATGCAGCTTATGACCGCTCGATAGATTTGTTCGGGGTCCTGTTCTGCAGCCATGGGTTCTGGGGCCAGCAGAGGGTATTGGGCGTGGTGGCTGGCTACCTCCCGCCCGTTTTCCTCGAAGATCAGCGCTTTGGTGCTGGTCGTTCCGATGTCTACCCCGATGACATAGTTGTGTGGGCGGATCATTCATCTTCCGATTTGCGGGAATGCCTATCCCTAAATGTTTGCTTTTTGAAACCATACTTCTCGCTATCTATTTTGCTGCCTTCGCGTATAAGCTCGATGAGTAAAGTGGCGAATAAATTGGCGCTTGGAGTTAAAGTGCGATGTTTGATTCGTACCAGGCCCCAGTCTCCAAAACGGTTTTGAGTCATGGGGATATTGAGCCTTACTACCTGCCCGGCCTGCAACTCGCTCTCCATCATCAGGTTGCTGCTGGAAAAAATAATGTCCGAACCGGGAAGGATTTTTTTGATCAGTGCGATATCGTCGCACTCAATACGCACTGCAAATATATCGTTGTGCTCCAAACCGATGCTGCGTTTCAGCTCGTGAAATACCACCGTGGGTAGGCTGACAGAGGCAAGCGTATAGCTAAGAAGTTCCTGGGGTTTGACCAGGCGGCCAGGGTCGCCGGCCACAAGAGGGTGCTGACGATCGCAAAAAAATGCGACGGTCAGCCCGCCTATAGGGGAAATGGTCAGCATGGCGTCATCTGCAATGTCGCGGGTGTCAGCCATAAAAAAATCAAGCCGCCCCTCCTTCAGATCCATAAGCAGGTTCTTCCAGTGATCAATGCGTATGTGCAGCGAAACCTGGGGGTAGCGCTTGTGGAATTCCCGGATGCCCGCATCCAGGAATGAGGCTGCGGGGAATGGGCCTGTGCCAAGCGCGACGCTGCCTGAAGAGCCTGTTTTTAAATAATCAATGTTTTTGTTGAAGCTCTTGGCTTCCGATAGCAGGTTTTTGGCGTGATCAATGACGAATTGGCCGGTCGAGGTGATGGAAACATTGCCGGGCGTGCGATCGAAGATTTGTATGTTGAACTCTTCCTCTAAGGCAGCGATGCTCTTGCTTAGTGCTGATTGGCTTAAATGCACGCGTTGAGCAGCCTTGCTGAAGCTAAGGGTTTCAGATAGCACCAGAAGATGGTCGAGCTGTTTCAGGTTCATTATGAATCGAATTCATAGGATGCGATCGAATTATTCATTTTACACGTGCACTTTACGTGTGGCATATTAGTTTCAGCCCACAAATATCATTTATTAAATGCTCAGAAATAGATAAATGACTAAAACACACAATCAGTAAGCGTAGTCGCAGACTATTCGGAGACCCATTCGTGATTCGATACACAACCCACTTGTTCGCAAGTGGATGGAATGCTATTGCCCGCAATAACGCCGGCAGATTTGGTTGGCAGTTGGCGCAGGCTCTGAAATGCGCCGGATCGGCTTGCCAGATTGAAATGGTTGGTCAGGTGGCAAGAAAGTGACGCAAAACCTTATGGAAAAGATAACAGTGATCGGAGCAGGCATTGTCGGCATGTGCACGGCAGTGGCTCTTCAACAGCGAGGTATTGCGGTACAGGTAATTGACGAGCGAGAACCGGGCACAGGTACGTCATTTGGCAACGCCGGCTTAGTCAGCGTGGATAGTTGCGTCCCGATCGCTCTGCCCGGAATGATTAAGAAAGTGCCTCGCTGGTTAACTGATCCTAGGGGTCCGTTAAGCGTAAAGCCGGCTTATTTTCCCTATGCCTTGCCTTGGCTTATCAAGTGGTTGAAATCGGGAGCCAATGAACAAAGGGCGTTCGAGAAAAGTCATGCCTTGCGTCAATTGCATAAAGATGCGGTAAGTAAATATAGCGAATTGCTCGGGTCGGAATATTTCGCTGAAATCATTAAGGTTACCGGGCAACTATATCTATGGGAGAACACTGAAAAAAGCCGTATGGATCTTTTGTCTGATCGGATTCGCAAGCAAAACGGTGTGGTTGCGCGAGAGTTGGCCGGCAACGACATATTCGATCTTGTTCCCGGGTTGAGCCGATCCGTAAAACGTGCCGAGCTTTACGAAAAAAATGGCTATGTTGCCAGCCCTTATTTGCTGGTGCAACGGTTATTCAAGATCTTTACTGATAACGGCGGCCAATTCGTAAGGCAAAAAGTAATGGGTGTTACCAGGCTAGCCGATAGCAATGCCTATCGCATCCTGACGACGTCTGATGATATGACGATCAGGCGTCTGGTCATATGTTCGGGTGCCTGGTCGAAAAAAGTACTGAAAGGATTAGGGGTCAGCATCCCGTTTGATACCGAGCGCGGCTATCACGTTTCCTTTGATCGCAATGCCCTGGATTTGAAAATCCCGGTGCTGCACAAGGAGCGCGCCTTTGGCGTGACACCCATGGTTGACAGTATTCGCGTTGCTGGCTTTGTTGAAATAGCCGGACTGGACGCATTGCCGGACATGAAAAAAGAGCAGGTATTGATAGGCCTTGTCAAACATCTATTCCCCAGCATGGACATAAGCCTGAAAAAGAATTTTTGGCTCGGCTTTCGGCCATCAACGCCCGATAGCCTGCCGATACTAAGCCAGTTGGATACTTTACCCAATCTGTATTTCGGATTTGGTCATGGCCATACCGGCATTACGGGGGCTCCAATGTCTGCTGAAATCCTGGCAAACATGGTGACAGGAACTCCCAATACCATTGATGTACAACCCTACGACATAAAGAGATTTTAGGAGCAATTCATGAGTAAGAAAACCTTTGGGCTGGATGCAAACGTATCGCGGCGTTCCATGCTGAAAATGGCGGGTGTGGCATTGGCAGCCCCCATGCTTCGGGTCAGAAATGCTGAGGCGGCACAAGAGCGCGTGATTATCCGCTCACCGGGCGGCGCGTATGACGACATACGCAAGAAACTGATTTATGAGCCTTTCACCAAACAAACGGGGATTCGCGTTATCCCTGTAGCCACTACCACGGCCAAACTCGAGGCCATGATCCGCTCCAACAATCTCGAAATTGATGTTATCGACAACGACGATAGCGTGATATTGCAATGGGAAAAAGAGCTGGCGCCATTGGCTTACGACAAGTTCAAATTTACTAGTCCGTCCGATATTTTGCCCGAATACAAGCACGCGAATTACGTCGGCAATTTTGTATATGCCAGCGTCATGGGGTACAACACCGGCAAATACAATAAAGACACCGTGCCATCAAACTGGGTAGATTTCTGGGACTATAAGAAAATACCCGGATCACGTGCCTTGGCCGACATGGACACGGGCGTTCCCGATCTTGAATTTGCACTCATCGCTGATGGGGTGCCGATAGATAAACTATATCCTCTGGACTTGCCTCGCGCGTTCAAGTCTCTGTCCAGGATCAAGCCCGGGATATCCAAGTTCTGGACGTCGGGCGCCTTGTCGGTGCAAATGCTTTCCACGGGCGACGCCGATGTCAGTTCCATCTGGAGCACTCGCATCCTGAAAGGCATTGAAAGCGGTGCGCCATTGGCCATTAACTGGAACCAGCATGCGGTTCATTTACAAGCTTATGCTATTTTCAAGAAAGCCAAAAATCTCGAAAATGCTCAGAAGCTTGTCGACTTTTGTTTGAGTAAAGAAGTTCAAAGCAAATTCAGCTCGTTATGGAACAGCGGACCCGTTACCAAAACAGCGTATGAGGCGTTAACTCCCGAGGTCCGTGAAAAAATTCCTGGTGGAGATCGCACTCGTCAACATGGCTTTTTGCTCGATGCCAGTTGGTGGGCAAACAATAGAACCAAAGTGGCTAAGGAGTGGGAAACGTGGGCACTGAATTCGTAAATCAGAACGGAAGCCTTTGTTTCCGTAATGTCACCAAAAAATATGGCGATTTAACCGTCGTCGATAATGTCAATCTGGATATTAAATCGGGGGAGTTTTTTTCCTTGCTTGGTCCCAGCGGTTCGGGCAAGACTACAACCCTGATGATGTTGGCCGGTTTTGCCACGCCCGACGCCGGCCAGATATTGCTTGATAAAAAGGATATTAGCCAATTAAGCCCACAACAGCGGAATTTAGGCATGGTATTTCAAAACTATGCCTTGTTTCCCCACATAAGCGTGCTGGATAACGTCATGTTTCCGCTTAAGGTTCGCAAGTACTCGGCCAAAGAGTGCCAGGAACGCGCTCAGTGGGCGATTGATCTGGTGCGCTTGTCGAAGTATTCGAAACGCTTGCCCAAAGAACTCTCCGGAGGCCAACAACAGCGCGTCGCCCTGGCGCGCGCTATTGTGTTTCATCCGGAGGTTGTTTTAATGGACGAGCCATTGGGTGCTTTGGACAAGAATTTGCGCTATCAAATGCAAATGGAAATCAAGGAGCTGCAGCGCAAACTGAACATGACGGTGGTGTTTGTCACGCACGACCAGGAAGAGGCGATGAATATGTCTGATCGGATTGCCATCATGAACAACGGCAAAGTCGAGCAGCTTGGCAGCCCCAAAGAGGTCTATGAATCGCCGCGTAATGTCTTTGCAGCCGGGTTTTTGGGCGAGGCAAATATATTGCCTTATGCGGATCTCGACCCTCATTATCGGCAGAGCATGAATATGCAGTCGGGCGACTGCCTGTTCATGCGCCCGGAAAGGGTCGTGTTGTCGGCCCTGCCGGGTAGTAATGGCGTCGCAAAAGGGGCTTTAACAGGGCAGATATCAAACATTTCGTTCCTGGGGCACATTATCCGTTATCAAATAAAGATCAGTGATGCGATCAATGTTTATGCGGATTCAACCAATGTGTCGTCGGCGCAGGAATTTTTTGTTGACGACCGTGTTGCCGTAGGCTGGGAGCGGCCGGAAGATGTAAGGATTATTCGTCATGAATGACATAGCCTTGCGACCGCAGAAGGACTCGGTATTCCTGAAAAACGAGAATCTGATTTATCCAGTTTTGCTTTTTTTGCTGGTTTTCTTTATTGGTCCCATCCTCTGGTTTTTTATCAAGGCGGCCATTGATTACGATGGCAGCTTCGCGCTAAAGCTTTACCAAACATTTACGTCTTCAGTGTTTATAACCGTCGCCTGGAAGACCGTCTGGATATCGCTGCTGGTAACGGTGCTGGCTCTGCTTGGAGCTTACCCAATCGCGTATACCTTAAGTAGAGCGGGCTCCGTCTCGTTTACCTTGATCATCATTAGCGTCATCGTTCCCTATTTCACGTCGATTATTGTCAGAACCTATTCGTGGATGATTATCCTTGGCACGCATGGCATCGTTAACAGGTTTTTGATTTTTGTAGGTCTAGTTGATAAGCCCATAACGCTCATGTACAACATGCTAGGGGTTGTTATAGGTATGACCTACGTGCTGCTTCCCTATTTCGTGCTGACGTTGTATTCGTCCATGAAAAGTATCGACCATTGGCTAATACAGGCTGGGCGCAGCATGGGAGCATCGAACTTCTACGTTTTTCGCAAAGTATTTTTGCCCCTGAGCATGCCCGGCGTGATTTCCGGCTTTCTGATTGTTTACATTTTAGCGGTCGGGTTCTTCATCACTCCCGCGCTAATGGGCGGACCCAAGGATGTGATGATGGCGATGTTGATACAACGGAACATCGAAATCACCATGGACTGGCCCTTGGCCTCGGCGTTGTCCTTGGTTCTGTTGGCGATTACCTTAGTTATTTATGCCTTTTATTGTAAATACACCGACCTGGATAAGATGCTGGGCAAATGATGACGGGGGCATGAAATGCTTAACAGAATAAAATTCGTAAATATCCTATCGGCGATCTTGTGCGTAATTTTGATTGCCCCGATTGTGATTGTGGTGATCGTTTCGTTTGGGAAAAGCAGCTATATGGTTTTTCCGCCAACAAGCTTTTCAAGTAAATGGTATGAGGATTTTTTCACTAGTTCCGAATGGATGAATTCGCTGTTGATCAGCCTGATCATAGCCCTTGTTTCAAGCTTTATTTCTACTACCTTGGGCTTTCTCGGTGCTTATTCGTTGGTCAGGGGGAAATATCGAAATAAAAAGCTGCTTATTTCATTTTGCCTATTGCCGCTTATTATTCCAAGTATCATTACGGCCGTGGCGCTTTACTTCGCGTCGGTTCCGCTGGATTTGGTGGGGTCGAAAATATGGATCGCCATTTGCCACGCAACCTTGTCGATTCCGGTCGTCTTGCTTATTTTGGTCAGCTCACTGCAAGGCGTAGACGAATCAATAGAGCGCGCGGCCCAGGGCTTGGGAGCGAGCAAGTTTTATACCTTTACCCGCATTGTCATTCCTCTGGCGGCGCCGGGCATCATATCTGCCGCCTTTTTCAGCTTTTTGATTTCATTCGACGAACTGCTCATTTCACTGTTTCTTTCCGGCGTGGAAACCGAGACCCTGCCAGTCAGGATCTGGAATAGCCTGCTGATGGACATGGAGCCTGTCATAGCGGCTATTAGTTCGTTCCTGATTCTATTGACGATAAGCGTGCTGCTTCTTGAATTGATGGTCAGGAAGTTCAGGGCGTGAAAATGGCAGCCACAAGGGCTGCCGCTACATTAGCAGCGGGTAGGCATTTGTAGCGGCAGCCCATGTTTGTAGCGGCAGCCCTTGTTTGTAGCGGCACCCCATGTTTGTAGCGGCAGCCCTTGTTTGTAGCGGCACCCCATGTTTGTAGCGGCACCCCATGTTTGTAGCGGCAGCCCTTGTGGCTGCCATCTCCTCCTCTCACCCAATCTACTTCGTTTCCAGCACCGCCTGCTGTGTGCCCCAGGGCATCAGCGGCACCGTTGACACGCTATTGAATGGCGAGCCGTTAATGATTTTTTCGCTGACCACCAGATAGACCAGCGTCTTGTTGGCCTGATCCCAAAGCCTCGACACGTTCAGGCCCTTGAACAGAAAGCTCATCCTGTGGGTAAAGATCTTTTCCTCGATCTTGGGGATTTTCTTTTTCCCGACTATCGGACCAACCTGGCGACATGCCAACGAAAATCGCGATGGGTTTTCTGCAAAGCCTAACGCTCCCGAAATTCCACCGGTTTGGGCATACGACACATGGCACACCACACCGTCGATGTCGGGGTCTTTAAATGACTGGACGCAGACCTTGTCGTTGTTGACGACCCGCCAGGTAGTGCTGACGCAGCCCACCGTTTCGGCATGAGCGGCGCTGCCAAATGCGCTGGCGGCGGCCAGGGTAATAAGGGCAAATGTTTTGTTCATCATCATTCCCGAATGTAGCGGCACCCCTTGTGGGTGCCATGTGTAGCAGTTAGCGGTACCCACAAGGTTGCCCTCTTCGCGCGCATCAAATCCAACCCAACCTATTGTTTTGCCAACGCCCCCTCCAGTGCCAAACCTACGCTCAAAACATGCTGATCGCAGTTGGCCGCACCCGCAATCATCAAGCCAACGGGGGCGGTGTCAACGGCGTGGCACGGAATGGACAGCGCACAGCCATTCAAGAAATTGATCAAGGTCGGGTTGCGCAGAATAAGCCCATTGGCAGCAAAATAGGCATCGTTGGATTCCTGCAAATCTTTAATCGCTGGCGCGATCACCGGTGTGGTTGGCATCAGTAGCGCATCGTACGGCGCAATGCGCTGTTCTACCGATGCAATCCATTGGGGGCGGATTTGCAGCAGCTCGATATAGTCGGCGGCACTCATGCTTTCGCCGCGCGCGATACGCGACGATACGCGTGGATCGTAGGCTTTTGCGCGATCAGCCAGAATTTTCCGATGCCAGGCCCAGGCTTCGGCGCAGGCAAATCCGCCCTGACGATTGATGTAGGCCAGTTGCTCGAACTCGGGCAATTCCACTTCTTCAATCTGTGCGCCCTGCGCTTTGAACGTATCGAGGGCCATCTGAAAGCTGGTGCGCACATGCTGGTCGGCGCCGTCCAGCACCAGCGATGACGCAACGGCGAAGCGCAGTTGCCGCAAGGGCGGCGGCGCCAGGTTCGGGCAACTTTCCCCGGCCAGAATGGCGTCCAGAATTGCGCAGCATCTTACCGAGGCCGCCAGCGGCCCGATCGAATCCAAAGTCCATGACAAGGGCAGGGCGCCTTGCGTGGAAACGCGTGCTGCGGTGGGCTTAAAGCCGGCCAAACCGCAAAATGCCGAAGGAATCCGCACCGACCCTCCCGTGTCGGTACCGATGGCAGCCGCTGCCATCTGATCGGCGACCGAGACACCCGCTCCCGATGAAGATCCGCCCGGGATACGGCCTGTAGCGCGATCCCACGGGCTGCTGGGCGTGCCGTAATGCGGGTTCAGCCCCAGGCCGGAGAATGCAAACTCGCTCATGTTAGTGCGCCCCACTATCACCGCACCGGCATCCATCAGGCGTTGCACGATCACCGCGTTTCGGACGGCAGGGGCCGAACCCTTCAGTACCACCGAACCGGCGTGCGTCGTCTCGCCCGCGACATCGAAAAGATCTTTGATCGAAATTGGCAAACCGTCAATGGGCGAGCGGCTCAGGCCCGCCGCACGCAGCAGGTCCGATGCTTGCGCCGCTGCCAGCGCCTGTGCGCGATAGACCTTGGTAAAAGCCCGGCTGCCTTCGCCGGCCGGGTCGGCAATGCGCGCCAGCGCTGCTTCGGTTAATTCAACGGAGGTCGTCTGGCCGAAAGCCAAGGCGTTTTGCAGATCGAGCAGAGTAGGTCGCATAAGTTGGTTTGTAGCGCCACCCCTTGTGGGTGGCATAACCTTGATAATTAATACGGTAATCGATATTTTGGGGAAATGGCACCCACGAGGGGTGCCGCTACAGACAGCAACCGCCGCTACAGACAGCAACCGCCGCTACAGACAGCAACCGCCGCTACAGAAACTACTTCTTCACCCCAAAACAATTTTCCAATCCCGGAAACGAGCCATCGCGCACGCCGTTGGCATACTGCTCGACGGCGCCGCGTATGACGGCACCCACGTCGGCAAATTGGCGGGCGAATTTTGGGATGCGCGCGCCGCTTAGGCCCAAGATATCTTCGGTGACCAGAATCTGGCCATCGCAATCGGGCGAGGCGCCAATCCCTATGGTCGGGATATTGAGCGTTTCGGTAATGCGTCGCGCAAGGGCCTCGGCCACGCCTTCGAGCACAACGGCAAATGCGCCTGCCTTCTCGTGTGCCAAGGCATCGTGCAAAATGCGTTCGGCCGCCTCATCGGTCATGCCCTGGGCCTTGAACCCGCCCATGGTGTGTACATATTGCGGCATCAGGCCCACGTGGGCCAGCACCGGCACGCCGCGCTCGACTAAAAACCGTGTGGTGTCGGCCATGGCCGCGCCGCCTTCCATTTTAATGCCGTCGGCGCCACTGGCTGACAGCATTTTGGCCGCGTTGCCAAAGGCCTGTTGCACCGATTCCTGATAGCTGCCAAAAGGCATGTCGACGATAATGCAGGCCTTTTGCGTGGAACGCACTACCGCCGCGGCGTGAGCAGCCATTTGATCCACGGTGATCGACAGTGTATTGGGCAGACCATACCCCACCATGGCGGTCGAATCGCCGATCAATATCATGTCCAGGTAGTCGTCGAGCAGCCGAGCAAACGGCGCCGTGTATGCCGTAAGCGCCGCAATTTTCTGGTGGCCCTTGCAAGCCATCAGTTGCGGCACGCTAGTGCGTTTTAAATCGATGTGTACACTCACGAAAATCTCCTGATAGCGATGGCGGCCGATGGCCCCAAGAAGGATGCCCAGCATCGTTTGTAGCATACGTATAATCGAAGCATCGTTTCAGGGAGACCCATCATGTCCAATACGCAAAATCATATCAAGTTTCACGACGGCCATAGTGCCCCGCAACTGGGTTATGGCACTTGGCAGACTAGCAATGAAATGGCCGCGGCGGTGGTCGGCACCGCCATCAAGGAAGGCTATCGCCTGATCGATACCGCGGCCATTTACGGTAATGAAACGGGGGTAGGTCAGGGCGTTGCCGAATCTGGCGTTGCACGCAAGGAATTATTCATTACCACCAAGTTGTGGAATGATTGCCACGGCTACGACAGCGCTATGGCGGCTTTTGGTGAAAGCGTGAAAAAACTTGACCTGGATTACGTCGACCTGTATTTGATTCATTGGCCCGTGCCTGCCAATGACAAATACATCGATGCCTGGAAGGCGCTTATTCAGTTGCATGACGAAGGGCGGGTCAATTCGATTGGCGTGTGCAACTTCAACATCGACCATTTGCAACGCCTGCTGGATGAAACGGGTGTTTTGCCAGTAGTGAATCAGATCGAACTGCACCCGCGCTTTCAGCAGGTGGCGCTGCGTGATTTCCATGCCCAATACAACATCGTGACCGAGGCCTGGAGCCCCCTGGGGCGTGGGGTCTTGTGGGAAGACCCCATTCTGGTCGGTATCGCTCACAAGCATAGCCGCTCGGTGGCTCAGGTGATGATCCGCTGGCATATTCAGTTGGGAAATATGGTGATCCCGAAATCGGTCACGCCCAGCCGCATCCGGGAAAATTTTTACGTCTACGATTTCATGCTGGACGACGACGACATGGCAGCTATAAAGGGAATGGATCGAGCCGATGGGCGTCGCGGCCC
>SCRC01000083.1 GCA_004297945.1 Candidimonas sp. | reverse complement strand
TCCATCAGGGACATGGGGCCACGGCCCCAAACGAAAGTCCGGATCTATGGCTGCAATCTTGACCTATCCACCATCACCGATTGAACGCTTGGCAAAACGGGGGCGACCATCTATGGCAGCTCTTGTGGCCGCCATCGATAAAGGTACATGGTCGATTCGGAAGCACGATAGCTCATGCGCTCAGCCGAGGATACCCTTGCGTTCGGGACGCATGAGCCGCAAGTTCGAATCTTGTCGTCCCCAACCATCTAAAACCTTGAGTTTTTGCGATTTTTTATTTTCTCTACTGTGGTTTTAGCGTATAAAAACACTTGGGCGCCAAGAACGGACCAAAGCCAAAAGACTTTCGCAGCGTTCCGTACGAAAAGTACCTCTATTTGCCTATAAAGATTTGATTATATGTAGCGCTAGCACCAAAACAGACAGAGTTGTGATCTTTTTTTACAATAAGGCCGGGTAGCAGCCAATTTCTGGTAACTGTCCGGCTAAGAATGGCCGTTCGCATTGCCAATTTTTTTGAGGGGAGGGGGGGCGGCTATTAGGTTTCGGGTAAAACGATTAACAGACACTCATGAACAACAATGCCTACCATACAACCTGACAATAAGCCTAAACGCGATTCCGCTATCAGAGACGAACGTTTGCAACAACTGATGGAGAGCTGCCAGCAGGAAGTGCTGCGCCAGATCATCGGGCCGTTTGGGCTTACGCCCGCGATGTTTGACGATAAAGATGGAGGAAATGTTGCAACCATACATAATGCAGAAAATTCTGTGTTTCCAGATGAGTTGCATAAAGAAAATTATGCAATTGCAAATGAAGAATATAGCCAAAAGATTAGGCAAACGCACTGGGATGATAAAAAAGCTCGAGGAAAAACACATAAAAAAATTAACCAAACGCTTGACTCTGGGGGTGATGTATTAAGTGCTGGAACTCATCAGCCAATGACCAAGGGCGAGATAAATGGGGATCACACTGTTTCATTAAAAGAAGCTCACGGTGATAAAAATTTACACTTACGGTTCACGGAAGAAGAAAGAAAAAAAATCCTGAACAACGAAAAAAACATGGCGTTTATTGAAGAATCCCTGAACAAATCCAAGGGAAAAAAACCATGGAATGAATGTTTAAGTGATCCTGACTTTATAGAAAAAAACAACCTGACTCCCGAAGATATAAATAGAATAAAAAAAATTGATAGAGAGTCGAGAAACTATATTCAAAGGAAAAAAAACAAGAAATTAGCTGGAGAAGTGCTTTCTACTGGCGCAAAAGAAGCTGGAAGGAACGCATTGCGTCAGGCTTTGGGTGTTGTGTTACATGAGTTCGTGAATGGCAGCTTCTCCGAGATCAAGGTGTTGCTGAAGGATCACAGTAAGGACCACAATCTGATTGATCGCCTGGTCGAAAGCCTTAAGCGTGTGATGAGTCGAGTGATCAACAAGCTCAAAGCTGCACTTGAGGCTGTCTTTCAGGGTGGTGTGCAGGGCTTCATTAGCAACTTACTGACTTTTCTGATCAACAATCTGATCACGACCTCCAAGAAGATCGTCGCCATCATTCGGGAGAGCATGCAGAGCCTATGGCAGGCTATTAAGCTGATGGTGAATCCGCCCGAAGGTACGTCAGCACTGGAGATCACACGCCAAGTTACCAAGATTATTGCGGCGGTGGTGACAACGGGACTCGGAATGTTGATGGAAGAGTCCGTCAAGGGATTCATCATGAGCATCCCTTTTTTGGTGCCAATTGCGGATGTGCTCGCTACTGCTCTAACTGCGATCATGACTGGCATTGCTGGAGCTTTGATTGTCTATGGGATTGATCGAACCTTCGATTGGCTAAGTTCGACGGGTACTGAGTTGCTCGCCGCACAAGAGGCGCACTCGGAATCACAAGCGATTGTAGTTGGTCGGCTGGAGACCTGGCTGAAGCTTCAGTTCGAGAACTCGCGCCTTTATGAGGCTTGTGCGGCGGAGTATCAGCAGCTTCAGAGGAACTTTACAGCCATATCGTTCCAGATGGAAACGGCTGTGCTTGAGGCCGGAGAATCGATTCGAGCTCGCGGCTCGATGATCGAAACTATTGGGATCCAACTTGAGCGGGAGAAGCGCCTTGACGACGCGCTGAAGTCTCTTTAAACGCCAGTATCCAACACTAAGGAACATTATGTCTCAGCTCATTAACGAGCTCGCCGCGATTGACGTCAGCAATGAAGTGCTACAGCAATTTAATTTCGGTAGCATCTATCAGAATTTCAACAAGAACTACCAAAAACTCGACGATCTAAAGAAGTTCAGATCGGATTATGAAAAGGATAATTGGCTGGCACGTTGGTGGCATAGCGACAAATTGCGTGATGCTCAGCTTGACTCGGCTGAGGTTCAAGCCGAATTTTCGAAAGCGATCGGACAACTAATGATGATCAGCATTGTGCAATCCAAGCACCTCGCTGAACAGCAGACTCAATTGAACGGTCAACAAGACAAGCTGAAGGCGCAAGCGGATGGCATCGCAGATCATGCCAACGAGCTTCAGAAGCAACATCACGTTTTAGCGGAACAGTCTCGAAATCTTGAGAATCTGGTACATGAGTATTTCGCGCTGAAAGGGCTGACGGAAGAAGGTGCGCAGAAGCTGATTGACATCGCTAACCAAATCAAATCTACCAAGGACGGGATGCTACAGGCATTTACCGAGCGTGCCAAAGCGGTGGAGATGCAGTGTGATGGGGTGACTGTGCGGATGGGTGCATTATCTGCTCAGGTAGACAAGCAGATCAGGCAGAATACCGAGCAGACTAAGGCTGGAATTGCGGGGCTTCAACGGGAAACCCGTCAAGTACTCGCAACAAGTGAGTCCGCACTGCGTGGGGAGCATCGAGCAGCTCAACAACTTGCGAGTCAGAATATTGAGAGGCTGGGGCAAAATCTGCATGACGCTGAATCAGGCTTGCTGGCAAAGAGTGCTCTCCTAGAGTCAAATTTTTCCAGCGTTTCCGAGAATCAGAAGGCCAATCAAGAGGCTTTGATTTGCTTTCAAACTGAGGTTTCGGGACGTATCAAACGCTTGGGTTATCTTGTTGCCGGCTTGTCTGTTTGTGTTCTGGCGGGGTTGGGTGGCATTGCACACCTACTGAACTTGATCTGATTGTGCTCCAGCCACTTATGGAAAAGCCTCTCGTTGTTGCACGCAACTGCATAATAGGCTCTTGATTTATCGTTCTTTTTAAATCTATACCTATAGACAAAACGGTCTGGAAGGCGTTCGCCTACATCGGCGCTTCACGCGCCTCAAAAGGGCTCCACAAGTATCACCCAGGCTTTGGGCCTTTTACAACGTCGCGTTCTATCAATCTGGCCAGCGCCGCTAGGCGCGCTTCGCGTAACGCAGCTTTGATTTTCTCGGGCTCGCCGCGGCACGCTTGCGCAATGGTGCCGGCATCGATTGATCGAACGGCTGACACGCGCTCGCGCCAGATAGTCACGTCAACGCCGACGACGCACGCGGCAGCATCGAGCAAATCCAGGAAGCGTGCTGGTTTGCGCAACGCGTCGCAGCGTTCGAGAAGCGCAAGGCATTCTTCCAGCGGATTGGCCGCAGGCGAGCCGCCAGGCTTGTCTGCGGCTGTCCCGCCTGTATCTTTTGCCAGAGCCTGTAGCACCGACGGCAACAGACGCGCATAATCGCGGCTGTCGGTGGGGGCGCGCAAATGATTGGCCAATTCTTCTGGCCGCGCCGACAGGCGGCACAGTAAGGCGAAACGGGAGGCCACGGGCAAATTGGCCTGGGCCGCGGCCGCGAGCTGTTCTGAAATCGCTTGATCAAATATCAGGCCAGGCATCACTCTGCCCAGGGCGCCAGTGGCGTCGAGCACCTGGAACATGCGGCCCGGCTGCGCAGTCGATAAACCTTTGACGACTTCACGCCATACGCGCTCGGGCACCAGCGCATCGACCTCGCCATCCACGACGAGCTGATGCGCCAGCGCCAGCGTTTGCGGAGCTATTGAGAAATCATGGAAGCGTGCAGCGAATCGGGCCAGGCGCAATAAACGCACAGGATCTTCGACGAAAGAGTGGCCCACGTGACGCAATACACGAGCCTTGATGTCGGCCTGCCCATCAAGCGGGTCAAGCAGGCGGCCATCGACCGTCTGCGCAATCGCATTGATAGTCAGGTCGCGCCGTCTCATATCCTCAGCCAGAGTGACATCGACACCCGCGTAGAAAGTAAAGCCCTTGTAGCCGCGTCCGGATTTGCGCTCGGTGCGGGCCAGTGCATATTCTTCTTTGGTTTTGGGATGCAGAAAAACCGGAAAATCGCCGCCCACTGGAATAAAGCCGCGCCTGGCCATTTCCTCGGGCGAAGATCCAACCACCACCCAGTCGCGGTCGCCGGCTGGCAAACCCAACAAGCGATCACGCACCGCGCCACCCACGATATATGCGTCGAGACCATGGGTGACGGGGTCGGACTGGGCTGTCATCATTGATTTAGTAATTGGTGCGAGGTGGCACCCACAAGGGGTGCCGCTACAAAGGCCAATCGGCAATCGGCAATCAGCAATCGGCGATCACCGATCAAGATAATACTTACGGCAAATTGACCTTGGTATTCGGTTCAGGGGAAATCACGCCCAGGCGGGCCTTCAGAGAACTGGGCCGGCCAGTAAACATGGTGGCGTAATAGGCGGCGTTGGACATAACATGCTTGACATACAAGCGGGTCTCGGTAAATGGAATGGTTTCGGCAAATATGGCGCCTTCCACGGGCCCCTGCAGCTTGGATCGCCACAGCACCGAACGCCTGGGGCCTGCGTTGTAACCCGCTGTAGCCAGCACCTGCGAACCATCAAGATCGTTCAACACCATACTCAGATAGTTGGTGCCCAATATGGTATTGGTGTCGAAGTCGTTGACCGACGAAGGCGTAAAGTCATTCATGCCGATCTTGCGCGCCACCCAGCGAGCCGTAGCGGGCATAAGCTGCATAAGCCCGGATGCGCCCACACTTGAATGAGCATCGGTGATGAAGCGCGATTCCTGGCGAATCAAACCATAGACCCACGCAGGATCCAGATTGATCTGGTGTGCTTTTTCGGTCACCCTGCCTTCGAACGGAGCAATAAACCGCTGCCTGAAGTCGATTTCATGTTTGGTCTGAAGCGAAGTGTTCACCACCCGGTCAAAAATCTGCTCACGCCGCGCCAGCTCGGCAGCGGCGAGCAGCTGCCGGTCGCTCATACCACGCAGAGTGAAGTTCCATTCCGGCACTGCCTCGGGACGCCACCCCAGATGAAACAGCTTGATGGCTCGCTGCAGGCCCAGATTGGATCTCGCGCCAGCCAGCTCAACAGCCGTCACTGGAGCGGGAAATGGTGGTATCGACATAGGGCGACCGAGCTCTTCATTGGCTAGCTGTCCGTAGAAATCCAGATCATTTTCAATCGACGTATAACGCGCTTGGGCGCCAGCGTGATCGCCCTGGGCTGCCAGCGCACGGCCATACCAATAAGTCCATACGGGTTCGGCGCGTTGCTTCGGGGACATTTTATCGATGGCCTTTTTGACTTTCTGCCAGTTGATCTTCCCCTGCCTGAGCTCCGAACGCACTTGCCATTCGTGGTTGTAATCGGTCATGGGCACGTCCCCCGACCATCCGTACCACATCACTGCCTGGCTTTCCAGATTCAGTGCGGCCACCAGGCCAAACTGCCCCCACACCCACTGCAAGTCGGCGCGAGGTACTGATTTCGACCATTGGCTATTCACATAGTCCGCCGCGGCGGGGCGATCAGAGCCTCGCGCCAGGCGCGACAAAGCCAGCGTAACCAGTTCAATCTGCCCTCGCGACTTGGGCGCCTTCTGTGATGCCAGCCATCTTCTGGCGTTTTTCATCAGCGCCCGATACTCGGACATTTCCGACGGCGCAAACATATACCCTGCCAGCCTTTGCGCATTACCGGTTTTACTGGTTTCAAGCGTTGCGCGCAGCAAAGGATCAAGCTGCTTCCAACCGACCACTCCGGCCGAAACCTGCTGATCAAGCAAGGCCCAGCATGACTGCCCCGGTGCAAAAGCAGCCATGGTCTGCGCGGCGGATACCGCTCGCCCGGTAGCGGCCTGCGCCTGCAATTGCGCACAGCCAATCTGCGCATTGCTGACGGCAACCAGGCCTAAATCATTAACCGTGGCATAGTCGCCAGCACGAGCGGCCGCGATAATCCAATCGCCTTTAAGGCGATTGACCAAATACGCATTGCGACTGCTCGAAAGAAATTTTTGCAGCAAGGCCGTAGGAACTGGCATGCTGGGATCTGCCAACTGCTGACGCAAATACCAATAGGCCGGGTAGTCGCCCAGCAAAGGGTCGCCCTTGGCCTGCGGGACCAGACTGGCCAGCGTGTCCCATTGGCGGCTTTGCATGGCGGCACGCGCATCAAGCACGGCCTGCTCCGCCTCGGGCGACGATACCAGCGATAGCGGTGCAGGCATCGGAGCAGCTGGTGTCGCTTGCAGGGAGGTGGACGATGGAGATGCCGGGGCACTCGCCGCATTGTTTGGGATCTTTGCGCCAGCACAGCCCGCAAGACCCAAAGACAAGACCAACGACCAGCTTCTGCGCGACAAGGCGCCAAGGGGTCCGCCAGAAAAATTTCGAGTTTTCTGATACCGTTGTTGCTGCTTCGATAACATCTTGTTCGGACTCCGATCACACCATCCATGAATAACACCCCAGAGAATAACGCAGTCCCTCTTCGCACGCGACTAAAACAATTGCGCGCCGAGCTCAATCCTATCGATAAGCACCGTGGCGCTTTGCTGATTCGGGGCCGTCTGTTTACCTGGCTGGCCACTACCCGCGCGAGACTTCTGGCCGCCAACCGCCCAGCCCCGCAGCATATCGCGGCATTCTGGTCCATGGAGGAAGAGCCTGAACTTCAGCCGTTGCTGCATCAATGGGTGGAGGAAATCGGGCTTACGGTCTCGCTGCCGGTGATCACCGCCATCGACGCGCCACTGGAATTCCGGGTCTGGACGCCCGACACGGACATGCACGTCGGCGCCTACGGCATCGCTGAACCGCAAGGCGAATTGGCTCCATTACCCGAATTGGTGCTGGTACCCACGCTGGGTTACACGCGTGCGGGGGATCGCATCGGATACGGCAAGGGCTATTACGACCGCACGCTGGCGGCGCTCAAGGCGCGGCGGCATACTTACACCAGTATAGGCATAGCCTGGTCCTGCGGCGATCTGTCTGGCCAGGCATACACCCCGGCCGCGCACGATGTACGCCTGGATGCGGTCCTGACCGATAAGGGATGGGCGGTACCTGCGCCGGTTCTTTTATAGGATCCGGTGAAGCAATGTGGGGGCACGATTGAAGATGGCAGCCACAAGGGCTGCCATTACTACATGATTCACGGGTACGTTTTGTAGAGGCACCCCGGGTGCCATGTGGCCGCAACCGCGCAATACCCGATCAGCTCAAACCGCGATGAATGGCCAGGACGGAGTCCGCATTATTAAGCGTATAAAAATGCAAGCCCGGCGCACCCTGATCCAGCAGGCGCTGGCACAAATGGGTAATCACATCCACCCCGAAAGCCCTGATCGAGGCGCGGTCATCGCCGAACTCGGCCAGACGAAGGCGAATCCAGCGCGGGATTTCCGCACCGCACATTGTCGAGAACCGCACTAGCTGCGAATGATTGGTAATCGGCATAATCCCTGGCACGATAGGTATGGATATCCCCTTGGCTTGGGCCCGGTTTACAAAATCGAAATAGGCATCGGCATTGAAGAAATACTGCGTAATCGCGCTATTGGCCCCCGCCTTCACCTTGGTGGCGAAGTGGTCCAGATCCTCGGGAGCGGTGAGCGCCTGCGGATGCATTTCCGGGTACGCGGCCACTTCAATATGAAACCAGTCGCCGCTATGCTCGCGTATGAATCGAACCAGCTCGCTGGCATAGCGTAACTCGCCTGCATCGGCCCCCATGCCCGAAGGCGTATCGCCGCGCAGCGCCACAATACGCCGGATTCCGGCCGCGTGATAAGCATCCAGAATCTCGGTCAGCACAGCGCGGCTCGACCCTATGCACGACAGGTGAGGAGCCGCCTCGCAGCCCAGATTCTGCATGAGGCTTACCGTAGCGGCTGTACCCGAACGGGTCGACCCCCCAGCACCGAAGGTGACGCTGACATAGCTGGGATGCAAGGCCAGCAACTGCTTGGCCGAGCGCACCAGCTTTTCTTGCGCAGCAATATCACGGGGAGGGAAAAACTCCAGACTTATCGATGACGCAGAACTCATGAATACAATAACCTGGACAGCAGCCCGGAAACCAGACTATAGACGATGGCCCCCAGCACGGCCCACCAGAAGCCATTGACGTGGAAGCCTTTTAGAATTGAGCCCGCAAACCAGAACACCAGAGCATTTAGCACCAGCAGGAACAGGCCCAGGGTCACAATAGTGATGGGCAAAGTCAACAATATAAGCACTGGCTTGACCAGCGTATTGAGCAAACCCAGCACCAGCGCCGCGATAAGCGCAGAGCCGAAGGACGAGACGCTAATGCCAGGCAATACATAGGCAACAATCAGCAGCGCCACGGCATTCAAAATCCAGACAAGGATGAGTTGCATAACCAGACTCCGTCAGGGGTTTAATATCGGTAGTGATCGGGCTTGTACGGCCCGGTTACCGGCACGTTAATATACTCGGCCTGGTCGGCTCGCAGTTCAGTCAGATGAACGCCCAGTTTTTTAAGATGAAGCCGCGCCACTTTTTCATCCAGATGCTTGGGCAAAACATAAACCTGACCAGTCTTGTACGCGCTGCCCCGTGTATAGAGTTCTATTTGGGCAATCGTCTGGTTGGTGAACGAGGCCGACATCACGAAAGACGGATGGCCGGTGGCGCAACCCAGATTCACCAGGCGGCCTTTGGCCAGCAGAATGATGCGTTTGCCATCGGGGAAAATAATGTGGTCGACCTGCGGCTTGACCTCTTCCCAATCAAGGTCCTCGACCGAGGCGACATCGATTTCATTATCGAAGTGGCCGATATTGCAAACAATGGCCTGATCTTTCATTCGCTCCATGTGGGCGCGCGTGATCACATGATAGTTGCCGGTGGCCGTTACGAAAATATCGGCCTTGTCGGCGGCTTCTTCAATCGTAACCACCTTATAACCTTCCATAGACGCCTGCAAGGCGCAGATAGGATCGACTTCGGTCACCCAAACCTGGGCGCGCAAGGCAGACAAGGCTTGCGCGCAACCCTTGCCCACATCGCCAAAGCCGCAAACCAGCGCGATCTTGCCCGCCACCATCACGTCGGTAGCACGCTTGATGCCGTCGACCAGCGACTCGCGGCAACCGTACAGATTGTCGAACTTGGACTTGGTGACCGAATCGTTCACGTTGATGGCCGGGATGGCAAGCTCGCCCTTTTTGGACATTTGATACAAACGATGCACGCCTGTCGTGGTTTCTTCGGTGACACCCTTGATCTGCGCCAGACGAGTGGAGTACCACTTGGGATCGACCTTCAATTGCGCCTTGATGGCCGCAAACAGAACGCGCTCTTCTTCGCTGCCTGGTTTGTCGAGCACCGACAGACTGGCTTCAGCCTTGGTTCCCAAATGCAAAAGAGCCGTTGCATCGCCACCGTCATCGAGAATCATGTTGGCATGCTGGCCATTGGGCCACTGGAATATCTTGTGGGTGTATTGCCAATAGTCTTCGAGGGTCTCGCCCTTGACGGCAAACACAGCCGTTCCGCTGGCGGCAATCGCTGCCGCGGCATGGTCTTGCGTGGAAAAAATATTGCATGACGCCCAGCGCACCTCGGCGCCCAGGGCAACCAAGGTCTCGATCAGCACTGCAGTTTGAATGGTCATGTGCAGGCTGCCCGCAATCCGCGCGCCCTTCAAGGGTTGGGACTTGGCGTACTCGTCGCGAGTAGCCATCAGGCCGGGCATTTCGGTTTCAGCAATCGCGATTTCGCGACGGCCCCAGCCGGCCAGGCCGATGTCGGCAATGGTGTAATCGGAAAAAACAGTTTCAGCGACAGTGTTCATGGTCATAATCCAGTAAACCTGTACGGGAGAAAGTGCGGATGGGGTTGCCGCTCACCTTCGCCTACGATACAGGAGATGATGAGCGCCGTTGAATCAAAAAGCGTTTCCTGAGCCTAGCGGGGTGGCGGGCGCAAAACCCGGCAAAACCCCGTTGCAGCACTCCTCAGGAAAGCCGAAATTGTAGCGCAGTTGCGCCAGCTTTTTAACCTCTGTTTCGCGGATAGCCTTGCGCCTTGATACGCTGCCAGATCGCGTGCTTTTCGTCATTGGACAAAAAAACCCAGTTGGCCACCTCCATAGTGGTGCGTCCACAACCGCGGCAAATTTCATCGTACAGGGTTGAACACACCGCCACGCAAGGCGAATCACTGCATTTAAGGCTGTAACTATCGTCGTCGGGGCGAATGCTTGTAGCCATGAAAACCTAAACTCCTCCCAGATCGCGCCCGACAATACGCCCGACATCGGGCGTATTCCAGTTTTATACCGCCAGTTTGACAGCCTGCTGAAGATCCAGCACTTTGTCGGTGGCTTCCCAGCTGAACTCGGGCTCGGAACGCCCGAAGTGCCCGTAAGCCGCTGTTTTGGCGTAGATGGGGCGCAGCAGATCAAGCATTTCGATAATACCGCGTGGGCGCAGATCGAACTGCTCGCGAACCAGGCGGGCGATCTGTTCGTCGGGGATGATGCCTGTACCTTCGGTGTACACCGTGATATTGATGGGTTCGGCCACGCCAATGGCATAGCTGACCTGCACCTGGCACTGGCGCGCCAAACCGGCTGCCACCACATTTTTGGCCACATAGCGCGCGGCATACGCGGCAGAGCGGTCGACCTTGGAGGGATCTTTGCCCGAAAATGCGCCGCCGCCATGAGGGCACGCGCCGCCATAGGTGTCGACGATAATCTTGCGGCCAGTGAGACCGCAATCGCCTTGCGGGCCGCCGATTACAAATACGCCGGTCGGGTTGACCAGGTATTTGGTTTGGGCCGTAAGCATGCCTTCAGGAAAGCAGGGCCTGATGATTTGCTCGATTACAGCTTCACGGATGTCGCTTTGCGAGATTTCAGGCGCATGCTGGGTGGAGAGCACCACGGTATGAACTTCGGCGGGCTTGCCGTTGACGTAGCGGAAAGTAACCTGCGACTTGGCATCGGGACGCAACCACGGCAGGCGGCCGTCTTTGCGCAACTCGCTCTGGCGCTGCACCAGGCGATGCGCATACCAGATGGGAGCCGGCATGAGATCGGGAGTTTCGTCGCAGGCATAGCCGAACATCAGACCCTGGTCGCCAGCACCCTGATTAAGCAGTTCTTCAGGGCTGCGATTTACGCCTTGCGCAATATTGGGCGACTGTTTGTCGTACGCCACCAGCACCGCGCAACCTTTGTAGTCGATACCGTAATCGGTATTGTCGTAGCCAATGCGTTTGATGGTGTCGCGCGCAACCTGGATGTAATCCACATTGGCGGTGGTGGTGATTTCACCGGCCAGCACAACCAGGCCCGTGTTGCAAAGCGTTTCGGCTGCAACCCGGGCCTCGGGGTCCTGAGTGAAAATGGCGTCCAGGATGGAGTCGGAAATTTGATCCGAGACTTTGTCGGGATGGCCTTCGGAGACAGATTCGGATGTAAAGAGAAAATCGTTGTTTACCACAGCAATACGTTCCTTATAACGGCTGCACGACGCAGCCTTGAGGTTGAACGGAATGCGTTGCACCTCGGAAGCCTATAGCATGGAAGACGGGGCGCGACGCTTTAGCGGTTTTTTTTGACATGGCCGTTTTTGCAAACGGCTTAGCCCTATCGCTCCGCAAGTTGTCGGTTAACTTAGCGATAGAACCTATTTTAAGCGAAAATGGGTGATGAAGCATTTTTCCATTGATTTGAAAAGGGTTATTGTTGTTTTATGTTGCTGATTTTGTTCCGTTTGCTCGCCGCCGTGCCCTTGCCGGTCCTGCACGGTATCGGCCGGATAAGCGGCCTTCTGGTCTACACTTTCCCGGGCAAGTATCGTCGGCGCCTGCAGGCCAATGCCAGACAGGCGGGTTACCCCAGCCCCGCTTTTGCGCGCGAGGCCGCAGCCCAGACCGGCGCCATGATCATGGAGCTCCCCAAGGTCTGGTTGCGCAACCAGCAATGCCTGGACAAGGTCGTCACCGACGACAACGTTGTCGTTGAAGCGGCCTTGAGCGAAGGACGAGGAATTCTGTACCTGACTCCGCATTTGGGATGCTTTGAAATCACGGCTCGCTATCTGACCCGCCACGGCCCCATCACCGTGATGTATCGGCCGCCCCGCCAAGCCATCCTGACTCCGGTCATGGAAAGTGCGCGCAATACGCCGCAGTTGAACGCTGTGCCTGCCAACCGACAGGGCGTACGCGAATTCGTGCGTGCACTCAAACGCGGCGAAGCAGTGGGCATGCTGCCCGATCAGGTGCCAGGCAGCGGCGAAGGCACGTGGGCATCCTTTTTTGACAAACCGGCATACACCATGACGCTGGCGGGAAAGCTGGCCGCCCAAACCGGAGTCGCGGTAATCCTGACTGCGGGCGAACGTCTGCCGCACGGTCAAGGCTGGCGCATCCATTACATGCGCCTGCCCGAGCCCTTGCCCGACGCGGCCGACGAACAGACCGCGCTGATCAATCACGCCATGGAAACGTTGATACGCCGCTGCCCCGCGCAATATTTATGGAGTTACAACCGCTACAAGATACCCGAAGGCACCCATCCTCCCGCGTCCGACCTGACATGAATTTCAGCAAATTAAGCCTGCTGCGAGGCATTTTTTCCTATTTCGGCCACTGCAACACTCGCACACGCCTGCGCTACGGACGCATGCTGGGGTGGCTCACACCCAAGCTGCTGCGCTCGCGCGCACGCATTGTGAGGATCAATCTGGCGCGGTGTTTTCCCGATCGCCCACCCTCCGAACAAGAGGCCTGGCTGCAGCGCCATTTTTATCTGTTGGCGCAGTCTGTCGTTGATCGGGGTCTGTTCTGGTTCGGCCCCTCCGCCACCATAAAAAATACCGTCAATATCAGCGGACTGGAGCATCTGGAACAGTTGCTGGCGGCCAAGCGCCGCATCATCATGCTGGCGCCGCACTTTATCGCGCTTGATGCGGCCGCCACGCGTCTATCGCAATTCCTGCGGCAATCCGCAACCCTGTATACCCCGCAAAGCGATAACGACGTTGACTATCTGGTGCGTGAAGGGCGCAGCCGCTTTAACGACGTGCGCCTGGTCAGCCGCCACGACGGCGTGCGCGGCCTGATCCGGCAGCTTCGCGCCGGCATACCCATTTATTATTTGCCCGATATGGACTTTGGCCGCAAAGGTGCCATGTTTGTCCCTTTTTTTGGCATACAGGCCGCCACTATTCCCGCCACTGCCCAAATTGCCAAGACGTGGGGGGCGGTTGTGGTGCCGGTTGTAAGTCAGTTGGATCCGGAAACAGGCCGTTATAACGTCCAGGTACTGCCGCCGCTGGACGACTTTCCAGGTGAACAAACGCTGGAGCAGGCCACCGTACGCATCAACCAACTGATTGAACATTGGGTCAGGCCGGATCCTGCCCAGTATTATTGGGTGCATCGTCGTTTTAAAACACGCCCTGAAGGTGAAAAAAGATTCTATTAGGGGATAATCCTGAACATGATCTGGAATTTCTCAAAAATGCATGGCGCAGGCAACGACTTTGTCGTGCTCGACGGCGTGCGCCAAAGTATCGACATGACGCCGCAACGCGCGCGTGCCCTGGCCGATCGCCATTTCGGCATCGGCGCCGACCAAATCCTGCTGGTTCAGACGCCGCATCACCCCGAAGCCGATTTCCGCTACCGGATTTTCAACTCCGACGGCAGCGAAGTCGAACATTGCGGCAACGGTGCACGTTGTTTCGTGCAGTTCGTGCACGAACAGGGTCTTTCTGGTCGCAACCCCTTGCGCGCAGAAATCGCCACCGGCCTGCTCACGCTCGATCAGGCGGCCAGCGGCGCGGTCACCGTAGACATGGGCCAAACCCGCTTCGAACCTAGCGACCTACCCTTTGACACCGAGGGGCTGGCCTCCCGATCCTGCGCCGCCGATACCCTCTGGACACTGCCTCTATCCAACAACACAGCGGTGGAACTGTCGCTGGTGGCCATTTCCAACCCGCATGCCGTGCAACAGGTGGCCGATGTCGATGCGGCCTGCGTCAGCGAACAAGGGCCGCTGATCGAATCGCACCCACGCTTTGCCAGACGGGTCAATGCCGGATTCATGCAAATCGTCGATCGCCGCACGATCAGACTGCGCGTCTACGAACGCGGCGCGGGCGAAACCCTGGCATGCGGTACAGGTGCCTGTGCCGCCGTTGTTGCCGGCATACGCCGCGGGCTGCTCGACAGCCCGGTGCAGGTGCATACGCGCGGCGGGCCGCTCACCATATCCTGGGACCAAACGCGGCTCACCATGAGCGGCCCGGCGGTTACCGTTTTCAATGGTCAGGTCGATATCGACGCACTCACTCACTCCCTCAACCTCAAGGAACCTCCCAAGCCATGAGCGCCGACTCCATTTCAGCCGAAGACATCGCCCAGTTTCTTAAAGAGAATCCCGAGTTCCTGCAGGACAACGCCGATCTGTTTGCCAGCCTGCGCGTGCCCCACCCTCACGAGGCGCGCGCTATCTCTCTGGGCGAGCGCCAGATCATGACCCTGCGCGCCAAAACCAAAGATCTTGAATGGCGGCTTGCCGGGCTGATCGGCAACGCCTCGGGCAACGAAAAAATCGGCAAATCCTTAAATACCTGGTGCCGCAAAATGCTGGCTGAACAGGACCCCACCCAACTCCCCGCGCACATTGTGCGCAATCTGAGCGATCTGTTCGACTTGCCTTCCATCGCGCTGCGCCTATGGGATCTACCCAAGCTCGTCGATAGTGAATTCACGCAAGACATCAATGATCTCGTCAAAGAATACGCCCGCACGCTGGCCAACCCTTATTGCGGCCCCTTGCAAGACCAAGAGGTGGCTGGCTGGCTCGGCTCCACGCCCGCGTCGCTGGCCATCATCGCACTCAAACCTATGGGGGCCAACGCGCCCTTTGGCGTGCTGGTGCTGGGGTCTGACGACCCCGATCGTTTCACCCCGGACATGGGCACCAGTTTTCTGGACACCATCAACGAACTGGCCAGCGCCAGCTTAAGCCGCCTGTCGGACGCCAACTGAACACGTCCATGCCCACCTTGCCTCCGCCAATGGAACAATGGCTGGCCCACCTGCAGGCCAACCGGCGCTATTCCGCGCACACCGTGGATGGCTATCGGCACGATCTGCAGCATCTGCTCGAATGCCAACCCGGCATCGCGCTCGAACGCATGGCGGAAAGCCATATCCGGCAATCGGTAGCACGGCTGCACGGGCAGGGTCTGGGGCCGCGCAGCCTGGCACGGGCCCTGGCTGCCTGGCGCGGATTCTATCAATGGTGGTCACCGCAAGCCGGCCTCACTCATAACCCAGTGGCTGGCATACGCTCCCCCAAAGCGCCACGCAATTTGCCTAAAGCCTTGTCGGTCGAACAGGCGCAGGTGTTGCTGGATCATCCGGGCTTGCCCGAACCCAAGACGCCTATAGAACGCCGCGACCAGGCCATGTTCGAAGTGCTGTATTCCAGCGGCCTGCGGCTGGCTGAACTGGTCAGTCTCGATTGGCGCTACATACGGAGCGCAGGCTACGAAACACAAAGCTGGATTCAGCCCGACGAGCACGAAGTCACGGTCAAAGGCAAAGGCAACAAGACACGCAGCGTGCCTCTGGGAGAAAAGGCGATACAAGCCATCAAACGCTGGCTGGAGGTGCGCGATCAATTGGCTGGGGCTACCGCCCGGATCGACGGCGCTGGCGCAGCGGACGCGGCAGCGCTGTTTCTGGGCGCGCGTGGCAAACGGATTTCACCCCGCGTGGTGCAATTGCAGCTTGCCCGGCTGGCTACCCGCGTAGGCCTGCCCGTGCATGTGCATCCACACATTCTGCGCCACAGCTTCGCCAGCCACGTGCTGCAATCGGCGCAGGATCTGCGGGCGGTGCAGGATATGCTGGGACACGCCAATATTTCCACCACCCAGATCTACACGCGGCTGGATTTCCAGCACCTGGCAAAAGCCTACGACCAGGCCCATCCCCGGGCCAACCGCAAACGGTAACTATTGTTTCTTGGTATCCAGGGCATAAATCAGCTTGCCTGCATTCCATTCGAACATGCCCAGATACGTGCCTGCGGGCTGATCGGGAGCAGCCAGCGCGTCGGAATACAAGATTCCGCCTATCTTGGCGCCAGTCTCGCGAGAGATTTCGCGGATCAGTTTCGAGTTGCTTATGTTTTCAATAAACACGGCAGGAACATGTTCTCGCTTGACCTGTCTGATAATGCTGGCGATCTCTTTGGCAGACGGCTCGGCCTCATTGGAAATACCGACCGTCGAAATAAATTGCACACCATACGCTTGGCCGAAATAGCCAAATGCATCGTGCGAGGTAACGATCTTGCGCCGCGCTTCGGGGATGGCCGCCAGCGATTGCTTGATGCGAGCGTCCAGCAATTTGATCTGCTGCATGTACATTCGCGCATGCTCTTTATAATCGTCCGCATGCTGCGGGTCGGCCGCCGCCAGCGCCGCCGTTATGTTCTGCACATAAATCAGGCCATTGCTCAAGCTTTGCCAGGCGTGCGGATCGATGTGCGCGTTCGAGTCTTCCCGCGCGCCAGCGACCGCCCGGCGCCCATGTCTGTGGCGCACCGATGCGCGCTCGTGCTTTTCTTCCATCGCCCCCAGCGCCTGTTCAGCCGACGTCAGCTGGCGCGGAGTCACTCCCTTGCTCGCCACCACCTCCTGCCCCTTGAACCCCGAGGCGGCCACAAGCCGCGGCATCCAGGTTTCAAATCCCAGCCCGTTGACAACCAGGATCTTGGCTTGCGACAGCGCGCGCGCGTCTTTGGGGGTGGGTTCGAAGGTGTGTGCGTCGCCATTGGGGCCCACAATCGTGGTCAGGGCGATATGATCGCCACCTATGACCCGCACCATATCACCCAGCACCGAAAAACTTGCGACAACCTTCAAAGGAGCCGCATCAGCGGCCCAAACGAAGGTGCTTGTCATCAGCAGCATTGAGCCCGCAAACACCGCCAGTATCCCGCGGCGCAACGGCCCCGCGCCGATCTTCACTACCCTTGCGCCAGGCATACCTGTTCTCCATACAAAAGAATCAATTATTTTCACCCATCTGCGATAAACGGCGATGGCGCGAGCGGGCGCGCCTGGCGGCCTGTACCAGGCCACCCTGCGTCCCCAGCAATATCGACAGAAAATACACCGCGCCCGCCGACAGAATGATGGCGGGCGATGCCGGCACATTGGCATGATAAGACACCAGCAAGCCGGCGTAACAAGAAAACATGCCTATGACGCCGGCCAGCATCATTTGCCACCCGGCCGAACGCGCCCAGAAGCGGGCCGCGGTGGCTGGCAACATCATGATGCCCACCACCATCAGGGTACCCAGCACCTGAAAGCCGGCCACCAGAGTCATCACCAGCAACACGAGGAACACCATATGGCTTAGCGTTCCCGCCCCACGCTGGGCACGCAGAAAACCCGGATCCAGGCACTCAACCACCAGCGGCCGGAAAATAATCGCCATCACTACCAATGTGATGCTGCTACAGATCGTCACCAGCAGCAGCGAGGCGTCATCCAGACCCAGAATCGTCCCGAACAAAACATGAATCAAATCCATGTTCGAGCCTCGCAACGACACCAGCAATACACCCAGCCCCAAGGAAATCAGATAAAACGCCGCGAAACTGGCGTCCTCACGCAAAGGGGTTGCACGTGCTACAGCGCCTGCCAGCAAAGCCACGATCAGGCCAGTCACCATGCCTCCGATCGTCATGGCGCCCAAGGATAACCCTGCAGTCAGAAACCCGACGGCAACGCCCGGCAAGATGGCGTGCGCCATTGCATCGCCCATCAGGCTCATGCGGCGCAACACCAGAAATACGCCCAGCGGGCCTGCGGCAAACGCCAGCGCGAACGACCCAGCCAGTGCCCGGCCCATGAATCCATAGTCGATAAACGGCGCGAAAAACCAGTCGTACAGCCACATCATCAATAATCCCCCGCACATAAATGCCGCGCCAGATGCAGGTTTTCAGGGGTAAGCACATCGGCCGTCACCCCCCATCCAACCGCCTGACCAGCCAGCAGCAAAGTCTGGGGAAACGACGCCCGCACCATATCCAGATCATGCAACACTGCAATCACCGTGCGGCCTTCGTGATTCCAGTGCAGCAGCAAGGCCATCAAGTCTTCGGTCGTTGCGCGGTCGACTGCCGCAAAAGGCTCGTCCAGCAGCAAGGTTTGCGCATCATGCAGCAACAAACGGGCAAACAGCGCGCGCTGCAACTGCCCGCCCGACAAGGTACCGATCACTCGCGCGCCGAAATCGGCCATTCCGACGGTTTCCAACGCCTGCCATACACGCTCGCGCTCGGCGACATCAAAACGCCCCCAGGCCCCTACCCGGCGCCAGGCACCCATGGCCACCAGATCGTAGGTGCTGATGGGAAAGCTGCGATCCAGCTCCCCCACTTGGGGCAGGCAGGCCATGTCGTCGCGGGTGTCGCTGCCCAGGCGGATGCGGCCACGCAGAGGGCTTAGCACCCCCATGATGCCCTTGATCAAGGTAGATTTGCCCGCGCCATTGGGACCGACAATCGCCGTTAATGACCCACGCTCAAAAGTCCCGCTCAGATCGCGGATGGCGACGCGTTCGCGCCACCCGAAAGACACTCGATCCAGCTCGATGACTGCGTCCGTCATCGCGTCAAATCCGCCACCAGCCCATGGCCCAGCCTGTCAGGCCCCACATCAGGGCAACGACCAGCGCCACGCGAGCCACACGCGCCCCGCAAGACGCCAAAAGCGCCGAGCCGCGGCAAGAGCGCAGACGATGAGCAGGAAGCATGGACATGGGCAAGCAAAGGCGGGGCGCCTGGGTTTGAGTCTAAGGATAGCGTTGCTGAAGGAGCTAGGCTTACATTTTATGCTATGTTATAACATAACTATTCTAACATTATGCTGACGAGCCCTCCCCTGGGCACTGCCATGCCAGACCGCCACGCCACGCCCCTTACTCTTGCCCGCCAACTAGACACTGCGGAGTCCTTGTGTCGTTCGCGCGGCAAGCGTTTGACGCCTATCCGGCGCAAAGTCCTGGAGATACTGTTGCGCCAGCAGCGCAGCCTGAAAGCCTACGAGCTGCTGGAGGAAATACGGCCTGCGCAGGCTGGCGCTGCCCCGCCCACGGTATATCGTGCACTGGATTTTCTGGTCGAAGAAGGCTTGATACATCGCCTGGACGCCATCAACGCTTGGGCGGCCTGTCTGGACGCGGCCGGAACCCCGCATGATCTGCTGGTTGTGTGCACTGGCTGCGGCGCCGTGGCCGAGCTAAGCGACCCCGCGCTAAGCCTGCAACTGGCGCAAAAAGTAGCCGATGCGGGCTTTACCCTCTCCGGCCATGAAACCGAATTGCGTGCCCTGTGCCAGCAATGCCGGGGGCAAACGGCGCATGCTCATACGCATAGCCATATCTCGCATCGATGACAGGCACAAGGCCTGTCGCTACAGGCCTGTCGCTATAGGCCTGTCGCTATAGGCCTGTCGCCATATCCTGCATCGATGGCAGCCACAAGGGCTGCCGCTACAAAAACGTGCCCGACGCTTGTAGCGGCAGCCCTTGTGGCCGCCATCAACGACGGCCAGTGGCTCATGCCGAGGTTATCCGGTGGAAATCGGCCGCACGGACGCCTCCATGTGCCTGATTTATCACGAAAATACAATTTTCCAGGGTTCCATTTGCTCTAAAGCGTATGCTGTGCTGTAATCGCACGTTGAATTATTTTGCGGCGCAAACTGATAGTTGCCACTCACCCAAGCGTCTTCTGCCTTTTGACCCGCAGCAGCGAGGCCCACAATGAAAGCCGCTCCCAGTCCGGAGAAAATGGTGCCGGTGACAATTCTCACCGGCTTTCTTGGTGCAGGAAAAACAACCCTGCTCAAACGCATCCTGACCGAATATCATGGTCGCCGAATTGCGGTCATCGAAAACGAATTCGGGCCTGAAAGCATCGATACCGATTTACTGGTGCAAGATAGCGAAGAGCAAATCATCGAACTGAGCAATGGCTGCGTGTGCTGCACCGTGCGCGGCGATCTGATGCGCACTCTGAACGATTTAAGCGTCAAGCGCGAAGCGGGCGAACTGGCTTTCGAACGCGTCGTGATCGAAACGACCGGCATGGCCAATCCAGGCCCGGTATGCCAGACCTTTTTCATGGATGACGAGATCGCCGATTACTACCGGCTCGATGCGGTCATTACCGTCGTCGATGCCAAACACGGCATGGAAACCCTCGACAAGCAGGAAGAGTCGCAAAAGCAAGTGGGCTTTGCCGACCGCATCCTGATCTCCAAAAGAGATCTGGTCAACGAGGTCGATTACCAGGCTTTGCGCGCACGCTTGATGCACATTAATCCGCGCGCCTCGATCGAGCCGGTCAACTTCGGCCAGACTGATCTCAAAGCCATCATCGACGTAAGCGGCTTCAATCTGAATTCCATCCTGGATATCGACCCTGATTTCCTGGCCGACGAGCATCCCGATGCGGCGCACGACCACGAAGACGAGCAAGATCACGAACACCACGACCACGACGGCGAGTGCGACGACCATTGCGCGCATCACCACCAGGACCATCATCATTCCCATCACGACGATGCCATTGGAGCGTTCGTGTTCCGTTCCAGCAAAGCCTTCAACCCGGAACGCCTTGAAGAATTTCTAAGCGGCATCGTCCAGGTCTACGGCCCGGATCTTTTACGATACAAAGGCATTCTGTACCTGAAAGGCATCAATCGCCGCATGCTGTTCCAAGGCGTGCACATGATGATGGGAGCCGAACCCGGAAAGCCCTGGATGGCCAACGAAAAGCCCAATACCAAAATGGTATTTATTGGCCATAAACTCCCCCAGGAAATTTTTACTCGGGGTTTGGAGCAATGCCTGGCCTCATAACGCAGCCCGTTGCCGGAGATAACAACATACGTAACGAGCGCCAACATCACATATAAAAGAGGTACATCATGGCAAGCAAATCTGCCGCAACCGCCGTTCAGAACCATCTTCTGACAGAAAAAGAACTGCTGGCGATGCCGGAATCCGACTACATGAATGAAGCCCAACTGGCCTTCTTCAGGGATCGTTTGAAACGGCTGGAGCAAGACATTATCAATAATGCCGGCACCACCACCGAAAACCTGCGCGAGACGCAGTTCGTGCCCGATCCGGCCGATCGCGCCACGATCGAAGAAGAGCATGCGCTTGAATTGCGCACCCGTGACCGCGAGCGTAAACTGCTCAAGAAGGTACAGCAATCCATTACCCGTATCGATTCAGGCGAATACGGCTGGTGCGAAGAAACCGCCGAACCCATAGGGTTGGCGCGTCTACTGGCACGGCCTACCGCCACTCTGTCGCTCGAAGCTCAGGAACGGCGCGAAATGCGCCAAAAGCTTTACGGAGATTGAATGATGGCTTTTTCCTCTTGAACTCCGGGGGTTCGCCTCCAAATAAAAGATTCAAAGGAAAAGCCACATGGAACAATTTCACGCCACCACCATTATTTGTGTCCGACGCGGCAACCAGGTTGCGCTGGGCGGCGATGGTCAAGTCACACTGGGCAATAT
This sequence comes from Candidimonas sp., assembly GCA_004297945.1. Taxonomy (GTDB): domain Bacteria; phylum Pseudomonadota; class Gammaproteobacteria; order Burkholderiales; family Burkholderiaceae_B; genus Paralcaligenes. The sequence goes on along the minus strand of SCRC01000083.1, from coordinate 20,536 downwards.
CGTCGTCAAGGCCACCGCTCGCAAAATTCGTCGTCTGTATCACGATAAAGTCCTGGCCGGCTTTGCAGGTGCTACGGCCGATGCCTTCACCTTGCAGGAACGCTTCGAAGCCAAGCTGGAAAAACATCAGGGCCACCTGATGCGAGCAGCCGTCGAACTGACCCGTGACTGGCGCACCGATCGCGCACTGCGCCGCCTCGAGGCCATGCTGATCGTGGCCGACCACGAACACACCCTGGTACTTACTGGCACCGGCGATGTACTCGAACCCGAACATGGCCTGGCTGCCATCGGCTCTGGCGGCGCCTATGCACAGGCTGCCGCCCTGGCCCTGCTGCACAATACCGAGATGGCGCCTGCCGATATCGTTAAAAAATCGCTCGAAATAGCCGGCGATCTGTGCATCTACACCAACCAGAACCACATCGTCGAAACTCTTTAACACCGAGCACCCGTCCCTATGTCCGCCAGCACCATGACTCCCGGAGAAATCGTCTCCGAACTCGATAAAAACATTGTCGGGCAAAATCGCGCCAAGCGCTCTGTGGCCGTGGCGCTGCGCAACCGGTGGAGGCGCCAGCAAGTGCCCGAGCCCTTGCGCCACGAAATCCTGCCCAAGAACATTCTCATGATCGGGCCAACCGGTGTAGGCAAAACCGAAATCGCGCGCCGCCTGGCCAGGCTGGCCAATGCGCCATTCATCAAGATTGAAGCCACCAAGTTCACCGAAGTGGGCTACGTGGGCCGCGATGTGGACACCATCATCCGCGACCTGGTCGAAATCTCGATCAAACAAACCCGCGATGTGCAAATGCGCCAGGTGCGCACGCAGGCCGAAGATGCCGCCGAGGACCGCATCCTCGACGTGCTGGTTTCCCCCGCGCGCAACGCCCAGGGTGAGCCCCAACGCGAAGAAAATTCAGCCCGGCAGGTTTTCCGTAAACGGCTGCGCGAACACACGATCGACGACCTCGAAATCGAGATCGAGCTCTCCCAGGCCGCGCCGCAAATGGAGATCATGGCGCCTCCGGGCATGGAAGAAATGACCGAGCAGCTCAAGGGCATGTTTGCAGGTCTGGGCCGCGACAAAAAGAAACAGCGCAAAATATCGGTCAAAGAGGCATTCAAACTCCTGACCGAAGAAGAAGCATCGCGCCGCATCAACGAAGAAGACTTGCGCACCAACGCCGTTACGAATGCGGAGCAGAACGGCATCGTGTTTTTGGATGAAATCGACAAGATTGCCTCGCGCCAGGAACACGCCGGCGCCGACGTCTCACGCCAAGGGGTGCAGCGCGATCTGCTGCCTTTGGTCGAGGGCACGAGCGTCAACACCAAGTACGGCGTTGTGCGCACCGATCACATTCTGTTTATTGCCTCGGGGGCTTTCCATCTGTCACGCCCCTCCGACCTGATTCCCGAACTGCAGGGGCGCTTCCCGATTCGCGTCGAACTCGACTCCTTATCGGCAGAAGATTTCGTGCGTATTTTGTGCGATACCGATTCATCGCTCACCAAACAATACAGCGCGCTGCTGGCCACTGAAGACGTCACGCTATCGTTTACTGACGAAGGTGTTAAACGGCTGGCTGAACTGGCGTTCGATGTGAATGAGCGCACCGAGAATATCGGCGCGCGGCGCCTGTATACGGTCATGGAGAAGCTCCTCGAAGACCTGTCCTTCGATGCCTCGGCCAGCAGCGGAAAAACCATCACCATCGACGCCGCCTATGTCAACGACAAGCTCGAGGAAGCGGCCAATAGCCAGGATCTGGCAAGGTATGTGCTGTAGGGGTTCTCTTGCCGCACTTATTTCTTGATCTGCGTCACAATATACTTACCGCCTTCGCGTTTGGCTGTAAACGATACCTTGTCGCCGGGCTGAATGCCTTTGAGCAAGGCCGGATCAACCTGATAGACCAGCGTCATGGCCGGCAACTGAAGATCGGCGATTGCGCCCTGCTTGATGGCCACTTTGCCTGCCGCCGCGTCAACACGCCGTACCTCGCCCGAAGCGCTGGCCTGCTGGGCTTGCGCCGTCACGGCGTAAACTGACGTTAACATCAAGCCGGCCGCCAGAGCCTGCCGCCCAAGTCGATTTGATAAAGACATGATTTACACTCCTTGTTCCACGAACCAAGCATAACGCCAAACGAAGGAATAGGCTTGAAAGACGCGAGTGACAGTTACTCAATACGGGCAGCACCTCCGGCCATGCCAAAAGACGCGAGAACGCCTCCGCAGCCATACCAGCTGCGCCCGGCGCGCGAGTCCGATATCCCATCCATACACGCGCTAATGCGGGAAATGGCGGTTTTTGAGAAACTGACTGAAATATTCAAAGCAACCCATGACAGCCTGCGCGCGAGCTTTTTCGGCTCGCAACCGGCGGCGCATTGCCTGGTGATACACCCCAACGTCGAGCCGGATCGGCCCATCGCCTACATCATGTGGTTTTACAACTACTCCAGTTTTCTCGACAAGCGCGGCCTCTACTTGGAAGATATTTACGTGCAACCCGAACATCGCGGGCGGGGCCTGGGCAGCATGGCATTACGCCATCTGGCGCAACTTGCCGTCAAACACGATTGCGGCCGCTTCGAGTGGACAGTGCTGGACTGGAACCAGAATGCCATTGACTTCTACACGCGCCATGGTGCCGAGGTACTGCCAGAATGGCGTATCGTTCGGGTCACGGGCGACGCCTTGCAGCGCCTGGCGAAGGGGTCCTGAATCATGGCCATCAGACTGTCCGTCATCACAACGCGCACCGGCGACGCCGGCACCACGGGCCTGGGCGATGGCAGCCGCATCGCCAAAGATGCGCCGCGCATTGCCGCGCTGGGCGACGTCGATGAGCTAAACAGCGCCATCGGGCTGCTGCGCACCGAACCTTTGCCGCAAGCCATCGATGTCTTGCTGGCACGCATACAAAATGACCTGTTCGACATGGGCGCCGAGCTTTGCATCCCGGGCCACACCGCGCTGTCAACAGAGCACGTGTTGCGCCTGGATCAGGCACTGGCGCACTACAACGCCGAACTTGGGCGGCTAAAAGAATTCATTCTGCCCGGCGGCACCCGCGCAGCCGCGCTGGCGCATATGGCGCGCACCATATGCCGTCGCGCCGAACGAACTGTGATTACGCTGAACCAGCATGAATCCGTCAACCCGCCCGCCAAACAGTATCTGAACCGGCTATCCGATCTGTGTTTCGTATTGGCGCGTGTGCTTAACAAGGCCGAAGGCCGAGCTGATGTTTTGTGGGGCCGGGACGGTTGATGGTGGCAGCCACAAGGGCTGCCGCTACAAAACGTACCCGCGGCGGGTGTAGTGGCAGCCCTTGTGGCTGCCATCTTCCCCACGCTGAACACTATCGCTACAAATACGCGCCTGTCTGATGCAATTGCATTTCGGTGCGCTCAATCTGGCCCGCTGCGTGTTTGCCGCTTTTAACCACCAACTGCTCAATCAGCACCTCGATCATGTTTTTCACCGCAACCCCAAAAAGCATCTTGATATCGCCGTGCGCGGGCAAGGCATAGAGGTATTCGATCAGAACAACAAAAGCTATATCGACGCATCGGGCGGCGCTGCGGTATCGTGCCTTGGTCATGGCCATCCGGCCATTATCGAAGCCATCAAGAAACAGCTCGACCAGATTGCGTATGCCCGTGTCGTTTCGCATCGTGCTGCCGCCCATTACGTCCGAATTCCTGAACATATTCAAGAACTCGGCGATCGCCTCGACCATCGGGTTGATGGAACTGGCCGCGCAGGGGCGCCAACTGGTCGACTACACGGCACATTCCTACGAATCGTTTATAGCGGTTACGCTGCTCTACGCCCTGATCAGCGTGTGCGTCATGGTGCTCATGTGGCGCATAGAACGGCTTTGCCACATCCCCGGCCTGTCGTTCAGGAAATAGCCATGATCTACGGATTCGATTTCAACTGGCTAAACCAAAGCGCGTTCAAACTATTGGGCCGCGGCATGGGTGTATCTCTGGAAATTACCTTTACGGCGATGGCGGCAGGCATCGTCTGGGGCACGCTGATCGCACTGATGCGCTTGTCGTCCTATAAAACATTGAATGTGCTCGCGGTCGCTTATGTCACCGCATTTCGCCTGGTGCCGCTGGTCATGGTGCTGCTGTGGTTTTTCCTGATCGTACCGGACTTTCTACAGACGCTGTTTGGCTTGTCCAGCGCCACCGATATGCGCCTGGTGTCGGCACTGGTCGCGTTTGCGCTCTACGAGGCGGCCTACTATTCGGAAATTATCCGCGCCGGAATTCAAAGCATTTCCAGCAGCCAGCAACACGCCGCCTTCGCCCTGGGCATGACCTATTCTCAATCCATGCGCCTGATCATCTTGCCGCAGGCATTTCGCAATATGCTGCCGCTCTTTCTGACTCAGGGCATCATCCTGTTCCAGGACACGTCGTTGGTCTATGTCGTCGCCCTGGCCGATTTTTTCGGGCAGGCCTACGGCGTCGGTGAGCGCAACGGCGCCGTGGTCGAAGCCCTGTTCTTCGTCGGTCTGGTATATTTTATTATCTGCTACTCGGTGTCTTTAGTTGTGAAGCGCTACCAACATAACACTTGATCATTGATCCTACCCTAGAAGGACAACCATGGCCCGCCTCCCGTACGCCGACCTGAACCATCCCGACGTCAGGCCGCTTGTCGAGCAAATCGTGGCCGAGCGTGGAAGCGTTCTGCACCTGTATCAAATGCTGCTGCACAGCCCCGAGGTAGCGCGTGGCTGGCTCAGCCACCTGACTGGCATCCGGCAACGCAGCACCTTGTCGGGCAAACTGCGCGAAATGGTCATCATGCGTATCGCCATCCTGAACGGCGCACCGTACGAAGCCGACCAGCATGCTCCCATTGCTCTTAAAGAAGGCATGACGCAAGGGCAGCTTGATGCGCTTGATCAATGGGAAACATCTACGGTTTTTAACGAGCAAGAACGCGCCGTGCTGGCCTACACGGACGCCATGACACGCCACGTACACGTACCCAAAGAGGTCTTCGCGGCCGTCAAGCCGCATTTCGACGCCGGGCGGCTGGTCGAGTTAACCGCCACCATCGCCACCTACAACATGGTGGCGCGCTTTCTGGAGGCGCTGGAAATCCAGTCGGATGACGTGCGTTAGCCGGCAAAAGGGCCGCTTTACGAATTAGCGGGCGCTCGCCTGGAGCGCCGAAGCTTAAAAGACCAGACCCGCCGCGTGAGCCTGATCGTCGGCATGATACGAAGAGCGCACCATGGCGCCTACCGCCGCATGGCTGAAACCCATGGCAAGGGCTTCGCGCCTGAGCATGTCGAAGATGTCAGGCGGCGCATAACGCAGCACCGGCAGATGATGCTCGGAGGGCTGCAAATACTGGCCGATGGTCAGCATATCGACATTGTGCGAGCGCAGATCACGCATGACTTGCAGGATTTCTTCGTCGGTTTCGCCCAGGCCCAGCATCAACCCCGATTTGGTCGGGGTGCTGGGATGCACTTTCTTGAACTCTGAAAGCAGGGTCAACGAGTGCTGGTAATCGGCCCCGGGCCGGGCCTGCTTGTACAGGCGTGGCACGGTTTCAAGGTTGTGGTTCATTACGTCGGGAGGGCCGCCATTGAGCACTTCGAGCGCACGATCGAGACGGCCGCGAAAATCGGGAACCAACACTTCAATGCGTGTGCCCGGAGACAATTCGCGCACCTTGCGTATGCATGCCACGAAATGACCCGCCCCGCCATCGCGCAGATCGTCGCGATCGACAGACGTAATCACCACATACGAAAGCCGCAAGGCTGCAACGGTGCGTGCCAGGTTTTCCGGCTCGTTTTCATCCAGCGCATCGGGACGGCCATGGCCTACATCGCAAAAAGGACAGCGGCGGGTGCATTTATCGCCCATGATCATGAAGGTGGCCGTGCCCTTGCCGAAACATTCGCCAATATTGGGACACGCCGCTTCTTCGCAAACCGTATGCAGATGATGCTCGCGCAAGATGCGCTTGATATCGTAAAAACGCGAGCCCGCGACCGGCGCCTTGGCGCGGATCCAGTCTGGCTTTCTGAGGCGTTCGGCCGGCACAACCTTGATAGGAATGCGCGACGTTTTAGCCTGGGATTTCTGCTTCTGGGTGGGATCGTAAGCGGGCGGCTGCGCTGCGGCTTCGTGGCCAAGAGACTGTTCGACGGGTGTGGTCATACGGCTTCCTGCGGCAAGACGCAGGCCATGCATTCATAGAACAGCCATTTTAACCCGCTGCCTGCCAGCGCGCCTAATCTCCCTTTGGGGAAGGTCAGTATTAGCAACCCCGCCATACAGGCGGGCGCTTTTGCGTGAAGGCATCGATGCCTTCGGCCACGTCCTGAGCCATCATGTTCTGCGCCATGACACTGCCGGCATAATCGTAGGCATCAGCCAGGGCCATGCTGCGTTGGCGATAATACATGGCCTTGCCGGTACGCACCGCCACCGGGCTTTTCGCGCAAATGGTCTGCACCAGGGCCGCCACGGCGGTGTCAAGCTGCTCGGGCGCCACCGCCTGATTGATCAGGCCATTATCCATGGCTTCGGAGCTGCTGATGAAGCGGCCGGTCATCAGCATTTCAAAGGCCTTTTTGGCTGACACATTGCGCGACAAGGCCACCGCAGGGGTCGAACAAAACAAACCAACATTAATCCCCGATACGGCGAATTTGGCTGTATCGGCGGCAATGGCCAGGTCGCAGCTGGCCACCAACTGGCAACCCGCAGCGGTTGCCATCCCATGCACTTTGGCAATGATCGGCACAGGAAACGCGACCAGGCTTTGCATCACCCTTGCACAACGCGCAAACAACTGCTCGTAGTAATTACGGTCGGATGCAGCGCGCATCTGCTTCAAATCATGACCGGCGCAAAACGCCCGCCCGGCGCCGGCAAGCACCACGCAACGCAAATCATTATCCTGCGCCAACACGTCCAGGCTGCTTTGCAACTGAGCCAGGAGTTCTTCGGTCAGGGCATTGAATTGATCCGGCCGATTCAGCGTCAGGGTGGCAACCCCATCGACCCGATCCACCAATAGTTGTGCTGGCTCTGATGTGGACACTCTGTTCTCCTGTTAGCGATGCGAAGCGGGAAGCTTTCTGCTTGCCCACCACTGAAAACAAATGAGTTTGTATTTTACGCTGGTGGTATCGTGACCGCTGCCTTGGCACCCACAAGAGGTGCTGCTACAAAGACCAACCGGGAGGTTATGTAGCGCCACCCTTTGTGGCTGGCAAAACCTTGAAATAGAAGACGGTATCTTGCATAGATGACAGGCACAAGGCCTGTCGCTACAGGCCTGTCGATACAGGCCTGTAGCTACATAATTCGCCTGCCTTCGGAATATCCCTCGAAGGCCTGACTCAATCTCAGAGCCAGCAGATCGCCGGCTTGCTCAAGCGGTATTGATATGCCGCAAGTCTGCAAGTCGACGGTGCGCAAACCTTCGTAGCCGCATGGATTAATGCCCAGAAAAGGCGACAAATCCATGGCCACATTCAGTGCAACGCCGTGATAGGCGCAACCGTGGCGGATCTTGATGCCCAGGGCAGCAATCTTGGCCAGATCGTCTTCGTGCTCCGGGTCGCCCCCCCCCCAGGGTACAAGAGACGAAGTTAGGGCCACGCGAGCCTCGTCCCGCACAGGCACATACACGCCGGGCGCGCCGGACTTACGGCAGGCCTGGGTCAGCCCCAGCTCCTTCAATACCCCGATCACGCCGTTTTCGAGCAACTCCACATATTCTTTGGCATAAATGCCCAGCCGTCGCAAATCGATCAGGCAATAGGCCAGGACTTGGCCAGGACCGTGATAAGTGACTTGCCCGCCTCGATTCGATTGCACCACCGGAATCGATCCGCAGTGCAAAATATGCTCGGGACGGCCGGCCTGTCCCAAGGTATACACCGGTCGATGCTCGACCAGCCAGATTTCGTCGGGCGTCTGCCCGTCGCGCGCCTCTGTGAAAGCCTGCATGGCCTGCCAGACTTCAAGATACTCGGCCGGCCGCTTCCTCCAGTTGATGGTCACCATTACAAGACTATCGCCACCATCGGGTGTGCATGCAGGGCACGGTACAAGTTATCCAACTGCTCGCGCGAGGTGGCGCGCACGGTAAACGTTAGGCCTATGTAATTGGCGCTGGTGCTGGGACGCATTTCCACAGACGCGGGATCGAACCCCGGATCGAACTGCAAAACCAATTCGGTCATGGTCTGCGCGAAATCAGGATGCGACTTGCCCATGACCTTGATCGGGAAATTACTTGGATACTCGATTAGAGACTGTTCAGGCGGGATTGGGGGCATGGCACGTTGGCCGTTAAAGCGCGGCGATAGCCCTGTCGTAGCCCGCACGCAATTTGGCGTACACGGCGCCCGGTTTGCCGCTACCCACGGGCTTGCCATTGTAGGAAACAATAGGCAAGACCTCTTTGGTGGCCGACGACAGCATCAGCTCATCAGCCTGCTCAACCTCGGCTTCAGACACTGGACGCGACTCGAATGGCACGCCGGCATCGCCGGCCAGCTCTTCGAGAAAGCGGTAGCGTATCCCCTCGAGAATCAGGTTATTGCGCGGCGGAGCAAGAAGCGCGCCGCCTTTGACCACCCATATATTGCAGGACGACCCCTCAGACAGAAAACCGTCGCGAAACTGCACGACTTCGTCCACGCCAGCCTCAACAGCATGCTGCTTGGCCAGTACATTGCCCAGCAGCGACACGGACTTGATCTCGCAATGCAACCAACGCAGGTCGGGCATGCTGACCACGGAAAGCCCCTGTTCGCGATGGGGAGCATCCGGCCTCGTAAACGGCGACACCATGCAAAACACTGTGGGCACAATCGCCCTCTTGGGGAACCCGTGGTCACGCTTGGCCACGCCACGCGTCACTTGCAGATACACCATGCAATCCGCCGTGGGCGATCGTTTGAGCATATCGAGCACCAGCTTTTCCCAATCATCGCGGGAGCGATCAGCCTTGATGCCGATAGCCGCGAGGCTGCGTTCCAGACGCGCGAGGTGCGAAGCCATGCGAAAAGGCTTGCGATCGTAGGCCGGCACGACTTCATATATGCCATCGCCGAAAATAAACCCGCGATCCAACACTGAAACTTTGGCATTACCCAAACGAACGTAGTCACCGTTCAAATAAACAATACTGTCGCAATCAACGTCTGGAATCATCAGTTATGCCTTGTAATCCGTTTGAAAATTAGTGGAACATAAGACGGATTTTATCGTAAACACGCCCGAAGAATCCGGCCTCGGGCACATTATTCAGGACCCGCAGCGAATCCTGGCGCAGCACTTTGCCATCGAGCGACAAGGAGACGGTACCTACCTTGGTGCCTTTCTTGAGCGGTGCAATGAGCGGCTGCGTGTATTGGGCCACCGGCTTGACATTGGGGCCTTTGCCACGCGGCACAGTAATCCAGATCGGCTGCATTTCGCCGAGCCCCACCGTTTCGGCCTGCCCTTCCCATACCTTGGCGCGTACCGCTGGATGTTCCGTATCGAACAGTTTGATAGTGTCGAAATTCTGGAAACCCCAATTCAGCAGTTTCAGGGTGCTTTCGGTGCGAGCCGAGTTGCTCGCCGTCCCGACAACGATGGCCACCACGCGGCGGTCATTGCGCACAGCGGTTGCGACTAGACAAAAACCTGCCGATTGAGTGTGGCCGGTTTTCAGGCCATCGACGGTGGGGTCGATCCATAACAGGCGATTACGATTGAGCTGTTTGATTTTGTTATAAGTGAATTCCTTTTCCTTGTAATAGCGCATGTACTGCGGATGCTTGTGCAGCAGGCTGTTGGCGAGGATGCCCAAATCGCGTACGGTCGTGTAATGATTGGGGTCGGGCAGCCCGGTTGAATTGGCGAAATGTGTGTCTTTCATGCCTATCCGGGCGGCTTCCTGATTCATTAAAGCCACAAAAGCCGATTCACTGCCCGCTACGGCCTCGGCCAGCGCAACCGTTGCATCGTTGCCCGACTGCACAACCAGCCCCTGCAATAAATCGTCCACGGTTACTTGGGAATTGAGCTTGACAAACATGCGCGAGCCTTCCGTTTTCCACGCTTTCTTGGAAATATTAACGGTTTGATCCAGCGTAAGACGCTTATTGTCGAGCGCATCGAACACAATATCGGCCGACATGAGTTTGGTCAGCGACGCCGGTTCAATTCTTTCGTCGGGATTCGATGCGGCAATGATTTGGCCGCTGGTGGCATCCAGAACCAGCCACGCCTTGGCGTCCAGGGTTGGGGCGGGAACCGAGGACAAATCTCCCGCCATGGCCAATGTTCCGGCGGCAGCCGCCACAGGAGCCATGATGTTCGCGGCAGCAGGTACAGGCGCAGACGCGGGTGCAGCCACTGCGGCGGTGGCAGGTGGCGCAACAGCGGAAGGCGATTTTTGCGCCATTGACATCAGGGGAGCAAGGGCCAACGCAAGCCCGGCAACAACATAACGGAAGCCTTTGCCACCAAGAAAGCGAGCTGAACGAAAACGAACTGAATAGGTCATCGACTTTCCCAAAAATGATCCAAGCGTAAAGGCCTGAACGGCAAAACTCCATTATAGGCAGAGCCTGCCCGGGACAAAACGACTCGTCCGTGAATTCAGAGCCCAAACCTGAAAATAGTTGATACTGGATTTTCCAACAAATTACAGCGCAGCCAAACACTGCTGTAGCAATAGCTTTAGCGTAATCAGGCGACCGTGAAAAAAATGCGATGCATCAGGCACGACAACAACCGGCAAGCCGTGCGCACGCGCAAAGTCCATCGCCTCCGGCAAGGGAACCACTTCGTCCTGCTCACCGTGGATCAGTAACGTATTCTCTGGAACAACAGGATCTCGAAACTTGAAACGATCTACCGCCACACCCGCCAATATGAGCGCGTCAGGCGTCTTCTTCTGCTGTTGCGCCAAGCCCGTATACAGCTGCGCCGCCACCGCTGTCCCAAAGGAAAACCCCGCCAGCACCCATTGACCATTGGCCAGCTCGGGGTTGGCTGCCGAAAACTGCGTTACCAGTTCGTGCATGTCTGCCGTTTCACCCACCGCCTTATCGAACTCTCCGGCTGAGGCGCCGACACCGCGAAAATTGGGCCTAACCGCCACCAGGCCCCGCTGCGCGCAGGCGCGCGCAATGGTTGTCACAATCTTGTTATCGCGTGCGCCGCCGTACAAGGGGTGCGGATGCAAGACCAGAGCCCAACCTCTCAGGGGACCGTCAGGCCAATCGATTGTGCAGTCGATAGCTCCGGCCAAGCCCTGGAAAACGGCATTTTTAGCAAACACAGGCATAAGACATCAAGACGGGAAAATGAGTCCAATTAGAACAACATCGGGTAGACTCTCGGTACCCAGCGGTTCTGCCGCTGGCCCAACCACCATTACAACATCCTATTACTCACGATGCCAGCGCCATCCACCCCCGTTCTGCCGCAGCCCGAACCAATGGCCGCGAGCCTGAGGCTGGCCTTGCCTAACTTCAGGCATATCCAGTGGGTTGAACGCACGGTCTCCACCAACGGCGATCTGCTTGCACGGGCGCGCAACAATGCGCAACCCATGGCCCGGCCCTGGCTGCTCGGCGCGCACTTGCAGGAAAGTGGGCGCGGACGCGCCGGCCGCACCTGGCAAAACCGCAGCGGCGCCAACTTGATGTTTTCCTGTGCCTTCGATGTATTTTTGCCACCAAAACAACTGCCAACGCTTTCGCCGCTGGCTGGCGTGGCCGCCTGCGAAGCCCTGCGTGAACTGATCGGCCCCGCGCACCGTAACCGCCTCGTCATGAAATGGCCTAACGACGTGTATTGGCAATTTTCCAAACTGGCCGGCATATTGGTCGAAATTACTCGCGCGGGGACGGCGCACCTGGCGCCAGACCACCACGTCGTGATCGTCGGCATAGGTATTAATCTGGAAGATGCCCGAGCACTAAGCCAATCGCTGAATCGGCAAATTGCCGATTGGTCTGAAATCGCCGCGCAAGATACGCAGGCCGCAACGGCTTGCACCAGTAATATGGTCGCCGCCATCGCAAATGCATGGTCGGCCAGCTTCAACCAGGCCGTGCGCGACGGCTTTGACACCCTGCCGGCACGTTATGCCTGCTCCGATGCCCTGGCCGGCCAACACATCAATGTGCTCGAAGGCGGGCGGATCGTGCGCGCTGGCATTGCCTGTGGCATCAATACATTGGGGCAGCTTCGAGTGCGTAATGTCGAAGGGGAAACAGCCGTTTCCATCGGTGAAATTTCAGTGCGATCGCAGCCATGATGCTTTTGGTCGACGCGGGCAACACCCGGATCAAGTTCGGCTGGGTCGAGCAGCAAAGCGGCAGGCGTGAAGCGGTCGCGCTGACGCTCGACCACGCCGCTGTGGGTCAGTTGCCGCACTGGTTGGCGCAACTTCCCGCCGCACCTATCGCGGCCCTTGGGGTCAACGTGGCTGGGGCACCGATCCGCTCGGCAATCGAGTCCCTCCTGGCTTTGCATACGTGTCCCATAACCTGGGTAACCAGTCGCAGCGAAGCGCTAGGCGTACGCAATCGGTACCAGTCTCCGGACCAGCTAGGCCCCGACCGCTGGGTGTCGATGCTGGCCCTGGCGCAGCGTGCACGGAACACAGGCGCGAACCAGACAACCGACCCTACGGCCGAACCCGTGTTGATGCTTGCCAGCTTCGGCACCGCGACGACCATCGATACACTTGGGCCCCGCTTACGCTTTGAGGGCGGCCTGATTCTTCCCGGACCAGAACTCATGCGCACGACGCTCGCCCAGGCCACCGCCAATCTGCCGCAAGCCCAGGGAGCAACGGCCGCCTATCCCACCGATACGCACGGAGCTATCGCCACCGGCATCGCCGCCGCACAGGCCGGCGCCGTATTGCGGCAATGGCTGACCGGGCTGGAGCACTACGGCAGCCCCCCGCGCGTATACAGCGCAGGCGGCGGCTGGCCCATCGTTCGGCAAGAAACAATAGCCCTGCTCGCGGCGGCCCAGACTCGCCTGGGCCTGCCGATCACGCCCATAGAATGGCTGCCTGCCCCGGTGCTCGACGGCCTGGCCCGCCTGGCCTGCGAACAGTAATCGGACTTCGAACTACAATACAGAACACTTGGGCCAAGCCAAAGCTGCCCGCATAGTTCAAACCATTTTTCGTCCTTGTCGGCCATGCGCTTTTTATTTCTGCTCATTCTGATCGCCAACCTCATCGTCCTGGGTTACGGCCAAGGCTTTTTGGGCAACCCGCCCAGTGAGCAAGGGCGCGATGCCCGCATGCTGCTGACGCAAAAAAACCCCGAATCGATCAAGCTTGGGACTCCCTCCGACGGCGCTCAGCCCGCCGCGAGCGCGCCCCCGGCAGCGCCGAAGGGCAAACCATAGAGACACCACAGCCCTGGCTTCATTTGGGCGTCAAATGGCACCCACAAGGGGTGCCGCTACAAGTGCGAGATCACAACCAGGACGTAGCGGCCAATCTGCCAAAGCCCTGAACCCGGCTATCTAGGCCTGCCGTGCCCACCACATCCCAGAACCCCGCTGGCGAACTGGCCACGACAGGAACACCCAATTGCCGCTCAACCTGTGCGACCGTATCCAAGGTAACAAGGCCGCCGCAGGACAAGACAATGCCACCGGCGCGCCCATTCGCCTCATCCCATGCGTCCAGGCAAAGACGCACCAGCGTCTCGGTAGACACCAACGCCACCTCGCGCACCCCATTTAGCCCCAAGCCTTTGGTGCTTGCCACAGCGATATCTTCGCCGTTCAAAAAAACAGCCAGCCGTCGGTTAACGTCATCCACGTATGCCGTCGCCACAGCCACCGTCTTCAAATCCAGCTTGCGCATGCCATGCACAATTGCGTAGCTCATGGTGGTGCAAGGTAAGCCGCAAGCCTGCTCCATTTCATCTTTCAACTGTTGATTCAGATTGGCGCCGCGATAAAAACTAAGCGACGTTCCCATCAAGGAGATCGCCGAAACCCCTTCGGCTGCCAGATCCCTGGCCTTTTCAACCACATGCTCGATCACTGCGTCGTAGCCCTTCTTGTCGACCGAACCCAGCGCCAGACCTCTGGCAATGAATTTCAGGCCAGGGTACATAAGCCCTGCATCGACTGGCACTTGCGCGCTAGCCGGTGGAACTATCAGCCCTATGGCCTTTTGACTTTCTTCAGGGGATATCGTGTTCATGAAAGCGCACCACGGCTAATTATTGAATTTCAGATGCGCCTGCTTGATCACATCAACCCAGCGCGCCTCCTCGCGATGCATCCAGTCGGCTTGCCACACGGGATCGCGGTACTGTGCCACCGACCCTTGCACGATGAACGCATCCTGCACGGCCTTTTCCCGCAGCACATGCTTCAGGGCAGCTGTCACCGGTGCCAGCGCGCTGGCCGGCGCACCCTTGGGCGCCAGCAGGAACAGCGATGGAGTCACGTCATAACCAGGCACCGTTTCGGCCACCGTGGGAATATTAGGCAAGGTAGGAAATCTTTTAGCCGACAAAACCGCAAGAATGCGGATTTTTCCAGCCTGCGCAAGGCCCTTGGCCGAAGCGATACTGGCAATAGACATCGACACCTCGCCCGCCGCCACTGCCTGATTGGCCTTGCTGCCGCCGCGATACGGAACGTGCAGAAGCTTTACACCTGCCTTGAGTTCCAGCAATTCGCCAGCCAAGTGATGAATCGACCCAACCCCAACCGAGGCAAAGGAATACTTGCCTGGCTCTTTTTTTGCCATGGCCAAAAAATCGGCCAGTGTTTTAGCCGGACTGCTGCCAGGCACCGCAATCGCCAGATCGGCCTGTCCGACCATGCCCACAGGCTCGAAACTTCCCGGCAATTTGTACGCAACCGTTGGATAAATGTGCGGCGCAATCAGCAAGGACGAATCGCCCAACAGCAAGGTATTACCGTCGCGCGCCGAGTTGGCCACGTAATCGGCGGCAATCGTGCCGCCTGCCCCCGATTTATTTTCCACCACCACCGAGCGCTTAAGCGTTTTTTCAAGCTGCCGGGCCGTAATCCTGGCCAATGCATCCACTCCGCCGCCTGGCGCGAACCCGACAACAATTTTGAGAGGTGCCGTTTGAGCAAAGACTGGGGCAATCGAACCCACACTTAACACTACCGCTAATGCCATTTTTTTGAACATAACCGTCTCCACCCTACGTAAAGAGTATTAGCCAACCATCACTTCTTTAATACGCGTTCTGCTAATGCACGGAAGGCATCGGCGCAAACAGATGTGGCATATCGGCAATGCCGCAATCCCATGCAGCGCTGGTGTCCGGATCGAACCGCAGATATTCCGGAGACGCCGCCGCCAGGTCGCAAAAATCCTTGCCGCCAATCAAAATATGTTCTGTTGCTTCGCGCTCAGCCATATGATCATCTTTGCTCATTACCGCCAGCAGCAAACGATCATGCTCGAACCAGGAGCTGGCCATGCGGTCGGTATAGTCGAAATGGCGCATGCGGTAAGGGTTCGTGCGCTTGCGCATTTGTGTAATCTGGTTGATCAAATAAGCATTGCCGCAATTGGCATAAAAGAAATTGTGGAAAGCCTTGTTGTAATTGGAGTAATCCTCCAGGCTTTTACGAGTCACTGCGCGCTTGCCTTCTTTATGTAATAAGCGCAAGCCCTTGATCTGCGCCGCATCTACGCGCCGCACCACCAGCCGCGCGCACAAGCCCTCGGCGTATGCCAGACTTTCGAATATATCGGCCAATTCCTTTGCCGATAGCTGCACCACATAGGTGCCCGAACGCGGCGCTATTCGCACAAAGCCCAGAACCTGCAATTGCAGCAAGGCTTCTCGAACGGGAGTACGAGAAGTCGAAAATATCTGACTTAGCTGGTCTTCATCCAGTTGTACCCCCGGAGGCAGCAAGCCCGCAACAATCCGAGTTTCGATTTCTCGACGCACACGATCTGTAGCAGAAACAGACACAAGCGGCTCCGACAATTCATCCTTTTCCATTCCGAATTACTCCAGACAGCGTTCGAACCATCATCCATTTACCGCGCGACCGTCGTGATCGTCAAACGGGGCAACCATCCTCTTACGACTCATTCTAATGACGGGCGGCTGATATATCAAAAAATGTTCGTTTATTCGCACTTCCCAACCCATTCATCAAGAATAGTTTGATAAACCGACGTATAGAAATGAGACCAGACTTGTTCCAGGCATCGCTAATACATCCAAAAGCTTTATCCCATAAAATAATAGACTTGCAAAACACTCAAAGTAATTATTCGTCATGAAGCCAATCCGCAAAGCCGTATTTCCTGTCGCCGGGCTGGGCACCCGTTTTCTGCCGGCCACCAAGGCGATGCCCAAGGAAATGCTGCCCATCGTGGACAAGCCGCTGATTCAATATGCGGTCGAAGAGGCGATTGCGGCGGGCATCACCGATTTGATTTTCATAACAGGCCGCAACAAACGGGCTATCGAAGATCATTTTGATAGTGTTCCAGAACTTGAAGCGGACCTGGAATCGAAGAACAAAATAAAGCTGCTCGACGCCATACGCAACATCATTCCCGCCCACGTCAATTGCATTTACACCCGGCAATCCGCACCGCTGGGGCTGGGCCACGCCGTGCTGTGCGCGGCGCCTATCGTGGGCAATGAGCCTTTCGTCGTCCTGCTGGCCGACGATCTGATCGATGCCACCACATCGGTCACGCACCAACTGATCGAAGCGGCGCACCAGCAAAATGGCAGCGTCCTTGCCATACAAAACGTGCCACACGATCAAACAAATAAATACGGAATTATTTCCGGCAACCGGATCAACGACAAAACGACACGTCTGACAGGGATCGTGGAAAAACCCGCGCCCGAGGTGGCGCCCACCACGCTCGCCGTAGTTGGGCGCTACGTGCTGGAGCCTGAAATCTTCGAGCACCTGCGCCAAGTCCAGGCAGGGGTGGGCGGCGAAATTCAGCTGACCGACGGTATCGCAAGTTTGCTGAGCACGCGGGGGGTATACGGCTTTGAGTATGAAGGCCTGCGCTACGATTGCGGCAGCAAGGCGGGGTTCTTTCAGGCCACTCTGGAATTGGGCCGCAAATATCACGGGCTTTGATGGCGCGCAGTCCGGCCTGAGCCGGCCTATTGCTGCAGACGGTGGCACCCACAAGGGGTGCCGCTACAAACCCGTGCCACCCGCCATGACATCACGGGAGGACATTTGTAGTGGCACCCCTTGTGGGTGCCACCGTCTGGGCCTTGATTTCGTTCAGCCCGGCGATGACCCTGGCGATGGCGCCGGTGTGCTTTTGCACCCAATGCGCGCCAGCCTGACCCATTTCGCTCAGCTCCGCAGGCTGATCCAGCAATTCCAGCGCCTTGCACAAGGCGTCATCGACAGTCTGTACCCGTATTGCAGCGCCTTGATCGATCGCGTCGGCCACCACCTGCTCGAAATTCCAGGTATGTGGCCCCACCAGTACTGGCACCCCGGCGGCACACGCCTCGATCAGATTCTGTCCGCCCATGGGCTCAAAACTGCCCGCCACAATCGCGATATGGCTGCTCGAATAATAGCTGGGCATTTCGCCCAGGCTATCGCCCAGCAGCACCAAAGGTTGGCCGCCGGCACGCAAGGCCGCAGCTCCGGCCTGGCCGATGTCGACCAACTGGGAGCGCCGCATAAACGGCAACTGTGCCTTTTTCAGCAAGGCGGCCGCCACTTCGAAACGCTGTGGATGGCGCGGGATCAAATAAAACATCACACTCTCGGCCATATCCTTGCCCTTCATGCGGGCGCGCTTGACCTTGCGGGCTATTGCGGCCACAAATAACTGGTCCTCACCTTCGCGCGTACTGGCAATGGCGATAACCTTGCGTTTGAGCGCCGCATTGAAGGCCTTGCCGCGCGCCACCTTGTCTGCAGGCAGGGAAATATCGAACTTGAAATTACCCGACACGCGCACCGCCAAAGCACCAGCCTGCTCAAGGCGCTGCGCATCGTTCAACGTCTGGGCATAGACCGCATCGAGGCTGCCATAAGCCTCACGCATGACGCGCCCGGCTCGCAGACTTTGACGTAAAGCGTGATCGGAAAAACGCGCGCTGACCAGCATCATGGGTATGTGTGCGCGACGGGCCGCTGCAATCGCATTGGGCCAAACCTCGCGTTCGATCAATATGCCTATGAGCGGCCGGTAATGCGCCACAAACCGCTGCGTGCAACCAGGAAAATCGTAAGGCAGCCACTCCTGCTTTAGCCGGCCCTGGGCAATAGCCGGTGCAAAAGCTCGAGCCCCCTCCGCGCGCCCTGTCACAGTCATGTGCGTGAGGAGCACGCTCTCACCCTGATCGAGCAAAGCCTGCACAAGCGGCTGCGCCGCGCGTGTCTCGCCCAGGCTGACCGCATGCACCCAGACAGGTTTTTTCAGCGCGCTCGCCCCCGCATAACGGCCGAAACGGCTACCCGACCATACGCCCCATTCGCCGCCCGCCCGCCGAGCGCGCAACGCCATCCACCCCAACAAGCCGGGCGACAGCAAACGAATAAAAGCAGTATAGAAAAAGCGATTCAATGAAAAGGCACCGCCGTACAGAAAAATTGTAACTAAAGGACGTACACGCCAATTCTAAATGAAATCGCCCTCCGGCAGGCGGTAAGACCCTTGCGAGGTATCGCGGGCGCTGCCCGAATCACTATAGGCCAAAGCCTGCTCAAGGGCGCTCAGCACGGTTTCTGCCGAAGGCGCATTACCGCGCTCGCCAAGACTGGCCGTGTAGGCCGGCCCTTCGAGCGGGGTACGCACCGGCGTCGAAGCCTTGTAGATGCCCACGGTGGGCCGCCCCAGGCCTGCCGACAAGTGCGTCAGGCCGCTATCGAGCCCCACCATCACCTGCGCACAGGACAAGACCTTGGCAATATCGTTCAAGCCCATGCGAGGTAAAACCTGTGCATTGGCTCGGCCCGCCACAAGCTCATTGGCACGAGCCGTCTCGGCCTCGCTGCCTGCCAAAAGCCGCAACGCCAGGCCATGCTCTTGCAGGCGCAAAAAAACCTTCTGCCAGTCCTCAACCGGCCAGAGCTTGTCGGCGCGACTGGCCGACGGCATGATGACCGCATAGGGTTGAATCACAGCGCCGCTGATGACCGACTGCAGTCCGAAATCGGGTGCGCCGCTATACGTATAGGCAAAGGTGGCAGCGGCAAGCTCACGCTGCCGCGTTACCGCAGGTTGCCAAAATTTGACCGTATGTTTGACGTCGTAAAAAAAAGACGCCAGCGGCTCTCGCGCAGATCGCCGATCCAGCCCATGGCGCAGGCCATTGGTCTGGCGCACAAGCCATATCGATTTCATCAGGGCTTGCATATCGAGCACCACATCATAGTGGCGTGATTGCAGATTTTTGCGCAACGCCGCGCGTTCGGCGCGGACTTGAGCCGCCCACCAGTGCTTGCGCCACCGCCGGTGCGCCACCGTTATGACCTCGTGGATGGCCGGATGCCAGGCGGGAATCTCGGCAAAACCCTCTTCGACTATCCAGTCTATCTGCGCCTGCGGAACATGCTGGGCAATATCGGATATGGCCGGAAGCATATGCACCAGATCCCCCAGCGAGGACGTGCGAACAATAAGGATTTTTGTCGTCATGGCGCGATTATAAAGACAAGTCGCGCACGGTCATGCAATTAATATTGAACCCTCATGTTCCAGGCCGACGAACGGCACACGTCGATAAATTGCCCGCGATGATCAAACAGACGGTAGCGTATCGGCGACCGAAGGCCGCCTGCTTATTTCGGCGAACCAGGCCGCTACCGTGGGGTAGGGGCTGCGCCAATCGTAATCCGGGAAACGAAAATCCAGGTAACCCAAGGCGCACGCCAGCGCAACCGTACCGATATCAAAGGTCTTGCCGCGCGTGTCGATAACCGTTTCGAAATAGCCCAGGCCGCTTTTTATTTTATCCATCTGACCCGTCGTCCAGGCCGCCCAGCGCAGTTCTTGCGGGCGCATCGCATTCTCGTACCGAGCCAGCAATGCGGCATCCAGAATGCCGTCAGCCAACGACTGTTCGGTGAGCGCCTGCCATTTGAGAGCTGCGTCTTTGGGGAAAAAATTTCCTTTGCCCAAGTCATTCAGATATTCGCAAATAACGCGGCTGTCGTACAAAGCCTGGCCATTGTCCGTAAAAAGCGTAGGCACCTTGCCCAAAGGATTGGCAGCCGCAACCGTCTGATCGCGCACAACCGGGCTGGCGGCGCTGGGTAGCTTTTCGATTTGCGATGCAAGGCCCAGTTCCTGCGCAACAATCATGCATTTACGCACAAACGGAGAGGCAGGCGAAAAATAAATCTTCATAATCCTACTTTCCTCAGTTGAACCCATTTTATTTGGTGCAAAATGAGGATTCATGCTGGTTTTCAGCGGATTGAGGAGATCGCCCGATGGGTGAACACAAACGCGAGCTCAAAGCGGTCGC
>SCRC01000082.1 GCA_004297945.1 Candidimonas sp. | reverse complement strand
TGAGCTGCTTTTTCAGATCAATTTCCGGAACAAGCAAACCGCGTTGTGGCAGCACCAGCAGCAAGTGTTCGCGAGCCAATCGCTGGATAGCCTCGCGTATGGGGGTGCGACCTATGTTCACCATTTGACTCAATGCCAGTTCAGACACCACGCTTCCTGGCAGAAGGCGCATAGTGGTGATCGCCTCCTCTATTTTCTCGTAGGCGATGTCGGTCAGTTTCGCCTTGGGTTGCGACATTTCTCGCATACCCGATTGCTTATGAGCGGATGCAGTGGATGCCTTGGTTACTTTAGCGATAGCCTGGCGCCGGCGCACTGATTCAGTTAGGGGCATATTGGGATTAATTACGCGAAATAATCGCCGTTGCTTGCGGCGATGGGTGGATTATTATTATGCATGGCTATTATTTGTATGACCAGCCTGCTAACGGAAGGATTGTACACTAACATTCATCTAATATATTTATCTGAAAGTTTAGTTTGGCCTTGAATTTGGCCTGGCCAGAAACATAGAGGCGCCGACGCCGTGCATGAGGTGATCGACGACTGAACCTGCGAACCCGGCCCCTTCGTCAACCCGCCGCAGCCGCAGGCGTCTGCCGCGTGCTCAACGTGCGAAGTGCGCGATATCGGCAACATGGTTTGCGGCCGTGCGCACCGCGTATCCGTGAGCATAGAAACCTAGACAATCGTTTTGAGGTCTGCCAGTGTCACGGCAAGCGTGAACGGATTCAAGCCTGACGGCTCAAAACCCAGCTTTTCGTAAAAGGTCTTTGCATCAGGGCTGAGCGCATGTACCACCACGCCGCGAATACCTATCGTGTCAGCTGCCTGCACGACCCGCATGCATGCATCGCGCACCAGTGCCTGCCCAAACCCTTTTCCGCGCAATGACTGATCGACAGCCAACCGAGCCAACACCACTACGGGTATCGGGTTTGGCATATTGCGACGGAACCGACCAGGGGCTGCATCAGCAACGATGGCGCTGGAGGCCAGCGCATAGTATGCAAGGACGCGATACCCTTCACATGCAACAAATGTGCGTGATGCGCCGGTGGTCTGATTTTTCAATGCGCGGCGTTTTAGCCACTGATTCAAGCTCTCCACGCCGCAGTCAAATCGCTCCAGGTCGTGGTGATGCGCCAGCGGCTGGGGCGTTTCAATTGTCACGTCTTGTCCCACGGCGCTGTGCTTTGCATGGTCTTGCGTAAACGCTCATTGGGGTGTGGCGGCGCATCCAATCGACTCAAAAAAGCCGCGTAAGCCTGTGGCGAGGCAGATATGATGGCTTGATCCAACAAGGCTTCTTCAGCAGCAGCTCGTGCTGCATCCAGCACAAAATCTGTTCGATTCTTCCCTCGTACCTTCGCGGCTTGATCAATCAAGTTTCGCTCTTCAGGCCTGATTCGCAGGCTTAGAGTGTCCCGCTTTATCAGCGGAGCAATTGCAGTCATGGCGGTGATTCCTATAATTTGATAGCACTATCATAACTCATGTACTGTCATTGTCACTACGTCTGTGGGAGACGCCGGCGCGTCCATGATGGCCCATAGAGCGCAGTGGGGGTAGCCGAGCCGCAGCCCATACTGCGCGACCTGCCACGATTAACTCCGCAGGAACGTGCGGTATACGACAGCATCCGCTGGCAGCGGCTGCAAAATAATTATTGAGGCGACTGGCTCCATAAAGATTAAATTTTCCCGATTTCTTCAGGATTCGAGCGTGGCGTCCATTGTGATGGTGGCGTTCAGCACTTTGGACACGGGGCAGCCGGCTTTGGCCTTTCCTGCAATTTCCTGAAACTTGGCATTATCGATGCCGGGAATTTTGGCTTTCACTGTCAGATGGCTGGCTGTGATCTGGAAGCCGGTAGCGTTCGAGACAAGCGTAATAGCTGCTTGTGTCTCGATTTTTTCAGGGGTGAGGCCGGCTTCGCCAAGCATCAGGGATAGCGCCATTGAAAAGCAGCCTGCATGCGCTGCCCCAATCAACTCTTCGGGATTTGTTCCCTTGCCATTTTCGAACCGTGATTTGAATCCGTAAGGTGCCTCTTTCAGGACACCACTTTCCGTAGAAATCGTGCCGCCGCCGTCTTTGATACCGCCTTTCCATACTGCTGATGCTTTTTTGCTCATTTCAACTCCTTGCTTGTGAAATGTCTTTGCCGTCGCTTGAATCAAATAGTGATGGCACTGTTTGCTGTTCGTGTGAAGATGTTCGCTTGAGGATGCCGACACTCACCACTGGTTGGTAATACCCCTGCGTGACCCAATCGCTGTTCTGGCGTTTAACGACATCAGCCCATTTCAAAGTACTGCCGCTTTCTTTAGAATAGGGACGTTATGGCCATGCTTCCAATTGATTGTTGTGATTCCTTTCATAGCCAGGTTCTATTTCGCCGCGTTGTCCACCTGGCTCTATAGTGTTGTCTGTAGCCGCCGCCTTTCGGGCGCGCGCCGATTCCCCCTGTAAAACCGCGAGTATGCATGGCTTCCGCAAGCTCTGAAACCCCCGAAATCATTCTCTTGAACGACGCGCACGCTTCGATCGCGCTGGCGCCATCGGCCGGTGGCCTGTTGATGCGATGGACAGTCGACGGCAAAGATATCATCCACTGGCCGCGCGATCCAGACTGGACGCCTCCGCACAGGATACGTGGCGGCAATCCGCTGCTGTTTCCGTTCATTGCCAGACATTATGTGGACGGCAGGCTCGGCTTCTGGAAGGATGCGGCGGGTGTGGTGCGCGCCATGCCCATGCATGGCTTCGCGCGTGACCTATCGTTTGACCACCGCGTCGACGACGATGGCCTGGGCGTGGTGCTGACGCTGCGCGACAGCGCCGCCACGCGTGCCATGTATCCCTTCGGCTTTGTTTTCGCCGTGCATTACCGCCTGTCGGGCGCCACGCTCGAGCTGCGCCTGGTAACCACCAACACCGGCGCGGCGCCCATGCCCTACTACCCCGGGCATCATTTGTATTTCGATCTGCCCGTGCAGCATCGTGGCGACACCCTGTTGCATCTGCCTGACAATACGGTGCAGCAGGCCAAGCCTCATGGCGGGGTGACCGAGCCCGTGCCGGGGGCGACCGTGTATTCACTGGCCGATCCGCAATTGCTCGACCGTTTCCATGTGTTGCACGAGCCCGGGCTCGTGCACCTGGACATGCCATGGCGGGGCGCACGGGTCACGCTCGACCTGTCCGAGACCGCGTGTCCCTGGTATGCGGTGACAACCTGGACGGAAAGTCCCGATTCCGATTTCTATTGCGTGGAACCCTGGCTCGGCCTGCCCGATGCCATCAACCACGGGCAGGGCTTGCGCTGGCTGCTGCCGGGGCAGACCGAAGATGCCCTGTGCCGCCTTAGCGTCTCGACGCTTTCGAGGGATGCGTCTTGAAGTTTCTACGAATCCGCAATCGGCTCAGGCTGCTGTTCGGCCATCTGCCCATGGGCTGGATCCTGGCTGCGTTGGTGATTGCCGATGGCTACCTGTTCCTGCAGCCGGGCCTGTCGGTGATCCGGCAGGCCCCGACGCACGGCTGGAGCAGTTGGCTCAGCATGGACACCCTGAATGCGCTGTTGCAGACGGGCGTGGCCGGCCTGCCGCGCCTGGTGCTGGGGGTGGGGCTGCAGGTCATGGCCCTGGGTCTGATACTGCGCGCCCGCATCGCCTGGGCGTTCTCGCTGTTGCTATTGATTGCCGTAGGCACCTTCTCTCTATGGAAGGCCAATGGCCATTTCGGCTTGGCGGCCTATACGCTGGTGCTGGCCTGCGTACTGTTGGCCTACTGGCGGCATTTCGACCGCTCCAGCCTGGCGGCCGGCACGTTGTTCGCCGTCTTCAGCATGCTGTCCTTGCTGATCTACGCGGTATTCGGCAGCCTGTACCTGGGCAATGATTTTCAGCCCAAGATTCTCGATGTAGCCACCGCCTTTTATTTTTCCATCGTCTCGATGTCCACCGTGGGCTACGGCGATATCACGCCACAGACCGTGGCGGCGCGGCTATTCTCAGCTTCCATTATCATTCTGGGTATAACTGTATTCGCCACCTCGATCAGTGCCGTGGTCGGGCCGATTGTCGGGGGTAACCTAAAGCGCTTGGTCAAGGGGCGTCTGTCCAATGTCATGAGAAAAAACCACTTCATCATCGCCGGTGCCACGCCGCTGGCGCAAAGCGTTTGTGCCGGCTTGCGCCGGCGCGGCAACAATGTGACTGTTATCGTGCCCGTCGGCGTGCCGCACAGCTACCCCGAGGATACGGACCTGATTCTGGGCGACCCGACCAATTCCGCGGTGCTGGGCGAGGCCGGGGTGTCGCACGCGGAATACGTGCTGGCCCTGCGCGACGACGACGCCGAAAATGCCTTCATCGTGTTGGCCGCCAAAGAGGCGGCGGGGCCGGCCACCCGTACGGTGGCCCTGGCCAATACCGCGACCCACCTGCAGAAGATCAAGAGCGTCAATCCGGACATGGTGTTTTCGCTGCAACTGCTGGGCAGCGAGATATTGCTGCGCACGCTTAGCGGCGAACCGCTGGACAGCGAGGCGATTACGAGTTTGTTTTTTGCTCGTACGCCGGGCGTTAAGGGTGCTGCTGGCTGATCCGTGAGCGGTGCATAAGCCACTTAGTCAACACTCGTTGCATCCGCTACGATGGCTAATCCTTGTGCGGTCAGACGATATTGTTGTAAACGGCTGCTTGGGGTATCAGGCAGGGTCATTTCAATCATGTCAGCATCTAGCAAGTGGTGAATTTGTTTGTTTAAGGCACCGGAAACGGCTTTATGGCCAAGTAACTTGGCGAGTTCCGCTTTGCTAGCATCAGCGTCAGCGAGTAGTGCAACGACTCTAGCCGCGAGTACTGACTCTAGCCTCGACTCTAGCCTCGACTCTAGCCTCGACTCTAGCTGGGTGCCGCTAACAGGCTTTTGATGTGACAACGATGCGTCCGCTGTTGCGATAGCTGCCGCCAGAAAAATCGTTATACGCAGGTGCATACCGATTTCTTCAATAGTGGGCTCAGGTAGTTTCAACTCCTTGGCTTCGCGGAAAATCCGGGTGATGCCACTGCCCCATTGTTCAATGAGGCGCAGTTCACGGAAAACACGCGGTATGACCCGGTTGCGTAGGTTGGAGACCCCAGCCTTCATAGCCTCTACTGTCATGCCAGGTACAAGAATCCCTGGACTTTCCACTTCGATACGATCATCGAAAAACGCGACGCGTAATGGGTTTTATCATGCCTAATTTGGGTGTTTTTGGCTAGATTTGTTTGACGGCCTCGGCATAAATACGCTTCACGCCGCTGCCTGTGCGTCGCGACGTTCTATGAAAGCATCGGCGCTAACATGGAAGCGCTCGACCAAAGCTGTAATCTGGCGTGTGTTGGGCGTCCTGCGGCCCGCTAAAATCTCGGAAATCACGCTTTGGCTACCCACCTCGGGCAGATCGGATTGGGTCAGTGCGTGCTGATCCATGAGAAAGCGCAGCACATCTCGGGGGGATGAGGCCGGGATGGCATGGTGGTCGGCCTCGTACTCATGCACTGTCGCCGTCAGCAAGTCCAGCAGGTCAGCCAGCGGATGCATGGCATCCTCGCGCGCAGGCGTGTCGCGAGTTTCGTCCAGAATCGCCTCAATCAGCGTCAGGGCGCGATCGTAGTCCGCCTCATTGCGGACGGCGCCCACGCCTGCTATGGCGCGGAACTCGCCATAACTGCGGGCCACATTGGCCAGGTCGGGGATCACGGCTTCCATGAGTCGTACTCCTTATGTGTAAAAATGTGCTTGATAAAGACCGTCTGCGATCGGAACACCACATCGGTAACGATGCGGTACTTGTTGCCGCCTACGTCGAAAATGACATAGCCGCTCACCCAGTCCACCGTGTTGAACACTGCCTTTAATGCCGAGAAATCGGCTGCCAGAGCATGTGCCAGCGTGGTGTGCCAATGAAGCAGTGCATTGGCAGACCCTGGGTGGATGGCCCAGAATTCGCGCAACCGCCGCTTGGAGATGATATGCATAGATTTTATTATTGCAAAATAAAATAAATATAGCAAATTGCAATATATGGAGCAAAAGATCTGTTTAAGCGGGTTCGGATATATGTGCACTTCTCATGGCCGCACAGGCTCTCAAATGCCGGGGCCATTTCTTTCATACCCGGGTGATGCATAAGGCTGAGGGTGTCATTCTTTGCGCTGGGCGTGGTGGAGAGTTTCATAGCTTGTGCTATGCCTACCTGCCGTTCTGACGTTCAATCGATTACTGAGGGCCCGGGGTATCTCGCAATTGTGATCCGGCACAAAAAAATATAGCATGCGTTGGTATGAACCTTGCCCCACTGAACGCTGCTTCTGCCGTCATTCAAATTCATGCCTGGGCGGCCATCTTCGCCCTCGTGCTCGGCGCGGGGGTGTTGTGGCGGCGCAAAGGCACGCCTTCCCATCGCTGGTCGGGGCGCGTGTGGCTGGTGGTCATGCTCATCACCGTGCTGTCCTCGTTCTTCATCCACGAGATCCGTACCTGGGGCCCGTGGAGCCCCATCCACATCTTGTCGCTTGTCACCTTGGTGCTGATGGCGCGTGCCTATGTGGCTATCAGGCAGCGCAAGATCCTCCTGCACAGGGAGTTGATGAAAGCCACGTATTACAACGCGCTGCTGCTGGCCACTTTTTTCACATTCCTGCCTGGCCGCATCATGCACGAGGTTGTGTTCGGCGCATCACCGGCATCCGCCGGGAACGCGACGGTTCCGCTGTGGGTCTGGATCGTGCTGGGCGTAGTCGTGGCGGTCGGTGGGCGCCACCTAGCGGAAAAATGGGGAAAGCAGGCTCGTGCCGGTTCGCCAGGTGGGTCTTGAGCACCGGTGTTAGCGTATTTTGGCGAAATCAGTCAGAACTGGTCGCTGGGCATTCATAATTCCTTGCCAGCGGGCCGTGAAGGATGGTAACGATCGAGGATATGGCTATCGACGGGTGGGTCCTCTTGGAAAGCCAGTGATACGGCCACAATGATCTCCGCCCATACGCCGGGCTCACTCAGTATTGGCATTTGCTTGGCCAATGCATTGCTCAACTCACCGTTGTTCTGCTCAATGGATCGAAGAACACGGTCTGCCTGTTGGTCAGGCATTTCGACAACCTCTTTGAGCGCCTGACGAGCGCGCCCGTGGTTGCGCAGATAGCGTGATTGCTCGCGCATCTGCTCTGTTAGAGTACGTTTCACGATGTTAGACAGGTAGACGACATGTGGGCCAAGGTCAAGATAGCGCCACACAGGGCGAAGCTGTTCATTTCCATTGAACTCGAAGTTGGAAACGACACCATCCGGATAAGTGGTATGCCTGGATGTGAACGTTATATGTTCACGCGCCTCTTGCATCAGGGGCTTGGATATCTCATCGAGCACGCGATCGTAATTGCGACGCTCTCCAGAATCGTCGGTGATGACTGCTGATACGGGCAGAATCACCGGCTCGGGCACCACGCCATCGCGTCGCAATATGTCGTTGATCAGAAAACGATGTACGCGACCATTGCCGTCGGCCAGCGGATGAATGTAGACGAAGCCGAAAGCGGCTACGGCACTGCGCATGACAGGCGACTGCCCTTGTGTGCGCCCAAGGAAAACGCGCAGGCCTTCCAGCATGGCCGCGACGTCATCGGCTGGTGGCACTACATAATGCACAACATCCTGATAGCGTACAGTTTCTCCTACAAATACCGGCGACTGGCGCAAGCCGAATTGGGTGAGCGTAGTGCGCTTGCCCAGTATCTCGCTTTGTAGTTGCGCAAGCGTGGTGTCGCTTAACGGGCTGTCGCCGTGGCCCGTTCGTCGGGCGATAACGTCGGCGAACCGTTCGATGCGGCTGGCGTGGTTTGCTTCACCTTCAATGGCAAAACTGGCCTTGCTTTCACGCAGCGTCATCCATACGGCGGCGCGTTGCAGCAGGTCTTCGCCGAATTCGTTCGTCAGGCTTTGAAAGAGCTGCGGTACATCCAAGGCCATGGCCTGGATCGTTGCATCAGTCTTGACGATGGTCGGGCAAAAGTATCTCGTACCCGGCAAGTTGTCATTGATGCGCCAGCGCGGCACTTTCACCGCGCGATCGGCCGAAGCCGCTACAAGTTTGGTGTTGTCAATGACATCGACATAATTGCCGCCGATGCGTGTTGGCACCTGTAAAGTATCTTCGCTCAACCACTCGTACAGAAAGGCTGCCCGGCGGGCATACTGCCCGGTCGGTTCGGCATCGGCCCAGGCCTGAACAAAGGCGGGGCCGGTCTTGGCGAACAGGCGAGAAAGGAATTCGAGCTGCGGCACTTCGTGGCGCAGGTGGAATTGAAGGTGCGCTGCGGGCTCAAGTGAGGGGCGCATGGCCTCCGGGTAGGTCTCCAGTCTGTCGCCGTCACTGATCTGTGTGGCCCGTCGCCCGCCGATCTGGCTGCGTACTGGCATACGCCCGGTCGGGAGAAGCTGATACGCCTGGGCTAGCCACGCCGCGCCAATAGAGCTGTTGGGGAGGTCACTCATGGAATGTTCCTGGTGCTGCTGCCGCAGGATGCGCAAAAATGATGAATTTATGCTGGCAACACGCTAATTCGATTATGTCTGCATAAAATTAGTTAGGAAAGCGTTTTTTGGTGAAAATTGGATTTTAATGCCGGATCAGAAGCAAGCTGGATTGATTTTCCTATCTGGCTGTTGCGCAAAATCGATTACGTCCGATCAAAAACGATTATAAATAGGTGTTATTGCACGAATTCAATTTTTTTATAGGTATATCCTGTTGTAATGAGTACTTAACTCTAGCTTCCCGCTTGTAATCGCGCTTAAATGATGAGGCGGAATCAGCAGCGGACCAAAGCATGTGGAACAGTTCTACAAGCCCAAGAAGCCAGAGCTTGTGCCTGCTCATCGGTCACGTAAAGTAGTGTGATACCGAACTTCTTTTGCAGGAATTCGTATCAACTTTCCGTCTTTGACAACCACAATGGCCGTATTGGTTTGAATCGCGATCTGACGCGCTGATTTGGCGGCTCTTCGCAGAGCGGCTACCGAGGCGCGTAAATCCGCGTTTTTAGCCGTGGAAATATCGGGTGTTTTCATAAGTTTTCTCCCCATGCTTGTAGCACTGGTTCTAGACCCGCATTATCGTACATATAGCTTGTGCTACACCCGCCCGCCGTTGCTTTTCTCAAGACACTGTTCGCACAGTCGCTTTGAAAGTTGAACCGATAACGAAAGCGGATGCAGCACAAGACTATATCCACATCCGTACCTTCGCCTTGTACGACGCAAAGTCGGTGCCGAATTTTTGCTGAAGGAATCGCTCTTCGGGTCGGATTTGATATCGATGAATGTACATCGCAAAGGCGAAAGCAAACAGCAGCGACAAACCATTTCCAAGGAATATCGCCCAAGCGATCAGCACCAGCAGTATTCCCAAGTACATCGGGTTGCGGGTAAGACGATAGATTCCGGACGTGACCAATGTCGATGCCGAACCCGGCCTTCTTGGGTCCACTGTCGTTTGCGCCCGTTTGAAGGCGATGATGCCCGCCATGCCGAGGCTCAGGCCCGCCAGGCCTATGATGGCCGCAGCTGTAACGCTGTGGAGCGCGTGCAGCGTGAATCCCGGTAGAAAGACGGAAAGCAGCCACATGACCAAGGCGGTCACGAGCATGACGATGGGTGGCGGAACCATCAATTCAAGAGAATTCATACTCGTCTCCTTTTTGCAGGGCTTGCAGCAGCCTGTCATAAAACTGCCGATCGTCAATCCATACTTGATGCATGTGTGATGATGATACTGTGCTTGTCATATACGTGTTCGTATTCCGGAAACCTGCGCTGCGTGCCTTCGATCGATTTGGATTCGCTAGAAATCCAGCATTACGGCGGCGCGAAAACATAAGCGCTTTGGCAACTGTTTACGTACGCCGTGCTTAGCACTCTTGGCTGTGTGCAATAGCCCTATTTCCCTAATCCCAGTCCTCATGCTCAAGAGGGTCTGTTGAGAGATCCCAAATAGTCGAGTGATATTGCACCTCGAACCAATCCTGGAACATCTTGCGGGTGCGGTGCTTAGGCCAGAGCGCCTCGTCAGTAAACCAGCTATTCAGGAATGAGGTAAACAGGGCATTAAAGCGTTTTAGTGCCCATTGTTCGGCTTGTTCACGCGTGCTGACCGAGCCCTCGGATAACAAGTAGACCTCTTGTTCCTGGCGCAATTCATCGAGATTCAGCCCCTCGACCGGGTGCGGATCAACCTGCATGATCCAATCCAGTGCGGGTTGTTTAGGCAAGAGAATAATTAAATTTCGATTGATGGTGGCGTGATCAGTTGTGGGCATAACAGCTCAGTCAAAGGGCTAATTTTAATCGCTGAGTGATTATGTCGAAAAAAATCAAGGCGGCCTCGCGTGGCTGAGCCGGCACCGTCAAGGACGGCCTGGTCGTTGAAAGCCAGCATCCTGTCGATGTTGTTACGCCAGAAGTCCAAGGTCAGTTCCTTCTGCTGCTTGATTCGCAACTCGGCTTGCTCAAGGAAGATCACCACCAACCTATTCAGTGTGTCTATCTCATCAGCTGTCAGGTAGTTTTTTGCGACGATGACATCCTGTTTGCGCACCCGCGAGCCACTTCAACTGGTCAATGCCATATTGGGCTGACCGGGATCGGCGCGTTTCAGAATCAGCTCGGCGGCGGTGTGAGTGGTGGTGGCATAGAGCAGCTTGTTCTGTACCTCGGCAAAGAACAGCGCCGTTTCCCGCTCACGAGCATGGTAGTCAGAGCTGAGTGAGAATAGATCACGAACTTTCTGGTAAAAGCGCTTCTCCGAGGCCCGTATGTCGCGAATGAGTTCCAGCAACTCATCGAAGTAATCCCAGCCACCGGGGTTTTTCAGGCGCTCGTCGTCCATCACGAAACCCTTACGCAAAAACTCCTTAAGGTGGGTGCTGGCCCACTGGCGGAACTGCACGCCACGAGGGGAACGGACGCGATAGCCGATAGCCGATAGCCAGGATCAGATCCAGGTTGTAGAGCTTGGTGCGGTAGCTCTTGCCGTCAGCGGCAGTTGTCAAGGATTCCTTGACAACTGCATCCTGGCGCAACTCATTGTCCTCAAATATGTTTTTTGCATGCAGGGAGACATTCTGCTTGGTGGTCTGAAACAGTTCGGCGATTTCCA
Source organism: Candidimonas sp. (assembly GCA_004297945.1). Taxonomy (GTDB): domain Bacteria; phylum Pseudomonadota; class Gammaproteobacteria; order Burkholderiales; family Burkholderiaceae_B; genus Paralcaligenes. Next base: position 4,333 of record SCRC01000082.1, on the reverse strand, counting down.
ACTGACTCAACCAGATCGTCTCAGTCTCCACCCGAAGGTGAAGCCGGGTTTGGCCGTCGTCGTTGGTGTACAGAATCAATTCACTCATGCCCTGTTCCCTTGGGCTGTTTTTTCATCGCTTAAAACCGTAATGACGTACTTCGTAGTTCGTGCTTCGACCACCGGCTGCAGTTTTCTGAAGCACTTCGTACTGTACTAACTCAGTAATGTCGCGAAGTGCCGTGTCTTGCGAACACTTGGCAATCGCAGCCCATTTGCTCGTTGTCAGATTCCCTTCAAAGCCATCAAGTAGCCGATTCAGCACCTTAATCTGGCGCTCATTCATCGGGATAGTCGCGGCCTGTTGCCAGAACTTCGCCTTGACCAGGACCTGGTCAAGGGCGCCATACGCTTGCTCTACGGCTTTTAGCAAAGTTGCCAGGAACCATTCCAGCCAGCCTGTCACATCCATGTCGCCTTTTTGTGTGCGTTCAAGAATACCGTAATAGGCTTTGCGTTCTCGCTGAATTTGCGCAGAGAGACTATAGAACCGCTGCGTGCTTCCGTCAGACCGTGCCAGGAGTAGGTCGCCTATCGCACGAGCAACCCGGCCATTGCCGTCATCAAACGGATGTAGAGTGACGAACCATAAGTGTCCCAAGCCGGCACGCAGTAGGGTGGGTTCTTTGACGTTGGTGTTATTTAGCCAGGCCAGGAAGCAATCCATCTCTGCAGACAGGCGGTTGGCCGGTGGCGCTTCAAAATGAATTTTCTCACGGCCAATGGAGCCAGAGATTACCTGCATGGGACCGGTGGAGTCGTCGCGCCAGGTGCCGACGTGAATGTGGCTCATGCCCGAATAGCCGGTCGGAAACAATGCGGCGTGCCAACCGAATAGGCGCTCAGTAGTGAGTGGGGCGGTCGCATTGCTGGTTGCGTCCAGCACCATATCTACTATGCCTTCTACGTGACGATCTACGGGGGCCAGAGCACCGATGTCTACGCCCAGGCGACGAGCGACCGAGGATCGCACTGAGGCTACATTTAATGATTCGCCTTCGATGGCGCTGGTCTGGACGACATCTTCCGTTAATGCAGAGAGGCTGGCCTCATCACGCAAGGCCATGCCTACGTCCGCCAAGCGACCGAGGAGTAGTCCCTGAGCACGGCTCACCGCTGCCAAGGGCTCTGCCAGGGCAGCAAGGTCGTATTCCCAATTAGGCCAATGCGGCGATTGCCAAATATATTCACCGTAATTCATGCGGTGATTGTGGGATGTTTTCGTCTGGCTGTCAATTTTTTGGGATGAGTGAGGGCAACCAGTTTGCCAGCGTACAGTTAATCACGAGCCAGGATGGGTGTCTGGAACTCGACACCGAACAGGTCGCTGGTTCTGGCGCTTAACGGTCGATGTTCGACCGGCAGTACGGTGCCTCGGAAAACAATGTTTACTGCGATTTTGACCTGGCTGGTGTCATTCTCGACGATTAACTTGGTGTCACTCAAATCCTTGCTGCGAATCAGGCGTGTCTGTATTCCAAGCAATTCGACCGGTTGGGCGATAGCGGCCAGTTCATCGTTGATCGCTTTCAGTGCTTCATCGCGTTGTGTTTGCCAAGGCCGGTACACCACGTCGATATCGACGGATAGACGGGGCCATATCTTGTATGAAAAGATTGATTGCCGTGCCGCCTTTCATTGCGAAAATATCGCCGTCGAAAGCGGCGGGGGGTATTCGACGGTACAGTTCGGTACAACACCTAGGGATGCTATTCAGTGCAACTTGCATTCGGGCAAGTTACTATGCCGTCTAACAAGTTAAGCCAGAACAGGTTAAGGAAATGGACCAAGTCATGCAAAGATTGCGCCAGTTTCGCGATGATCGCAACTGGAAACAGTTCCATAACCCTAAAGATTTGGCGATGGCTCTGAGCATTGAAGCCAGCGAGCTATTGGAAGCTTTTCTATGGAAAACGCCCGAAGCGGCCGATATCGAAAAAGTGAAGGAAGAGCTGGCAGACGTGCTGGCGTATGCGCTGCTGCTGTCAGATGCTTACGGTTTCGATGTTCAAAAAATCGTCCTGGATAAAATTGAACGCAACGAAGCAAAATATCCGGTAGACAAAGCCAAGGGTAGCGCCAAAAAATATACCGAACTATGAGTCAGCCGCATCTTGTCGAAGTGAACCGCTACCGGTTTTCGGCGGAAACTTTGATCGGCATAAAAGCCAACGCCTACGCGGCGAATAATTGGCCTCTGGTGTACATACTTAGCGACGGCAGCACGCGCCTTGCCTACGTTGGCGAAACCACCGACACACTCACTCGTCTAGGCACGCATCTAAAGCATGCGCACAAGAAATCGTTAACTACGGTGCACCTGATCAGCAGTGAGCGCTTCAACAAGTCAGCGACGCTCGATATTGAATCGTCGCTTATTAAATATATAGCGTAAATATATAGCGGCCGACGGTTGCTTCAATCTGCTGAACGGCAATTTGGGCCTGGTTGACCACAATTACTACCAGAAAGACGAGCTTTACTCGCGGATATTCCACGAAACCTGGGACAAGCTGAGGGCACAAGGCGTTGTAGAACACTCCCTCGAATCCATCGACAACTCTGATGTCTTCAAATACTCGCCCTACAAATCTTTATCATTCGACCAGCGGCAAGGCTTAATTGAAATAATGCGTGCACTGCTGAACCCTGGCTTGAAGAGCCTTGTGGTGCAAGGCGGTGCGGGAACCGGAAAGTCGGTTCTGGCCATCTTTCTTTTCAAGCTTATCCATTCCGATGATACCGACCTGAGTCTGCGCGAATTTTCTGAAGAAGAAAGTGAGCTGCACGAACTGCTGGCACAACTTAAACGACGCTACATAAAGCCACGCATGGCGCTGGTCGTGCCGATGGCATCGTTCAGGGGTACCTTGAAAAAGGCGTTCAGAAATGTGGTTGGCCTGCACCCAGACATGGTCATCAGTCCTTCGGAGCTGGCAAAGCAGCACTACGACATTGTGCTGGTTGATGAATCGCACAGGTTGCGCAAGCGCGTTAATTTGGGTGCGTACTTTGGCGCCTTCGACAAGGCGTGCACGGCGCTTGGGTTAGACAAGCACACCTGCAGCGAGGTTGACTGGGTAAGTCAGCAGGCAGATAAGGCCATTTTCTTCTATGACCCGAACCAATCCATCAAACCGTCTGATGCCAATGCCGCTGATTTCGAAACAATAAAATTGTCACCCGAATCGAAGGTAATGACGCTGGTTTCCCAGTTTCGTGTCCAGGCGGGCCAGCACTATGTGCAATTCATCGACGATCTTCTGAACACGCGTCTGGCAGCCAACGATATATTCAACTCGAACAAATACGAGTTTTTACTGTTTGACGACATGTCCGCGCTAGTAAAGGAAATTGGCCTGAAGAATCAGCACTACGGTTTAGCGCGCTTGGTCGCTGGCTATGCCTGGCCATGGCTATCCAAAAAGAACCCAGACCTGCACGATATTGAAATCGACAATGTCCAGCTGCGCTGGAATAGCGCCAGCACCGACTGGATCAATACAAAAGGCGCCACACTCGAAGTAGGATGTATTCATACCACTCAAGGCTATGACCTTAACTACACGGGCGTCATTTTCGGCAAAGAAATTCGTTATGACAAAGTGCACGACCAAATCGTCATTGATCAAAACAACTATTTCGACCGCAATGGCAAGCAAACCATAAAAACCTCAGATGAACTGAAGCAATACATACTGAATATTTACAAAACCATTATGTTGCGTGGCATTAAAGGCACTTTTGTTTACGCTTGTGACGATGATCTTCGCGATTACCTGAAGCAGCATATACCGATGCATGTTTCTGCTGTCGGCAAGTTCACTCAGCCAGTTGCGAAGTTGGTGCGCTACGTCAACGCCGTTCCCTTCTACGACTTGCAGGCCGCCGCTGGCGGCTTTAGCGAGCTTCAGCACGCCGAGCACAAAAATTGGATCGCCGCGCCGCAAGGCGTGACGGTGGGCGAAAACCTTTTTGCGTGCCGAGTGGTTGGTGAGTCAATGAACAAAATCATTCCTAACGGCGCCAACTGCCTTTTTCGTTTGAATCCAGGCGGGAGCCGAAACGGCAAGATTGTGCTGGTTGAGTGCGCTGACACCCAAGATGGTGATGCGGGCTCCCGGTACACCGTCAAGGAATACGAAAGTATTAAAGTTGATACTGAAGTTGGGTTGCGTCATCAGCAAATTCGCTTGAAACCACGCTCGACCGACCCGAACTTTGTTACGCTTGAGATTAGTGACGACGACGAATACCGTTACCGTGTTGTTGGTGAGTTTGTGTGTGTTATTAG
>SCRC01000009.1 GCA_004297945.1 Candidimonas sp. | reverse complement strand
CACAAAAATCCAGACACCCCCTGCGGGACACAATTCAGCTATGCTCGTGCGTTGTCTTGCTTAGTTCACAAAAAGCGAACACTCCTATGCGTATGCTGAATGTTTTAAAAAAAACCTCTTTAGGGTTCAATAACCGCATAGCTCGCCGACGAATATGGCGTTGGATCTTGACTCCGCTATTCCGGTCGGTGGACGCAACCCTGGTTGATGGCGGGCAGCTCGTTGATAAGGGCATTCATCGCATTCTTGTCCTCAGGCCCAATCATCGGCTCGGAAACGTTCTTCTGATTACGCCATTGATCATCGAGCTCGAGCGTACCTTCCCTGGTGCGGAAATCGATGTACTGGCAGCGGGTGTGTCGGCCCACGAGGTACTGGCCAGTTTCTCTTGCGTGCGCCACATCTATACGCTGCCGCACTATATTGCTGCCCACTTGCTCCAAGTGGTGAAAACAATTGTGCCGTTGAGAAAGGCGCGGTACGACCTGGTCGTCGACCCCGTCGCCAATTCACACTCGAATCGTTTGCTACTTTCCTGGATGAAAGCCCGCAGCGCCATTGGCATCCCCTCCACTGCGCTCGACGACATGGATAGCCACCATGTAAACTGGGCGCGCATTATGCCCTCGGCTCCTGCGCATTTCGCGACGCTACCGGTTTTTATGGTTAGGCATGCATTGGCCTCGGCGCATGACATAGACGAAACCCATTACCCTTCTTTGGATATACGCCTTACCCACAGCGAACGGCGTGATGGCCGGCATATAGTGCAGGCCTTGTTAAAAAGGCAGTCGGCGGCGCCCGGATCAATAACCATAGGGGTTTTTGCAGACGCGACCGGGGCCAAACGCTTCGATGAGCCATGGTGGCTGCTGTTTTTAGGCGTCCTGGCTCAATATCATCCCGAGTATGCCATTGTGGAAATTGTTCCAGTCGATCGACATTCCAGACTTGGAAACCGCTTTCCCTCGTACTATTCGAGCAGCCTAAGAAAGCTCGCATCGGTGATATCCAACCTGACCTGCTTCGTTAGCGCCGATGGCGGCGTAATGCATCTTGCCGGCGCGAGTGGCACGCCCACGATCGGGCTGTTCTCCGTTACGGATCGTTCGAAGTACGAGCCCTACGGCCACCATAGTCAAGGCTTGAACGTGGCTGGCAAAAACCCTGAAGAGGTTGCACAATCAGTCATGGCTATTGTAGATACCGTAATGGCTGACCTGGAAAAGAATCGTTCGCCGGGCGCTTCACAACGGGAAACAATCGCGAGTCTTGATGAATAGAGTCATGGCCGCATTGTTTGCAATTTGTAAGGCGAAAAAAGAATCGACTCGCTTAAAAATCGTTGTTTTGCTGTTCTTGGTTGGAATGGTCGCCCTTTGGGCCATTTTATGCGGGGTCAGCCATCGCGCGCCTGATCTGGATGGGATGGAAGAGTTGGTGTGGGCGTCCAGTTTTGAATGGGGCTATTACAAACACCCGCCTTTGCCTTCATGGGGTTTGCTCGGGTTGGTCTCGATTTTTGGCAAGCCTGTTTGGCTGGTGTTTTTTGCGGGCCAGCTTTTTTCGGCGTTGGGCTTATGGTTCGTCTGGCTGCTGGGGTGTGAGTTCACCAGTCCCAAAAAAGCCGCCATAGCCATGTTGATGGTGTCCGTGATCGTGTATTTTTCGATCCGCGGCACTATCTATAACCACAACACCGCGCAGTTATGGTCCATTGCTGCATCGACCTGGCTGTTTTATAGGGCGCTGCGCTATCAAAAGACCAGTTCGTGGCTATGGCTGGGCGTGGTGAGCGGGCTGGCCATGTTGACGAAATACAGCGCGCTTATTCAATTTGCGGTGTTTTTCTGTTTTCTTTTAAGGCAGGGGCATTTCAGGCAGCGCTCGACGCAAAAAGGCGTTTTGGCGGCGTTTATCGTTTTTTTGGTCGTTATTTCCCCGCATATCTACTGGTTGTATGCGCACGCGTTCGAGCCGCTGTTTTACGCTGATGAATCGATCGTTTCATCAGGCGGTTATGCGGACTCGTTAATGGGCTTGCTTTATTTTACGCAAAATACATTGGCCGGATTGAGCCCGATGCTGGTTGCATGGATCGCCTTGTTCTATTGGAACCGGAGGTCGAAGAAAAGCGCCAGGCTCGCCGGCTCGGAACCGTCGGGCGTTGTTGAAAAGCCCTATGCGCGCGAACTATCCGCCTGGGATCGTTCCTTCTTGTTGTGGGTTGGGCTGGGGCCCATTGTGTTGACTGTGGTGGTGTCGGCCGCTCTTGGTACCTGGCTGGCTGCTTCCTGGGCGACAACGTTTTTCATTCTTTACGGCTTTTATACGTTTTGGTGGCTTTCAGGAGACGAGCGCGTCAACGTGCGCCGAACGGCCATCGTGGTGATTGCGATTCATGTTCTGATGGCGGTTGGGTACGCCACGGCTCGCGGGCCTATTGCGTATTATTTGGGCCGCGCTTCTCGTTCGACCTTTCCCGGCGCTGTCATTTCGGCGCAAATGAATCGGCTCTGGCACGAACACGTGCCCAATGTTCCCTTAAGGCTGGTTGCCTCCGACACCTGGCTGGGGGGCAATATCGCGACGCATATCAGCCCCAAGACCAATGTGTTTATCGACGCCGACTATAAAAAATCGCCCTGGCTTAATCCCCAGTCTGCCCTGGATTGCGGCGCACTGGTGGCCTATAGTGAAACGACGGGAGGCGCTCCGAGGGCCGGTTTAAAAAACTTGTTCGATCGAGGGGCGTGGCATGGGGTGGTCAAGGTTCCGTGGTCCAGTGCCCGCAGCCCGACCATCGTGATCAATTGGGCAATTATTTCCCCCGGGCCCGGGTGCAAAAGCGGTCATTGATGGGGGGGGGTCGTACCGACAGACGCTATAGGAACGTGTTTGTAGCGGCACCCCTTGTGGGTGCCATTGGCGCGTTGACTGGAATGGCAGCCACAAGGGCTGCCCCTACATGATTCACGGATACGTTTTTGTAGCGGCGGGTACGTTTTTGTAGCGGCACCCCTTGTGGGTGCCATTCGAAGCCGGTCACAAAGACCCGCGCATGCTGATGCGGTACTACCACCCTCGGGCGAAAAACTTGGCCAAGCGGCTTGCATAGCCCCAATCATATGCAAAATCATTGCTTTTCTGTCGATTTTCACATATAAAAGGGGATGGGAATTCTTGACCGATACTTGGATGAGCAACTCTCTCGCGGCCGGGCTTACTTCAGCCGAGACGATGGGGTGCAGGCGCTCGGTCTGAGCCCCGAGGCCTTTTCGGCGGCTGTGGCCCGGCTGACCAAGCGGCGTCGGCTCGCAAGGCCTCGGCGAGGCTTCTTCCTGATCCTTCGGCCGGAGGATCAGGCAGTCGGCGCACCCGATCCGGTGCGTTGGATTGACCCGCTGATGAAGTACCTGGGGATCGACTATCGAATTTCGTTACTGCGAGCCGCAGCCTTTCATGGTTCCTCGCATCAGGCAGCGATGGTCTTTCAAGTGATCGCTCCCCAACAGATCCGGGATTTCGACATCGGTCGCCACCGCCTCCAGTTCGTCTACCAGGCCCCGGCCGCGTTCACTCAAATCAACCGAGCGGACTGGCTCGGGCAGATCAAGAGCGAAGCCGGTTTCGCCAAGATTGCCGGTGTGGAACTGACCCTGCTTGACGCCGCGCGCTACTTCCACAAGGCAGCAGGCATCAACGGTGTAGCGCAGATCGTGAAAGACCTTGGCGCAAAAGCTGATCGGCGCAAACTGGTCAAGGCCGCCGCGTACTACGAAAACGCCTCTGTACGTCGTCTTGGTTATCTGCTCGATCACGCTAACCACATCCGGCAGGCCAGCGTTTTGGAACCCTTTGCTCACCAAGCTAAATCCATGAAGCCGCTCGACCCTTCCGTCAAACCGCTTCTGAAATCACTGGCTGCACTCCACGAGAAAGACGCCAAGTGGAAGCTCGTTATCAATGAGTCCGTGGAGGCCGATTTTTGATTCCTGACTCCTACATCCAAGCCTGGAGCACAATTGCGCCCTGGCCCGATCCACGCCAAGTTGAACAAGACCTCATCATCTGCCGCGCTTTGTGCGACCTGTTCAGCGCGCCTGTATTGAAGGGCAAAGTTGCGTTTCGTGGCGGCACTGCCATCAACAAGCTGCTGTTCGCGCAGCCTCTGCGCTACTCCGAAGACATCGACCTGGTGCAGACCCAGGCGGAACCTATTGGCACAACGGTCGATGCGATTCGAGATACCTTGTCATGGCTGGGCAAATGCAATCGCGAGCAGACGGGGCATTCAATGCATTTGGTCTTCAAGTTCACGCCAGAAGCCGACACGCAGGCAACGTTGAAACTCAAGGTCGAGATCAACACGCGCGAACACGACAGCTTTTTCGAACTCAAGTCGTACCCCTTCGCTGTAGACAGCGACTGGTATCGAGGTGAGGCCGAGATTGTCTCCTTCGAGCCCGAAGAATTGTTCGGCACCAAGCTGCGCGCCTTGCTCCAGCGGCGAAAGAACCGGGATCTGTTTGACCTGGGTCACGGGCTCGACCGGCTTGCGCTGGACGCGGACAAGCTCATCGCCTGCTTCGATCACTACCTGGCGTTGGAAGGCAAACCGATCAGCCGTGCGGTGGCAGAGCAGCGCATGCTGGAGAAGCTCACACGCAGCCTCACCGAAGACATCGCGCCATTACTGCCAGCAGGCATTAAGTTCGGCGATGACGATGCGATGCGCGTTTTTGAGCGTGTATGGACGGAACTGATTGTTCGCATCAAAGGGGATCCTTGGAAGCTGACGGACAAGGCCGTTGAAGAGTTGCGACAGAAGAAGTATCCGGGGCTATTACATGGGTAACAAAAAATACTTGTGCGCAGATAGCAAAATTTACTTGTGGAAGTAAGAAAAAGAAAGAGCTACAAGCAGCGGGTACGTTTTTGTAGTAATGGCAGCCCTTGTGGCTGCCAGGTTAGCGACCAGGGCGTTAACACTTTTTGATCCCAGCAGGCGATTGCCTGACTAAACACTGCGCAACGAGAGCATTGAGCGATACACCGGCTTGCGCCGCCTCGATGGCAAGCGCTCGATGGACGCGTCTGTCGATCCGCACGTTAAAGCTTCCGCTGTACTCGCGGTGGCAGCCACGAGGGCTGCCGCTACAAGCGGCGGTAAAAGTAATTGTTGTTGATAGCATAATTTGCTATCATTATTTGTATGAAGACCAAACACCGCAAAACACTCGAGGCCATCTTTAAGGTACCTACACTTGGCAATATTGTGTTTTCGGATATTGAAGCGCTGATTGAGAGTCTGGGTGGAGAAGTGCGTGAAGGAAAAGGCTCCCGCGTGGCGTTTGAAATTAATGATCGGCGCCAATTTTTGCATCGACCTCATCCGGGCAAGGATGCCAGAAAATATCAGGTGGAAGACTTGCGGAAATGGCTTACGGATTTAGGAGTTACGTTATGACAAACTCAATGACTTATAAAGGATATAGCGCGAGGGTCGAATTCGATCCACACGACAATATCTTTATTGGTCGTGTGCTTGGCATGGCCGACAGCATTAGCTTTCACGGCGATACGGTGGCCAATCTGGCACAAGATTTTCATCAGGCGGTAGATCACTATTTGGCAGACTGTGCGAAGACCAACCGTAATCCGCAGAAACCGGCATCGGGTAAATTAATGTTGCGTATTCGGCCAGAAGTCCATGCGGCAGTAAGCATCGCGGCCAGCGCTGCGGGAAAGAGCATAAATCAATGGGCCGACCAAGTCCTTGATGAGGCCGCCCACGTCTGACGGCAGTCATTTTGCTCGGGGTGCCACCACGAGAACAGAATGGCAGCCACAAGGGCTGCCGCTACATTAGCGGCGGGTACGTTTTTGTAGGGGCACCCCTTGTGGGTGCCAGTGGCCACAGTCAAGTGAGCTTGTTCTTGTATAAATTGATATTTACATCAATAATATGGGTAATTATCAAAATTATTGACGTATATATTAAATGCAGACTCTTCAAGAACTTGGTCATGCGGTAGCCGCTCGTCGTCATGCTCTTAGGCTGAAGCAGGCTAATGTCGCCAAGCAGGCCGGGCTGACTCCGGAGTCGCTGTCGCGTTTTGAGCGCGGCCGAGTGGCCGAGTTTGGTGCACGCAAGCTGCTGGCGATTTTGGCCGTGCTGGGGATGGAGCTCGATATCGCCGTGGCTGGGGAATCGGGTACTTTGGATGAGCTGCGCCGCGAGCGTCATGCGGCTGGCGCCACCGAGCATGGGGGGCGCACATGAAACTGGCCGTTTACGTCCTTGGGCGCGATGTTGCCGTATTGGAGCAGTCTGGCGACTTCAAGAGTGTGCTGACCTATCACGCTGATACGGTGGCGAACGACTTTGTCTCACTGACAATGCCTGTACGCACCGAGTCCTATGTATGGGACGATCAACTGCCACGCGCTAGTTGTGCACCGATTCGACGTCGACGGAAAGGGTCAGCCACACTACGGCATGGAAGATTTCTGCTCCTTGCTGGGCCTGCGTCCTGCCGCAAAATACGAGACAACATGGGAGCGTATCGCTCGCGCGGTGCGTGACCATGTCCCCGGCAGTCATCGGCACGAGACGTTTCGCCAACTGGCCACCATCTTGCTGTTGACTTATGCACTGCGCAATGCCGACTGCCATGCCAAGAACCTGGCATTGCTATATACCTCGCGTGCCGACGTGCATCTATCGCCGGTCTACGATATGTTGACTACAGTCGTTTATGCGGGTTACCAGCATAATCCGCCCGGCATCTCGTTCATGGGCAAGAAGACTTGGGCGCCGGGCAAGAATCTACAGAATTTCATTGCGGCCACGTTCGGTATTGCTGGCAGAGAACAAACCCGCATTATTGAAAAGCTTAGCGATGCCGTGGCCGATGTCGGGCCCCAGGTGCGTGAGGCGATGAGAGCGCATCCTGAGTTCAGTGACGTTGGCAAGCGCATGTTGCTGGCTTGGTCCGAAGGTGTGCAGGGGCTCCGGGAGAAACATGTGTATGCCATGAGCAGATGGGTGCCCGGGGATGCCTTCGAGGCGTTCTCCACCCCACCCAAACTGTCCACGGAAGCCGTTAAGATCGGTCGCTCGCAGCTTTTGGGACGGCGATAAGCCTTTCCTGGATATGATGCCTAAGCATGTCCGGGATAGGGTGGTAGTGGCAATTTGTCCGGGTTTCAGATGGCAGCCACAAGGGCTGCCGCTACAAAAACGTGGCGGTGGCTAATGTAGGGGCAGCCCTTGTGGCTGCCAAAGCCTTGGTTCTCCATCGGCCGATAGATTGTGCAATTCTTAGTCGGTCTACCACCACGCAGCGACAGATATAATACATGCATGCGACACGCATCCGCCGGATCGTGGAATCGCGCCGGGCGCGCAGTCCTCGCGCATTCGGGTCTGTCGCCGCTAGGCTAATGCATCGATGACCGCCTTTGGGTTGCGCTCGATGACATTGAGCAGTACCAGCGCTGGACCATGTGGGGTGCGGTCACCCCGTTCCCAGTGACGCAGGGTTGCCGTGGAGAACCCGAAACGGGCAGCAAACTGCTCCTGAGTCATCCCTACCTTGGCTCGTATTGTCTTCACGTCGACGACGTGGGGACGATGCACGCGCACGCCGCGCTCATCGCCCTTGGCGTGGGCAATGGCCTCTTGCAGGCCTTGCTTGATGCTTTCAAATGTAGTGCTCATGATGTTCGTCTTTCCCAGATGCCTACCAATATGTCAACCAGGCTGGCCAACTCATTGCGCTCAGCCTTGGTCAAGTTGGCCTTATCTCCTTTGGCGAAGAGCGTCAATAAGTACAGCGGCATACGATCATCGTGGTAGTAATAGATGATGCGTACGCCTCCGCTCTTCCCTTGCCCGCCGCGGCGCCAGCGCAATTTGCGCACGCCACCCGTACCTTCCATGATGTCGCCGGCCTGCGGGTGCTTGGCTAGGTAGTCGATCAGATTGCGACATTCGTCCTCGCTCAGGAGTTTGTTTGCCAGCCGAATATATGTGGGCAGTTCCGCAATACCGTGCATGGTTTATTATAATCCAATGGATTAGTTTGATCAAGAAACAACTTACCACACTGCGCTGACTCAAGAATATTTGATGGCGATCGTTTTCGGGGTGCCGTCATGGGAAGAAAATGGCAGCCACAAGGGCTGCCCCTACAAAAACGTACCCGTCGTTCATGCAGGGGCACCCCTTGTGGGTGCCAGGACATCGGCCATGGCGTCTTTGGCAACCTGGGTGTCGTGTCTCACCTGGCCACGCAGCCAGTATCCATCGGATAGGCCGAAATAGCGGCAAAGGCGCAGGTCGGTATCAGCGGTGATGGAGCGGTTGCCGTGCACAATTTCGTTAATACGGCGCGGTGATACTTCAATGGCTTTGGCAAGCGCGTACTGGCTGATGCCGTGTGGCTTCAAAAATTCATCCAGGAGGATTTCACCTGGATGAATGGGGGATAAATTACGCACGATGGCTCCTTGTCAGCGATAATCGTTTAAATTTGGCCGGGTAGCCAACCAGTTTTCAACTTTTAATCCCGGCACTCGCCGAAACTCCCGTTCGTTATTTGTGACCACCACGGCGCCAATACTTCTCGCGTGAGCTGCATTGAAAAGGTCGTTAGCTCCAATCATTTGCCCGCGTTTTTGCAAGTGGGCTCGAATCTCGCCGTAGTGTTCAGCCGCAGCTTCCGGCCACTCCAGCACCGTCAGATGCTTTACAAAAGCATCTAATGCAGCTCTATTCAGTTTCGCTTGTGATGACACCTTAATGCCAAAAACCAACTCTGCAAGCGTTACTACTGATATCGCCTGTTGTTCGATTGGGGTTGTGAGTAATTTGACGCGTAAATTTTCGGAAGGCCCGCGCATCACAAACACACAGGTGTCCGTGTCAAGCATGTATCGCCTTGTCATGCAAACTCTCGATTTTGCACCGGGAGATCGACCACCCCCTCCATGAAGTCGGACGCCGCGCGTGGGCCAGATGCCAAATAGTCAGCCCAGGAATCTGGTTTAGGCGAAAGAACAATACGCTCTCCATCCCTGGAGATGAAGACCGCTTTCCCCTCGAATCGGCAGTCAGCCGGTAGGCGAACGGCCTGGCTGCCGCCACTGATAAACAACTTTGCTGTGCGGGACATCGTCGGCTCCTGGAATGAAGATATATCTATAATTATAGATATTTTTGTAGTGATGTAAATATATATGGAATGAAGCAGTCTGAAGCTCGACGTGCCATCGTTGAGAATCAAGGACGGTATCTTGCATCGATGACAGGCACAAGGCCTGTCGCTACAGAAATATGGGCTGTCGCTACAGAAATATGGGCTGTCGCTACAGAAATAGGGCATCTACGTTAAATCTCTCGATCCTAAGGGTTTTCCCTTTAAATCTAAATATACATATCAAAATACGTCAAAATATTTCATACTCCGATCGTCACGTACGTGACATTTCTATCTATCGGAGGAAACAATGACGATTCAGCCTATATCGATGTTGCCGTTGGACGAAAGTGGGATTCAGGTAGCGGATGGAAACCGCCGTTTGGTGCCTGCGCCGTCGGTGTCCCGGTGTTTGTGGGGTGTGGTGGCGGCAGTGGGTTTGTCGTGTTTGGGGTTTGGCGATATGGCGGCGGCCACGCCGTTGGCCGAAGGCGAGCACAAACGCAAGGACGAGCCTTTATCGGTGGTGATGTGGTCGCCGCCACCCGACGAAGTGGAACGGATCATGAACGAGGCGCAGTGGGGAGAACCCGGTGTGCCTTTTGTTTTTTCGGGCGATGCCTTGCATGTGGGCGCTTCGTTTGAATCGCGCCGCGAGGTCGGGATTGGATCGCAGGGCTTGATCAACACGTATGGGGATTCGGTCCTGCATCTAAGCGGCACGGTTCGCAGCGAGCCGGGTTCGCGTCAGAGTCTGGCAAAGCTGGGGGCGGGCACCTTGATGCTGTCCGGGCCCAACACCTACGCGGGCAATACCTTGCTGCTGCAAGGCGGGCTGCACGTGGCAAGCGATAGCGCCCTGGGCTCGGCCTTGGGCACGCTGCATATCAATACGGGCACGATCTTGAGCTATGCGCCGGGCGTTACGGTGATGAACGGCTTGCAGCTCCAGGCGGTGGATATCGGCACGCGTGTGCCGGCGGGTTCGTATACGACGGTGACGCCTCTGGAATATGGCGATAGTGTGCAGTGGGTGGTCAATAGTGGCGAAGCGGTTCAACTGGGTACGATGGCGGGTTCGGCGCCCTTGGTCAAGCAGGGGGCGGGGCGTCTGCGTTTGGCTGGCGATGTGCTGGCATATTTCGGCACGGCCACGGTCAACAAGGGCACACTGGCCGTGAACCGTCATTTTTCGGGCTCGGTGCAAGTGGGCCATGGCGCGCGCTTGCAGGGGGTAGGCGTGGTGGGGCCCACGACCATAAACGCGGGCGGTGTGTTGGCGCCGGGAAATAGTATCGGCACCCTGACGGTGCAGGGCGATTTGGTGCTCAAGCCGGGCGCCCGTTTCGAGGTAGAGGCCACTGCCTCGGGGGCGGTGGATTTTGTGCAGGTGACAGGCCGTGCTTTGCTCGATGGCGATTTGGTGGCCTTGGCCGAGGCGGGCGATTGGCAGGCCAGCACCCGCTATACGGTGCTGCGGGCCGAACAGGGTTTGGACGGCAGCCGCTTTGCGGCGGCGAGCAGCAACTTTGCGTTTCTAACGCCATCGCTGGCCTATGACGACAAGCAGGTGTTTTTAACGCTGGAGCGCAATGACACGGCCTTTGAAGAGGTGGCGCAAACGCCTGTGGAAGATGACGTGGCCAGGGCGCTGGATGCCGAGGGCGGCCCCGGGGCGTCGGCGCTGTACGACCAAGTGGTCGTGTTGGATAGGCCTGATGCGCGGCAGGCGTTTGAGCTGTTGTCCGGGAGCTGGGCGGCGTCGGTGCACTCCAGTTTGATCGACGATAGCCGCTTTGTTCGGCAGGCGGTATTTGAATATGTCCGCCCTTTGTGGACGGCGAGCGGGGTTCTGTCGGGATCTTCCGCGTGGGATGGGCCAGCGCCAGGAGCCGCGTCCGGGTTTTGGAGCCACGCGTTTCATTCTTCGGCTGATCGCGCTGGTTATCGCGGTACACCGGCTGATCACCGCGATATTCAGGGCGTGGTGCTGGGCGTATGGCAGCCGGTAGGCCGGAACTGGAGCGCGGGTGGGTTTGTTGGCGCGCAGCAAAGCCGTTTGTGGCGTGATGCCGCCATGGCCGATTCGCAAATCCATGGCGCGC
>SCRC01000081.1 GCA_004297945.1 Candidimonas sp. | reverse complement strand
TAACGTGGCGATGTCGGTCAAGCTGATCGCGCCGATCGCGATGGAAGAGGGGCTGCGCTTTGCCATCCGTGAAGGCGGACGCACCGTCGGCGCCGGCGTCGTTGCCAAAATCATTAAATAGCAGATCAATGCGTAGGAAGAGGCGGCTGCCTCTTCCACTTTCGTTCTTTAGGACACACCATGAAAAATCAGAAAATCCGCATCCGTTTGAAAGCATTTGATTACAAGCTGATCGATCAATCGGCGGCTGAGATCGTTGAAACGGCCAAACGCACGGGCGCCGTCGTGCGCGGCCCGGTGCCGTTGCCTACACGTATTCGCCGCTATGACGTCCTGAGTTCGCCCCACGTCAACAAGACGGCCCGTGATCAGTTCGAAATGCGCACTCATCAGCGCCTGATGGATATTGTCGACCCTACCGACAAGACCGTCGATGCCTTGATGCGCCTTGATCTGCCCGCTGGAGTGGATGTGGAAATTGCGTTGCAGTAATTTGTCGCGCGGCCCTGTTCGGGCCTGAAAAAAAACGCCGTGCTTGGACAGCACGGCGTTTTTGTTTTATGGTAACCGGATAGGGGAGAGATCAGGCATGAGATTACTTCTGATATTGCTGGGTTGGCTTTTAATGTTTGTGTCGGCTGGCGCTGCTCCGGTCGAGCAATGTAACCAGGGCAAGCCGGTTCGTTTTGCCAGCCAGACATGGGAAAGCGCCGAATTCACCATGAATGTATTGCAGCAGATTCTAGACAAGGCATACGGTTGCCAGACCGAGGCCGTGCCTGGAACGGCGGCCGCTACCGAGACGGCCTTGACGCAAAATGATTTGCAGGTGGTGGCCGAGCTGTGGTCGGGGCGCACAAAAATCATAGTAGATGCCATCAAGGCGGGAACTGTTCAGGTTGTGGGCGATACGCTTGCAGGCGGTGCGACGCAAGGCTGGTATGTGCCCGACTACGTGATTAACGGCGATGCCAAGCGGGGCATCAAGGCTGTCGCACCCGATTTGCGGTCGTGGAAAGACCTACCCAAATATAAAGAACTGTTTGCGGACCCCGAGACGCCCGGGAAGGGCAGGTTCCTGAACTGCCCGAACGGCTGGGTTTGCGAGAAGACCAATACCCGATTGTTGAAGGTACTTAATCTCGATCAGGACTATACGAATTTCCGTGCCGGAACAGGCGCCGCGCTGGATGCGGCCATCAGCTCCGCCTACGACCAGGGTAAGCCCATCTTATTCTATTATTGGCAGCCGACAGGCCTGATGGCCAAGTACAAATTCAAAAAAATCGGCTTGCCGCCATTTAATCAAGCCTGCTGGGACGTGGTGGTTAGCGGAAAAGGCGAGCTTTGCCCCACCGATTTCCTGGTTGCGCATCTGGGTATCGCAGTGTCTACGCCGTTTGCCAAACGCAATCCTGAAATCATGGGGCTATTCCAGCGGGTGCAATTCAAGCCGGCCTTGCTGAACCAGATTATCTATACCATGACCAGCCAGCATATCCGAGGAGATGTCGCCGCCGAACGCTTCTTGCGTGAACGCCCCGACATCTGGAAGGCCTGGATGCCTGCCGACCGCGCGGCGCGTATGGCGCAGGCTCTAGGTCTTCAAAGCGCTGTCGCTCACAGCAGCCATTCGATCTTCCCCTCGGTGTCCATGACAAACTACGTCAACAAGCAGTTGGTGTCGGCCGTACAGCGTTATGGCCGGAGCTTGCACGCGTTTAGCAACTTCATCCTGACCACGGTTCTCCTGCCTATGGAGCAGTTCTTCGAGGGCGTGCCGCCAGCGCTGTTTCTCCTGTTCGTAGGGGCGCTGGCCTGGAATGCCACCCGAAAAGCAAGCCTGGCGCTTTGCTATATGGTTGGCTTGTACGCGATAGGCGCTGTCGGCTTGTGGGACAAACTAATGCAAACCTTTGCGTTGGTGCTGGTGTCGACGGTGTTTGCCATTATTATCGGCATCCCCATCGGCATCCTGATGGCTCGGCATCGACTGTTGCGCCGCGTTCTCACACCAGTGCTCGATGTCATGCAGACTCTGCCCAGCTTTGTGTACTTGATTCCCGTGCTGATGTTCTTCGGGCTGGGCAAGGTGCCGGCCTTGTTCGCCACCATCATCTATGCCGTGCCGCCACTGATACGGCTCACCACTTTGGGCTTGCGCCAAGTGGATTTCGACATCATGGAGGCGGCTCAGTCGTTTGGCGTGACACGCTGGCAGATGCTCACGCGGGTTACGCTGCCGCTGGCACGTCCCAGCATCATGGCGGGCATCAATCAGACCACGATGATGGCGCTGGCCATGGTAGTTGTGGCGTCGATGATAGGCGCGCGTGGCCTGGGCGAAGACGTGTTGGCGGGCATACAGACTCTAAACGTCGGGCTGGGCTTACAGGCTGGGTTGGCCATTGTCATCCTGGCCATTGTGATTGATCGCATTACGCAGGCCTACGGCAAGTCGCGGCGTAGCGCCCAGGCCCAAAATAAAATGGATGTGCGCGATGAGTGACGTCAAAATTGAAGTCCGGGATGTATACAAAGTATTTGGCGCCAATGCCTCACAGGCGCTGACGATGCTTCGGGCCGGCCATACCCGGCAATCGGTACAGGCGCAGACCCAATGCAATGTTGGGCTCGCAGGGGTCAACCTGACGGTGCCCGTGGGCCAGATCTCATGCATTATGGGTTTGTCGGGTTCTGGCAAATCAACGCTGATACGCCATATGAATCGCCTGATCGATCCGTCGGCGGGCGAAATTCTGATCAATGGTCAGAACATTCTGTCGCTGGATCTGCCGGGTTTGCGCCAGTTGCGCCGCCGCACGGTCAGCATGGTGTTCCAGAGCTTTGGTTTGTTGCCGCATATCAATGTGCTGGAGAACGTGGCGTTTGGCCTGCATGTGCGCGGCGACGACAAAAAGCAGGCCCGAAAACTTGCGCTGGACTGGCTGGAACGCGTGGGCTTGGCCGATTACGCCAAAAGCTATCCCGATGAGCTCTCGGGCGGCATGCGCCAGCGCGTGGGCCTGGCGCGCGCGCTGGCCACCGACACCGAGGTATTGTTGATGGATGAGGCGTTTTCGGCGCTCGATCCGCTAATACGCTACGACATGCAAGACCAGTTGCTTGCCTTGCAGCAGCGCTTGCACAAAACCATTGTGTTCGTTACCCACGATATTGACGAAGCCTTGCGCCTGGGCCAGCACATCGCCATTTTGCGAGATGGCAAGATCGAACAGGTAGGCACTCCCGACGATATCAAGAACCACCCCGTCAATGATTACGTCGAGCATTTTGTGGTGCGGCGCGATTCGTAAGCAGTGGCGTCCCTATGGCAGCCACAAGGGCTGCCTCTACAAAAGCGTGCCTGCCGCTGATCAATTCGCCTGTCATTCATCAACGCGCCTGTCGCTTATCAACATGGCCGTTGTTCATCAACATGGCCGTTGTTCATCAACATGGCCGTTGTTCATCAACGCGACCGTTGTTCGTCAACATGGCCGTTGTTCATGTAGCGGCACCCCTTGTGGGTGCCATGCCGCTCCCCGCCGACCGGCTCTCTCTTTCGCACCGTGAAGGGCTGTAATATGGTGGCCTCATCTATCAATACACACCGGCATGGTCGACAACATCCACTCCGTTCTGAAAAAACAATCGCGGCTGCCCTTGTCGCTCAAGGTCAAGTACGTTTTGCGGACGCGCCTCGAGCGCGGCGAGTGGGCGGTGGGGACGCGTATTCCCACCCTGCAGGATTTGGTCTCCGAATATGGCGTTTCGCGCGCCACCGTGCGCGCCGCCCTTGATGAACTCCAACAGGAAGGGCTGATCGAGCGCACCCGGGGCAAGGGAACTTTTGTGATTGCAGATGCGAACAAGGAGCATTGGTTAATGCTGCCTACCGATTGGCGTTCACTGGTTGAGCATATCGAGCATTTAAAGGTTCGGTTTACGGTGCTCGACAGCGGCTATGGGTCGCTGGCCACCGAAATATCGGCTCAGGCCTTATCGTCGCCTTACTGGTGGACGACTCGCGTGAACTGGGCTGACGATATTCCATACAGCTTCAACACAGTGTATGTGATCAAACGCTTGCTCGACCTGAAAAAAACGCACTTCGAATCCGAACCGATTCTGCCGGTTGTCAACCGGTATTTCAAGGATGAGCTGCATTCGGCAAACCAGGTGCTGACGATACGGGCGGCCGACGGCGTTGTTGCTAAAGAGCTGCATATTGAAATTGGCACGGCGGTCGCACAGGCCCTGCGTGTGGCGCGCAATGCCCAGCAGGAAATCGTGTACGCGGCCCGTGTTTTGTACCCCGCCAAGTACTTAAGCATAGAAACCCAGTTTCATCCGCGCGAAGAGTCCGACCGAAATTCGGTTGCCTGAGTCCGATCGGCGGACTATTGACAGTTTAAACAGAAAGTACTAAAAATCGTACTTTAATACTTACGGTTTACTTACTGTTCATTCCGTGCTCTTCAATAAGCCGGCCTTGTAAGTGCGCGCAGACAGATTTTATTCAGGAGATGCGACTTGAAAATCACCATGCTGGGAACTGGCGCGGCCTTGCCTGATCCGGATCGGGCACAGTCGTCGATCCTGATCACCTTGAACAATGGCAAAAATTATCTGTTCGATTGCGGTGAAGGATCCACGCGCCAAATGGTGCGGGCCAATATCAATCCGGCTGATGTCGGGTGGGTATTCCTTAGTCATCTTCATTACGATCATATCTGCGGCTTGCCTTTCTTTGTTTTATCCAGCTGGGTGTTCAACCGGGAAGGAAGGCTTAAGGTGTATGGGCCCCGGGGCACACGGGATTTCGTCGATCATTCATTTGAAAACGGCGCCTTTAGGGTTGATATCCAGGCGCGCGCCGCCTATGGCGTGCGGCAAAAGAACATTGAAGCCGTGCGCCCGCTGGTGACCGAGGTCAGTCCCGGACTCATCTATCAGGACGAAGATGTCAGGATATATGTAGACCGGGTGGATCACATCCCTACAGAAATCACCGACTGTTTCGGCATACGCCTGGAAGCGGAAGGCAAAGTGGTGGCCTTTAGCGGCGATACGGCGCCATGTGAATCCATGGGGCGCTTGTCGCAAGATGCCGATCTGCTGATTCACGAATGCACTTTTCCCGAGTCTTTTCTTGCGCATCGCGCCAAATCGGGTGTCGGCACTTACTCGCACACCAGCCCGCTGGAGCTCGGGAAAATTGCCGCAAGGGCCAAGGTAAAGCAGCTTGTGCCTACTCATTTTGGCCATTTCGATTCGACCAGCCCGGTGATAAAACGGGCGGCGGGCAACCATTTGCCTATAGATTTGATGGGGCCGGGCATGCTTGATGAGGTGGTGCGCGATTTGCATAAAAACTATAAAGGCCCAATAAGCCTGGCGCACGACCTTATGCGGATCGATTTGTAGAAGCACGCAAAAGCGTCATCACTCGCACGCAGCGGAACCTTACTTCCAGGGAGACATTGATGTTTACAAGGTATAGGGGTGTAAAAATATGGCTAATGGCCCTAGGCCTGAGCTTTAGCGCTATGGCCAACGCGGCCTATCCGGACCATTCTATCCGGGTCATATTGCCGTACGCGGCGGGCGCGGCGGGTGACATTGTCTTCAGGGTGCTACAGCCCGGCCTGACGAAAGCGCTGGGTCAGCCCGTGATTCTGGACTACAAATCCGGGGCTGGCGGGAATATCGGCACACAGGAAGTGGTCCGTGCCGCGCCCGATGGCTATACCCTGTTGTTGGGAGCCACGAACAATTTTGTCATCAACCAGTTCCTGTATAAAAGCATGAGCTACGATCCATCGAAAGCGCTGGTGCCTATCGCCAAGGTGGTGGATGTGCCAGCATTCATTTACCTCAATGCCAAAGTGCCTGCGCATAACTTTGCGCAGTTCAAGTTTTATGCCGAAAAGCACGCCGGAATCTTGAACTACGGCACTCCGGGGGCGGGCACAACGCCAGCCTTGTCCGGATGGATGCTATCTGAAGCCGTACGTGGCAACATGACAGCCGTGACGTATCGCGGGTCGGCTCCCGGCGTGCAGGCTTTACTGGCAAACCAGATCCAGGTTTATATCGGAGGCTACGGAATTGCCTCCGCGTACCTGCCTTCGGGCAAGCTGCGTGTGCTGGCGGTGGCTTTGCCCGAACGCTTCGCGGCACTGCCCAACGTTCCGACGACCAAAGAGGTGGGCATAGGCAATGCAGTAGTCAGCAACTGGTGGGGCATGGCGGCACCCAAGGGCACCCCTGCCGCCGTCGTGGAACGTGTAGAGCAGGCCTTGCACAAGGTGCTGAGCGATCCTGTCATACAAAAGAAACTGCAGAATCAAGGCTTCGTCGTCAGCCTTGAAAATACGGCGACGTTCACCGCCAATTTGCGCAAAGAGGCACCCTACTGGGAAGATGTCATCAAGCGTGCGGGTGTGGTCGTCAACTAACTGAAGGGCCGACTTTGCCGGTTGCGTGATCGACTTGGCCGATAAATTGGGCCTGGAGCGTTTTCATGTAATCGGCCACTCTATGAGCCTGCCCGCTGCTGCGGCAGCTATCCATGCCACAGCGCATGCGAGTTTTGCAGGACGCCAGGGACGGACATGCGGCACATCTGGAGCAGCCCGAGGGGTTCGAGAGGAACCGTCGCGAATTTCTTACGGGTTTGTCCTAGGTCATGTAGCACTTGGCTGTTACCAGGCCTAGCATTCGAACCCGCATAATCGTTTCATGATTATTTGTGGGGCTCCAGGCATGGCCAAATTGATACACACCATGGTACGCGTGGGTGATCTGCCGCGATCCGTGAATTTTTACAGCGACGCGTTCGGGCTCAACGAAACCCATCGCCTGGATTTCCCTACGTTCACGCTCGTGTACCTGGGAAACGAAGCCAGTCAGGCGGAGCTCGAGCTCACTTTCAACAAGAATCAGGAAGCCCCTTACGTCCATGGCACTGCCTATGGCCATGTCGCGTTTGCGCAAGCCGATCTTGACCGCAGCCACGCGCGTATGGTCGCGGCCGGCTATGCGCCCACTCCGATCAAACAGCTTGAGCAGGACGGAGTGGTGTTGGCGCGATTTTTTTTCATGAGCGATCCCGATGGATACAAGATCGAAGTACTACAAGAGGCTGGACATTATCGGTAGCCTGCGCCAGACATCTATATGCAGATAGCGGCGCAATCCATTGAGTTTTCTCGATTTACTGGAGACAAAGAATGAAATCAACAATCGATACAAAGACAGCACCGCCCGATAGCAAGGCAATTTCGTTTCAGTCGCATTCACGGCGTCAGTTTTTGAAAAGCTCCGTGGTATTGACCGGAGTGCTCGCTACCGGTTCATTGCTGGCGACGTTGGCGCCCTCTCGAGTATGGGCGCTTGAGGCCCGCATACTGGACAAGGGGCAGTCGGAAGCGCTCCTGTCGATGGCAAAGCGCCTTTATCCGCATAAAGGGTTGCCCGATGCGGTGTATGCGCTTCTGGTCAAGGATATGGATGTGGCCTGTGGCGAGGCCGCGACGCATAAGCTGGTGATTGACGGCGTTGCGCGGCTCAATTCGGAAGCAGGCGGCAACTGGGTTGGTGCCTCGCCTGAGCGGCAACTGGCGGTTCTGGACAAAATGAGCGCTGAGCCGTTCTTTCAAAAGGTGCGTGGCCAATGCATCACTTCTCTTTACGATAATCAGATGGCCTTCAAATATTTTGGGTACGAGGGAGAGGTCTGGTCCAAAGGCGGCTATATCCACAGAGGATTCGATGATCTGACGTGGCTACCCAATCCGCCCGAGGCAGCGAGCCCCACCGTAAAAAAAATATAGGATCGAGCAAGAGATGTTTGGACCAATACAGGTAATTTTTAGCACCCGCCCATCACCGGCGACGGGCACAAGGAGGCGATATGGCTAAGTACGAAAATAAAGATGACAGTGTGGTCGTGATTATTGGGTCGGGTGCCGGCGGCGGTACTTTGGCTAATGAGCTTTGTCAAAAAGGCGTAAAAGTAGTCGTGCTTGAGGCCGGTTCGAGGCAAAGTACAGAGACTTTTATTCAGGATGAATGGAAGGCATTCAAGCAACTGGCCTGGCTCGATCCGCGAACGGCGTCGGGTTCCTGGCGCGTGGCGCGCGATTTCCCCAATTTACCTGCCTGGATCTGTAAAACAGTGGGGGGTACAACCACTCACTGGGCAGGTGCATCGCTGCGTTTTCAAAAGCACGAATTCAAAGCGCGCACAACTTATGGCGCGCTCAAGAACGCCAATCTGCTTGACTGGCCTATATCGCTTGCCGAAATGGAGCCGTATTATTCCCGTGCCGAGGACAAGATGAGCGTGACGCGGACTCACGGCATTCCAGGCCTGCCAGGCAACAATAATTTCAAGATAATGTACGACGGGGCCACCCGTCTGGGTTACAAGGAGGTCAGCACTGGCCATATGGCGATCAACAGCATCGTGCGCGACGGGCGCGCCGCTTGTATCCAGCAAGGCTTCTGTTTCCAGGGCTGCAAGATGGGTGCGAAATGGTCTACCTTGTATACGGAGATTCCCAAGGCGGAAGCCACCGGCAAGCTTGAGCTTCGTACTGAATGTCACGTTGCGCGGATTGAACATAACGACGCGGGCAAAGTAACTGGCGTTGTTTATTTTGATAAAGATGGCAAAGAGCAACGACAGGCTGCGCGCGTAGTTTGTGTCGCCGGCAATTCGATTGAAACGCCACGCCTGTTGTTGTTGTCGGAATCGGGCAAGTTCAAGGACGGCATGGCAAACAGTTCCGGACAGCTGGGACGCAACTATATGCGCCATACGACAGCGTCTGTTTACGCGGTGTTCGACAAGCCGGTTCACATGTATCGTGGCACTACCATGGCGGGAATTGTGCAGGACGAGGCGCGCCACGACCCCAAACGCGGTTTTGTCGGCGGCTACGAGCTGGAAACCATCAGCCTGGGCTTGTCGTTCTACGCCGCTTTTCTGGACCCGGGAGCATGGGGCGCCAACTTTTCCTCGTACATGGACGACTACACGCGCACCGCTGGCCTTTGGATTGTCGGTGAAGATATGCCTCGTGCAAGCAATCGCATTACCTTGAACCATTCGGTCAAAGACGGGGCCGGCTTGCCGGTGGCCAATGTGAACTACGACGACCACCCCAACGATGCGGCAATGCGAGAACATGCCTTCGAGCGAAGCGTGGCGCTCTATAAAGCGGCTGGTGCGGTGCGCACTTATCGGACGCCTCCTTATCCCTCGACGCACAATATGGGCACTTGCCGCATGAGTGAAAAGAAGGAGGACGGGGTCTGCAACAAGCACGGTCAGACGCACGATATCGCTAATCTTTTCATTTCGGACGGTAGCCAGTTCACCTCAAGTGCCGCTGAAAATCCGACCCTGACGATTGTTTCGCTGGCAATTCGGCAGGCGGAGTTCATCGCCGGAAGTATGTCTCGTAAACAAATTTGAAATTCGTTATGATCAGTACATTGCCGATGGCGCCGTAGCTTGTCGGTGATGTCGTTTTGCCCGGAAGCTATTCTCAGGAGGCAATATGTGTCATCTCTATGCGCATGCAGATCCTATTTTGTATGAATCCCGCAATCGTTCGGTGCGGATATCGAAGGTTGTGACCAGCATAAAACTGGAGAACCTGTTTTGGGATACCTTGTCCGAGCTTGCACGCGAAGATGGCTCGACCACCAATCAGTTAATCGCCAAATTGCACGACGAGGTCTATGGCTATCGTGGTGAAACCACCAACTTTGCCTCGTTCCTCCGAGTTACCTGCATGCGGTACCTTGAGGTCAAGGCGCAATCCGGGCAGATCGTCAAACGTGTGTTGAACGACACCGAGGCTCGGGTACGGTCTGTTGCCGCTGGCAGCCCGGCGTGTGTCAGCCACGCCCCCGGTGACAGGTAGCCAGGCATTAGATCACAAGCCCAAGTGCGGATAGCCGCCGGGGTAGCCTATGCGGCTACTCCTGCCCCGCGCTCACGTGGGCCTGGGTTTCGAGCGAGGCAATCGTTGTTGCGCCGGGGCCACGCCGCTTTTTAAATTTGCCGCGGACAAAGAACAGTATTTGAACCCCCAGCAGCAATGCACAGGCGCCTATAAACCAGGCGCTGATGGGGCGTTCGACGAATACATACAGGTTGCCTCGGGAGAGCAGCAGCGCGCGGCGGAAGTTCTCTTCGACCATGGGCCCTAAAACATAGCCCAGCAAGATGGGCGCCACCGAAAATTCGAGGGCGACCAATATGGCGCCAGCGATACCGAAAACGGCCACTTCGCCCACCTCGAACAGGCTGTTCTGGGTGCTGAAGCAGCCTACGGCGATAAAAAACATGGCCGACGGAAGCAGATACTTGTATGGCACCCGCAATAGCTTGACCCACAGACCGATCAACGGAACGTTAAGTATGATCAGCAGCAAGTTCCCGACCCAGAAGCTGGCGATCAGGCCCCAGAATATATCGGGATGCTCGGTAATCAACTGCGGTCCGGGTTGGATCCCCTGGATCATCAAGGCGCCCAGCATCAGCGCCATGACGGCGTCACCGGGAATCCCCAGGCTCATCGTGGGGATGAAATCAACCTGAGTTTTGGAGTGCGAGGCGGCTTCGGGGGCGGCCACGCCCTCGATGGCGCCATGGCCGAAGCGCTCGGGGTGTTTGGATACCTTGTGCTCCAGTGCGTACGCCACAAAAGTCGTGATGGTGGGGCCCGTGCCGGGCAGGATGCCGAAAAAGGTTCCCACGGCGGTGCCGCGCAGCATTGGGAAAAACGATCTTTTCAGCTCATCTTTGGTGGGCCGCATGTCCTTGAATTTCATTTTCAGGCCGGTGCCGATGATCTGCAAGCGATTAATGCCCAGCAAGAACTCGCCCACGCCGAATAGGCCCATGGCCAACGCAACCAGATCGACGCCGTCTTCGAGATTGATCATGCCGAAGGTAAAGCGCATCACGCCGGTATTGACATCGGTTCCTGCCACGCCGATCAGCAGCCCCAGCAAGGTCATGGCGACCCCTTTGACGGCCGACCCCTTGGACATGGTGGAGCCGGCGATCAGACCGAGCATCATGATGGAGAAAATCTCGGTGGGCCCAAACTTGAAGGCCACCTCGACCAGCACGTTGGAGAAAAACACCATTACTAAAATGCCTACCGTCGCCGCGAAGAAGGACGACATCATGGCAATGCCCAGCGCCGCGCCGCCGCGTCCCTGCTTGGTCAGGGGGTAGCCGTCCAGGCAGGTTACTGCGTGTGGAGCGTGCACCGGCAGGTTGAGCAAAATGGCGCCAATCGCTCCGCCGTACATGGATCCGTAGAAAATGCCGGCCAGCATGAGGATGGCCGCCACCGGATGCATGGCATAGGTCAGGGGAAGCAAAATGGCAATGGCCGACAGGGCGCCCATGCCGGGCAAAACCCCGATCAGGTTGCCAACGACCACTCCGAATACGGACCACATCAAATTGTGGGGTTCAAAGGCTATTCCAAACCCGTATCCCAGGTCGGTGATCGATTGCATTATCAAGGACATGGCTTAACCCCAGCGCAGTAGTGGAAATTGCAATTGCAGTGCCCACCAGAACACCACCACGGCGACGATACTCATCGCGATGGAAAGAAAAAATGCGGCCTTGACTGAGTTTTTTCTATCTCCCAACGCGGAGATAAAAACAATGGCAAAAGAGGCGGGCAACAAGCCCGTGTATTGGCCCAGCACAATAAAGGCGATGATGCCCCCTATGATGCATAGCCAGCCACGCCATTCGGGTGGCAGGGCCTTTTTCGACATGTCGTGCGATTTGCCTACGCCGGCCAGCGCAATCAAAACGCCGGTAATCGTTAACAAAACACCTATGGCGGCGGGAAAGTAACCCGGCCCCATGTGGGCGAGCGACCCGATGTGATAGCCGAAGCTTTTGAATACGGTGCCAAGCCCCAATATAATCATCAGGACGCCGCCGTAGTAATCTTTGTTGATGTTTCCCAATTGCAATCCCCCTGTCCGAGCATAAAACGACGTTACGACACCCTACGATCGAGCCCTGGTTTAATTTTTTTTCAGGCCAAAATTGTCGCCCCACCGACAATTTTTAACGGTAACTGTCTAGTGCTTACTTCAAGCTGAATAAATGATGATTTAGGGGTAATTACCAGGGGCTTGCAGCCTGCCATCTCTCTGTAAATAAATGGCGGGCCGCCAAGGCGCGCACTCTTTAAGGGCCACGTGTCAGCGAAAAGGGCGCTACTGCATGCATTTGCCAGGCAACCCGAATTCGTGATACAGTGCAGGGCTTCGCAAAAGTTTTTGCTATTGCGTTGTTAGATATACACATTCGTGTGATCAGAAATTAGCCCCGACCAATCGTAGTCGGGAATGGAGAAAACGATGTCGAATCCGACACCTACGCCTGCCGCCTATCGGTTGGGGCTTGTGGGGCGCAAAGTCGGCATGACCCGTATTTTTACCGAGGAAGGCGAGTCCATCCCGGTGACTGTACTGGACGTGTCCAACAACCGCGTTACCCAGGTCAAGTCGCCCGCAGTCGATGGTTACGCAGCAGTACAGGTTGCCTATGGCAGCCGACGCGCTTCGCGCGTGACCAAGCCACTGGCAGGGCATTACGCCAAAGCCGGCGCCGAAGCCGGCAGTATCCTTAAAGAATTCCGCCTCGATCCGGCCCGCGCCGCTGAATTTACAGCAGGCGCAGTCGTAGCCGTTGAAAGCGTCTTCGAAGCAGGCCAGAAGGTTGATGTGACGGGCACCACGATAGGTAAAGGCTTTGCCGGCACCATCAAGCGTCACCACTTCACCTCGCAACGCGCGTCGCACGGCAACTCGCGTTCGCACCGCGTTCCGGGTTCGATCGGCCAGGCGCAGGATCCGGGCCGTATCTTCCCGGGCAAGCGCATGTCGGGTCACTTGGGTGACGCGACGCGCACTGTTCAAAATCTCGACATTGTTCGCGTCGACGCCGAACGCGGTTTGTTGCTGGTCAAGGGCGCTGTCCCCGGCCACAAGAACGCCGATGTCATCGTGCGTCCGGCAATCAAGATGTCGGCCAAGAAAGGAGCCTAATTATGGAACTCAAGCTCCTCAATGACCAAGGTCAGTCCGCCTCGACCTTTGCCGCACCCGACACGGTGTTTGGCCGCGACTTCAACGAAGCGCTGGTTCACCAGGTTGTGGTGGCGTTTCAAGCCAACGCCCGCAGCGGCGACCGTGCGCAAAAAGGCCGCGACGATGTCCGTCACAGCACCAAAAAGCCATGGCGCCAAAAAGGTACCGGTCGCGCCCGTTCAGGCATGACGTCCTCGCCGATCTGGCGTGGGGGTGGTCGCGCTTTCCCGAATTCGCCCGAAGAAAACTTCAGCCAAAAGGTCAACAAGAAAATGTATCGTGCCGGTATTCGCGCGATTCTTTCTCAGCTGGCCCGCGAAGATCGCATCTCAGTGGTCGATACCTTTGCACTCGAATCGCCCAAAACCAAAGAGGCTGCGGCCAGGCTTAAAAGCATGGGCTTCGAGTCGGTTCTCATCATTACCGATGTGCTGGACGAAAATCTTTACCTCGCAACGCGCAATTTGCCGCACGTTGCCGTGGTCGAACCGCGTTATGCCGACCCGCTGTCGCTGATCCACTACAAGAAAGTGCTGATCACCAAGCCGGCTATTGCCCAGTTCGAGGAGATGTTGGCATGAACACCGAACGCTTAATGCAAATTATCCTGGCTCCGATCGTGACTGAAAAAGCCACTTTCGTTGCCGAAAAAAATCATCAGGTCGCTTTCCGTGTCGTCGCTGACGCTACCAAGCCTGAAATCAAGGCGGCCGTCGAGCTTCTCTTCAAGGTCGAAGTCGAATCCGTGCAAGTCTTGAATCGCAAGGGCAAGGAAAAGCGCTTTGGCCGTTTCATGGGCCGCCGGCGCAACGAGCGCAAGGCCTATGTTTCGCTCAAAGACGGTCAGGAACTCGACTTTACGGAGGTGAATTAAATGGCACTCGTAAAAGTCAAGCCAACTTCTGCCGGCCGCCGCGGCATGATCAAGGTGGTGCACCCAGATCTGTACAAGGGTGCCCCCTACGCGCCGTTGCTCGAAAAGCAAACACGCGGGTCGGGTCGCAACAACAACGGCCATATCACCGTACGCCATCGCGGCGGCGGTCACAAGCAGCATTATCGTCTGGTCGACTTCCGTCGCAACAAAGACGGTATTCCGGCCAAGGTCGAGCGTCTCGAATACGATCCCAACCGCACTGCGCACATTGCCTTGCTTTGTTATGCAGACGGTGAGCGTCGCTACATTATTGCGCCGCGCGGTCTGGCGGTGGGTGCAACGCTGGTGTCCGGCGTAGAAGCCCCGATCCGCTCGGGCAACACACTGCCCATTCGCAACATTCCCGTCGGTACGACCATACATTGCATCGAGATGCTGCCGGGCAAAGGGGCGCAACTGGCGCGTTCAGCGGGCGCTTCGGCGGTTTTGCTTGCTCGCGAAGGTACTTATGCCCAGGTGCGTCTGCGCTCGGGCGAAGTGCGCCGTGTGCATATCGACTGCCGCGCAACCATTGGTGAAGTCGGGAACGAAGAAAACAGCTTGCGGCAAATCGGCAAGGCTGGTGCGATGCGCTGGCGTGGCGTGCGGCCTACGGTGCGTGGCGTTGCCATGAACCCGGTCGATCACCCGCACGGTGGCGGTGAAGGACGTACCGGCGAAGGCCGCGAGCCCGTGAGCCCGTGGGGAACCCCGGCCAAGGGCTTCAGAACCCGACGCAACAAACGAACGGACAATATGATCGTTCAACGACGCAAGCGCAAGTAAGGGGCGAACCACATGTCACGTTCTATCAAGAAAGGTCCATTCGTCGACGCGCATCTGATCAAAAAGGTCGATGCGGCCGTCGAAGGCAAAGACAAAAAGCCGATCAAAACCTGGTCGCGCCGTTCCACCATCCTGCCCGAATTCATTGGGTTGACGATTGCCGTGCACAACGGTCGCCAGCATGTTCCCGTTTATATCAACGAGAACATGGTCGGCCACAAGCTCGGCGAGTTTGCCCTGACACGTACGTTCAAGGGGCATGCTGCGGACAAGAAGGCCAAGAGGTAAGCGATGGAAACTACAGCTATTATCCGTGGCGTCCATATTTCGGCGCAGAAAACACGTCTTGTTGCGGATACTGTCCGCGGCAAGTCAGTGGCCCAAGCGTTGAATATCCTGACGTTCACACCCAAAAAAGCCGCGGGCATACTCAAGAAAGCTCTTGAGTCCGCGATCGCCAACGCCGAGCACAACGACGGCGCTGATATCGACGAGCTTAAAGTCACCACGATTCATGTGGACAAAGCCCAGTCGATGAAGCGTTTCTCCGCGCGTGCAAAAGGTCGTGGTAACCGTATCGAAAAGCAGACTTGCCACATTGTGGTCAAGGTCGGGGCTTAAGGAGTCGCAATGGGACAGAAAATACACCCGATTGGGTTCCGCCTCGCGGTTAACCACAACTGGAGTTCGCGTTGGTATGCCGACGATAAAGTCTTTGGCGGAATGCTCGCCCAGGACATTCGTGTACGCGAATACCTGAAGAAAAAACTTAAAAGCGCCTCCGTTGGTCGCGTGGTGATCGAGCGTCCCGCCAAGAATGCCCGCATTACGATTTACTCGGCTCGTCCGGGGGTCGTGATCGGCAAGCGTGGCGAAGACATCGAAAACCTCAAAGCCGATCTGCAGCGCCTGATGGGCGTGCCTGTGCATGTCAATATCGAAGAGATCCGCAAGCCTGAAACCGATGCCCAGCTGATTGCCGACTCGATCGCGCAGCAGCTTGAAAAACGCATTATGTTCCGCCGCGCCATGAAACGCGCCATGCAGAACGCCATGCGTTTAGGCGCGCAAGGCGTCAAGATCATGAGCGCGGGCCGTTTGAATGGTATTGAAATCGCTCGTACCGAGTGGTATCGCGAAGGTCGCGTGCCCCTTCATACGCTGCGCGCCATTATTGACTACGGCACGGCCGAAGCACAAACGACCTACGGCATCATTGGCATCAAAGTCTGGGTCTATAAGGGAGACATGCTGCCTAATGGCGAAATGCCCCCAGAGACCGCCGCTCCTCGTGATGAAGAGCGTCGTCCTCGGCGCGCACCTCGTGGCGAGCGTCCCGATGGCCGCCGTCCGGCTGCTGCGCGCGGTCGTGGGGCTCGCAAGCCAGACGCCGCGCCGGCTGCTACGCCTGCGCCTGAAGGAGAATAAACATGTTGCAACCGTCACGCAGAAAATACCGCAAAGAGCAGAAAGGCCGCAATACGGGCCTGGCTACGCGCGGTGCTCAAGTTTCGTTTGGCGAATTCGGTCTGAAAGCCACAGGTCGTGGCCGTCTGACTGCACGCCAGATCGAAGCGGCCCGTCGTGCGATCAACCGCCACGTTAAACGCGGTGGCCGCATCTGGATCCGTATCTTTCCCGATAAGCCTATCTCCCAGAAGCCGGCAGAAGTGCGTATGGGTAACGGTAAGGGCAACCCGGAATATTGGGTCGCAGAAATTCAACCCGGCAAGGTGCTCTACGAAATGGAAGGTGTAAGCGAAGAGCTTGCACGTGAAGCGTTCCGCCTGGCCGCCGCCAAGTTGCCCATCTCGACGACGTTCGTATCGCGTCATATTGGTGCTTAAGGAGACCACATGAAAGCTAGCGAACTCCGTTCCAAAGATGCCACCGAGCTCGGTAAAGAGCTCGAGAGCCTGCTCAAGGCACAATTCAATCTGCGTATGCAGCGTGCCACCCAGCAGCTTTCCAATACCAGCCAGCTCGGTAAAGTTCGTCGCGATATCGCGCGCGTGCGTACCCTGGTGACTGAGAAGGCAGGAAAGTAAGATGAGCGAAACTCAAAACACTCAAGAAGCCAAGCGTCAACGCATGTTGATTGGCAAGGTCGTCAGCAACAAGATGAATAAAACCGTGGTGGTTCAGGTTGAACGCCGCGTCAAGCATCCTGTCTATGGCAAAATCGTTATGCACTCCAATAAGTACAAGGCGCATGATGAGACGAATCAGTACAACGAAGGCGATACCGTCGAAATTTCGGAAGGCCGCCCAATCAGTCGCGACAAGTCGTGGACGGTTGTGCGTCTGATCGAAGCGGCACGTACTATCTAAACATTGCACCGGGCGGTTTTTTGGCAAGTCCGGTGCAATGCTTGATTGGCAGAGCGCCCCAGGAAGCAATTCTTGGGGCGCTTTTACGCAGATGGCAGCCACAAGGGCTGCCGCTACATGATTCACGGCCATATGGCATATGCTATATGCATGTGTAGCGGCAATGCATGTGTAGCGGCAATGTATGTGTAGCGGCAGTGTATGTGTAGCGGCAATGTATATGTGGCGGCAGCCCTTGTGGCTGCCATTTCGCGCATGGCGTATGGGCGATTCAGGGCTTGAGCTCGCGGCGTAGTATCTTCCCAACGTTGCTGCGCGGCAGAGTGTCGCGGAACTCGACGTACTTGGGCGCTTTATAGCCGGTCAGCATGCTGCGGCAGTGTTCGATCAACGCCGTTTCAGTCAGGCGTTTGTTTTTGCGTATGACAAACAGTTTGACGACTTCACCGGAATGTTCGTCGGGTACGCCGATGGCTGCCGCCTCCAGTACATCGGGATGCTGCATTGCGACGGCTTCGACCTCATTGGGATAAACATTGAATCCCGACACCAGGATCATGTCTTTTTTCCGATCAAGGATAAATACATAGCCTTGCTCGTTGATATAGCCGATGTCGCCCGTGCGCAGGAAGCCGTCAGCGTCGAAGACCTTGGCAGTTTCACTGGGCTGGTTCCAGTAACCGGGCATGACTTGCGGGCCTCGTACGCAGATTTCGCCGCTTTCACCCAGAGGCAGGTCGCGCCCCCCTTCATCGCGTATGGCGATATCCGTCGAAGGTACGGGCAGGCCGATGGATCCGGTAAACTCTTTTTTGTCGAAAGGGTTGATGGTGACGGCAGGCGAGGTTTCTGTAAGGCCGTAGGCCTGTGCTATTGGCGTGCCGGTCAGGCTCTGCCAGCGCTGAGCGACGGTTTCCTGCACAGCGGCGCCGCCGCCCAGAACCATCCGCAAATGCGAAAAATCGAGCTTGCGGAATTCGGGGTTGTTCAGCAAGGCATTGAATAGCGTATTGACGCCGGTGATAGCGGTAAAAGACGTGCGCCCCATGCTCTTGACGAATGCCGGAATGTCGCGCGGGTTGGCGATAAGCAGGTTGCGCGCACCCAGCTTCATGAAGGTCAGGCAATTGGCCGTGAGTGCGAAGATGTGGTAGAGCGGCAAGGCGGTGACGATACTATCCCCCCCTTCAGTGGTGTAGGGCTTGACCCAGGCATAGGCCTGGCACACATTGGATACCAAGTTGCCGTGGGTCAACATGGCGCCTTTGGCGACTCCCGTGGTTCCCCCTGTATATTGCAAACAGGCCAGATCACTGTGGCCAAGCGAGGGCGGCGTGAACTCGGTGCGCGATCCACGTGCAAGCACCTGATGCAGGCGCAGCGTATTGGGCAAATTCCAGGCGGGCACCAATTTCTTTACATGGCGCACTACCAGGTCGGTGATTGTCCCTTTGACGGTGCCCAGCATTTCGCCCAGCGAAGTGACGACGATATGCTTGATGACCGTTTTAGCCAGGACTTGCTCAAGGGTGTGGGCAAAATTTTCGGCGATGACGATAGTTTCTGCGCCTGAATCGCGCAACTGGTGCTCAAGTTCGGTGCCAGTATACAAAGGGTTGGTATTGACGACGACGGCGCCGGCACGCAAGGTGCCAAACAGGCACACCGGGTACTGCAGCAGATTGGGCATCATCAACGCAACGCGTTCGCCCTTTTTGATGCCCACGGATTGCAGCCATGCCGCAAAGTGGCGTGAGTGTGCGTCCAACTGCGCGTAGGTCATGGACGAACCCATGCTGATATAGGCCACGTCTTGCGCGTGGTTCAAGCAGCTTTCGTCAAACATGGCCGCCAGTGAGGCGTAGGCCTGCGCCTGGTCGGTGATGTCGGCCGGCACGCCTTTCGGATAATGTTCGAGCCAGATGCGTTCCACGTTTAGCCTAGAACCGATATGATACTTGTACTCCCAGCATGTCGATACTGGCTTGGTAGGAGCCGTAGACCGTCCCCTTGGTGAGGTCGCTAGCGTTGTTGATGGACGGGTTTTTCAAGAACAAATGGGCGTAGCCAACATCGACGGTAGCGTGCTTGTTGAAGTGATACTGTGTGCCTAACGATAACCAGATGCGGTTACCGTCTGGCAGCGATGTCGGACGGTATTGCGCGTCGTGTACCGGCGACTGGTCGAAGGCGACCCCCGCTTTGAAGGTCCATTTAGGGCTGTATTTGTAATTGGCACCCAGGGCAATGCGCCAGGTATCGCGGAATTTCAGTTTCAGGCTTTCGTTGGGCAGACTGCCACCGCTATTTTGGATATCAAGTGAAGGTATGCTGCTCCAGCCTGTCCACGAGACATCGCCCAGCAGTTGCCATTGGCTGTTGAGGTCGTGCACCACGCTGAAAATGGCGGTATCGGGCAGCGTAACCGTGGTGCTCGCGTTGGCGGTGCGCGCGGCGAGCCCGAAGGGGAGATTGCCAAGGGTGGTCGTGCCGTTGGCATTGATTCGTATTTTGGAGCGATAGGACAGGCCGATGCGGGTATCTGTGGTGGCCTGATAAAGCAGGCCCAGATTCCAGCCTAGGCCGTCGCCTTGCAGATCGACTTTCCCGTTCAAATCCGGCTTTCCGGTTAACTTGCTGAGGGCTATGGAAGGCGCCAGCCCGGTTGCGGGCACGTTGCGACGATAATCCGCGCTCAGGTGTGTCCAGTTCACCCCCGCACCCAAAGAAAGCTGATCGTTGACCTTGTAGGCGATTGAGGGATTGATGTTGATGGTTTCGATGCCGAAGGAGGTCGATTGATACCGGCCTATCCAGTTGTTGCTGTATTGCGTTGACATGCCAAAAGGCGCGCCTATGCCCAGGCCAAGAAACCAGTTGGGGTCGACTTGCCATGACATGTAAGCGTTGGGTAAAACGGCCAGCGACCCCGCGTTCCCCCCTGTATTTGACTGGACGGGCAAGCCGCCCGGCCCGGTGCTGCCACTATTCGAAAACCTGAAGGAAGGTTGAATCAGAACCATGCCCGCCGACATACTCACACCGGGCAGCCTGGTCATGCCTGCCGGATTGAAAAAAATGGTGCTGGCATTTTCGGCGATGGCGGCCGACCCCGCGTACGCATTGCCTAGCCCGCTGGCGTTTTGTTCGGTTAATTGAAAACCGGAGGCGTATGCCCCGGAGGCGCCCAAACTTAATAGTGTTGCCGATATGACGGGCAGCAATAGCGTGCTTTTGTTCTTGGCTGGGCGTGAGGTCGGGCGTCTGTTGTGGCACATGACATGAGGTCTCAAAATGGTTATGCCTGACTATGCAGGTCAAAGGAGAAGTCGTCAACTGCTATCACCCGGTCGTGTAAGTCGTTGCGCTCTTGGATGGCCTTGTATTCGTCGTCGGTAATACCGCCTGCCGCGTGCGCTGCGCTGGCGATATCACGCACATTGGCCGCAGGGTTGTTGTCGAGGCCGCCGTTCTTTTCAAATTGATGGATTTTTACGTCGATGGCGTGGGTAGCCAATGTGGCGACGAATGCCGCTTCGATTGCGCCCAGCGGGCTGTGGCTGTCGTTGGGAAGAAAGCAGCCGTGTGTAAGACGATCGCGCGTGGCGCCAGGCTGTGTGATGAGGCGTGCGACCGACTGTCCGAGGCTGTCGCAAGGCGCTGCAAATGGCCGTCCATAAAGGAAGATCAGCCTGCGCATCAGGCGGGCGGCCCAGCGGTGGGGAAAATTGGCCAATACCCCTTCAAAGGCGTCTTGCAGCCGGCACAGAGCATCTTGAATGGCCCAGTGCGCCAGCGGCGCGTCGTCTGCTTGCCGGCCGTCGTCTTCGTATCGCTTGAGAACGGCCGAGATCAGGTACATTTGCGAGAGTATGTCGCCCAGGCGTGCGGACAGGCTCTCGCGCCATTTCAGCGAGCCGCCCAGAAGCAGCATCGAGGTGTCGGCCAACGTGGCGAATGCGCTGGAAAACCGGTTGATCTGACGGTAATAAATATCCATTTCGGGCGCTGTGTCGGTGTTAATCGCCAGCAGCCGTGCGTTTGTCAGGCTTAGCCAGAGCGTGTGTAGCGCGCGACCAACGGTGAAGCCGATATGGCCACGGATCGCCCGGTCGAAATCGAGCAGGCCGGCGTGCGCATCGGTGTTGGTCGCGGCTTGCATTTCAGCCAGCACGTAGGGGTGGCAGCGGATGGCGCCCTGGCCGAAGATGATCAGGCTGCGTGTCAGAATATTGGCGCCTTCGACCGTGATGCCTACTGGCAACTGCTGGTAAGCCCGGCCAAGAAAATTGGACGGGCCCAGACAAATGCCTTTGCCGCCGACCACGTCCATGCCGTCATTGACCACCCCGCGTGCCAGTTCGGTGACGTGGTATTTGACGATAGCCGAGATGACTGCCGGCTTCTCTCCGAGATCGATGGCGCCTGCGGTCATGCTGCGCGCCGCGTCAATCAGGTAGGTGTGCGCGCCGATGCGAGCCAGCGCTTCCTGGACGCCTTCGAATTTGCCTATGGAAGTACGGAATTGCTTGCGTATGACGGCATAGGCGCCCACCGCACGCGCCGTCATTTTCGCCATCCCGGTGTATGAGGATGGCAGTGAAATCGAGCGGCCGGCCGCCAGGCATTCCATAAGCATGCGCCACCCATGGCCGGCCATGCCCGCGCCACCGATGATGAAATCGAGCGGCATGAATACATTGCTGCCGCGCGTGGGGCCATTCATGAACATAGCGTTCAGGGGCAAATGGCGCCGGCCTGTTTCCACGCCAGGATGGCTGGCGGGCACCAGCGCGCAACTGATTCCCAGGTCTTTTTGGCTGCCCAGCAGGCCGTCCGGATCGTAGAGGCGAAAAGCCAGGCCCAAGAGTGTACAGACCGGGGCAAGCGTTATGTAGCGCTTGTCCCAGGAAACCCGCATGCCGAGCACTTCCTGGCCCCGCCATTGGCCCTTGCAGACGATGCCGATGTCGGGAATGGCGGCTGCGTCCGATCCAGCCCAGGGGCTGGTGAGAGCAAATGCGGGTATTTCCTCGCCGCTCGCCAGGCGCGGCAGGTAGTGGTTTTTTTGCTCGTCCGTCCCGTAGCGCAGAAGCAGTTCGGCCGGGCCCAGGGAGTTGGGCACCATGACGGTGACCGATAGCGCCGAGCTTCGGGTCGACAGCTTGGCGATGACTTCGGAGTGGGCGTAGGCGGAGAACCCTCTTCCGCCATACTCCTTGGGAATAATCATGCTTAGAAAGCGGTTGTCCAGAATGTAGCGCCAGGCGTCGGGCGGCATATCGCACAGTTCGTGGGTGATCTGCCAGTCATCGACCATGGCGCAGACCGTTTGGACCTCATTGTCCAGAAAGGCTTGTTCTTCCTGCGTTAACGCGGGCTTGGGCAGACCGTGCAATTTTGACCACTGCGGTTTGCCGCGAAATAAATCGGCCTCCCACCAGATGGTGCCCGCTTCCAGCGCATCTTGTTCGGTGCTGGACATGGGCGGGAGGATCTTTTTATACAGATTGAATATTCGGCGTGAAATCAGGGCTAGACGCAGTGCGGGCACGCCGGCAATGACGGCAATGCCAATGATAAGAACTGAAACCACGAATGCGATGCTCATCAGTTGTTTGAAGTCCGTTGCGCCGGCAGCAGGAATGATTTAGGTGTTGCCCCTGGAAGAATGCGGCAATATATTGCTTCTAGTACGGATAATAATCGTATTTTGTTTCCAGACATATATCAGCCGCGACGTAGTCTACGACGGCTTGAATCAACGTTTTAGGATTTCATGCCATGCAGTTATACAGTTTTTTCAATAGTTCCACCTCGTATCGCGTACGCATTGCACTGGCGCTCAAGCACGTCGAGTTTGAGTGCCTGCCGGTGAATATCCGCGTGCAAGAGCACAAGACTGCGGATTACATAGGTAGAAATCCCGGCGCGGGTGTGCCCTTGCTGGTCGATGGGGATTTCAATTTGGGCCAGTCGTTGGCCATTATTGATTATCTGGACAGCCGGTATCCAAAACCGCTACTGATTCCACAAGAGTTGCGTAGTCGCGCGCGCGTGCTTGAAATCGCCAACCTGATCGCCTGCGATATGCATCCCGTCAATAACCTGAAGGTGCTACGCTATTTGGTGAAAACACTGGGGGTGAGCGAAGAGCAGAAAAACGCCTGGTACCAGCATTGGATCAATGAAGGACTGCGTTCGCTGGAAGCGCTGCTGCAACGAGCCGGGTCGGGCCTGTTCTGTCTGGGTGAGGAGCCAACCCTGGCCGATTGCTGCCTGGTGCCGCAGGTGGCCAACGCTTTGCGCATGAAGTGCAGGGTCGACGAGTTCACACGCGTCATGGCGGTTTACGAGCATTGCAATACCTTGCCGCCCTTCCAGCAGGCGGCGCCCGCGCAGCAGCCCGATTTCAGCGCGTAGTTTTGCCGCCCGCTTCTTCGCGACCCGGCGACGCGCATGACTACGAGGCTTAGTCCAGTGAAATATGTGTTTTTTCGACGACTGTCTTCCATGACTGAGCGGCTCGCCGGAGTATCTGTTCAGCCTGGGCGGGTGTGCCGTAGGTAGGCTGGATATTGAGAGTTTTCAGCTTTTCGAGGATGTCGGGTTCTTTGAGAATCTTGTTCAGCAGCGTATTCCATTGCAACACTATTGCGTTTGGCGTTTTTTTGGGCGCCATCAGTACAAAACCAAAGCCCGTATCGAAGTTTTCCAGCCCCGGTATGCCAGATTCGGCAATGGTGGGTATGGTGGGCAGCAAAGGGTCGCGTTCTTTGCCCGACACGGCCAGGGGCGTCAATTTGTGTGCCTTGATATGCTGGATGACACCGGCTATGGCCAGGAAGCCGCTGTCGACTTGCCCGCTCAGCAAAGAATTAACCGCCGGCGCATTTCCCTTGTAAGGAATATGCGTCATCTTCAAATGGCTGCCAAGCATGAAGGACTCCATGGTCAGATGACCCGGGGACGCCGCGCCTGCTGAAGCGTAGCTCAGGTTCTGTCGTGCGGCCAAGGTAATGAATTGCTTGAGAGTGGTGGGCCCCAGGCCGGCTCGGGTAACCAGCACCTGATTAAATGTGCCAGCCCGACCGATGATGGAGAGATCTTTGTCGGCATTGAAGGGATTGTTTTTGTACACGAACGGATTAATGGTGGTCAGCGTGTCCACGCTAAGCAAAAGCACATAGCCGTCAGCCTTGGCGCGCGCCACGTATCCCGCGCCTATGGTGCCCGACGCGCCTGGCTTGTTTTCAACAATGACCGATTGATTAAGAATTTTACTTGCCTTGGCCGCAATGAGGCGAGCGAGCAGGTCCAGAGGGCCGCCCGCGCTGAAGTTCACGACCAGGTTGATGGAGTGTTCGGGGTAGGCGGCGTGGGCGACGGTTCCGAAACAGAGTGCAAGGGCGCCCAGTGCGCAGCACAGGCGGTGTTTTAGGGGTTGTATAAACATGATGGTCTCCAGTGACTATTTTGTGAAAAGCGAGACAGCGTCGGCCTAGGCGATGGCGCTGGGGTTTGGGCTGGTGTCGGTGTGCTCGAGCATGGATAACGCTAATGCTTCAAGCAGAGCTGACTTCTGCGTCGTGTGTTTCGGTGAGCCCCATAGATTTTCAAGCTCCATGGGATCCTGCTTCAAATCGTAGAGTTCGCCGAAATCGGCTCCGTCATAAAGACTCAGGCGATATCGTTCATTCAGGATAGTACGCATCCTGATGCGGCTGTTCAGGCCAAACATGACACGTTGCCCTTCCTCTTCGATCAGGACGTGATCGCGCAGGCTGGGTGTTTTGTTTTCCATGAGGGGCAACAAGGACTTGCCCTGCAATCCGTTATAGGGTGTCAGGCCGGTACGATCCATGACGGTAGAGGCCACGTCGATGGTGCTTGCCAACGCGTCTTCGTTGTGACGGGCGTGCGGCCGGCTCGGATCCATCCAGATGAACGGCGTGCGAATCAAGCTTTGATAATGGACGGGGCCTTTCCAGAGCAACTGGTGATCGCCCAGGTAATCGCCATGGTCGCTCATGAAAATAATGATGGTGTTGTCGGCCAGGTTCTGCTGTTGCAATTCGGCCATGATCTGGCCAATGACATGGTCGATATGAGAAATGGAGCCGTAGTTCAGCGCGATGGCCTCGCGCGCTTCGCGTTCGGTGCATGAAAACAGCGCCGGTGTGTGCTTGATGGCCTTGCCTTGCTCGCGTTGTTCATAGAGCCACGCTACGTGCGGTGGCGGCGTGTGGGCCTGACTGGCATGAAAGGAGAGGGGCAAATCGACCTGGTCTGGATCGTACATGCCCCAATATTTGCCGTGCGGAGTAAAGGGATGGTGCGGATCTGGAAACGAGCATTGGATAAAAAACGGCTTGTTTCCTTGCGCATACTCCCGGATCAGTTCGCCGGTTTTCAGGCCCACATAGGCATTGGTTGATAGTTCTTCCGGCACGCGGGTGCGCCATGCCTGGCGACAGCGGCTAAGCTCGTAATCCGGCGCGGGTATAGCCTGTTCGGGGCCGGACTGTTTGGCCGCGTCAGGGTATTGCTCTTCGAGCCAGCGCCAGTAATGCCCCCAGACTTGGTCGCCATGATCAACCGTGAGGGCAACACGTGAAAAGCCATAAAAGGGCAGATCTATCTCGTGATGTGGCTCGTTGCGCCAGCAAGGTCCCCACTCTTGATCGTAGTTTGCTGCGGATGGTCGGTGCGCCTCGCCTTCGGTTTTTGGAGCGTCGAGTCGTGGCCATTGAGGACCTATGCCTGTCATATTCTGCAAATGAGATTTGCCTACCAGAGCGGTTTCGTAACCCGCATCCCTGAGTCGATCCACGAAGGTCACCGAGTCGAGCGACAAGGGGATGCCGTTGTGGCGCACACCATGCACCGAGGGCATGCGTCCAGTCATGAGCGAAGAGCGGTTGGGCATGCAAATAGGTGTGGCGACATAAAAGCGCTCGGCTTTCCAGCCCTTTGCTGCGATGGCATCCAGATTTGGGGTTTTGACGATGGAGTTCCCATAGGCGCCGAGATGCTGCGCCTTCTGCTGGTCAGTGATAAACAAGATGAAGTTGGGTTGACTCATGGCGGGGACGGGCCTTGCTCTGTCGAGGAAATGCTTATGCGGTAGCCTATTATCACTAGCTAATACATAAATGAAAATTGAAAATAAGTTTAAAATCCATATGATTTAGTTATGAGTACAGCGCAGGAGCCTTCCCGTGGACTGGAGTTACAAGATTCGGCTTAGAAACCTGCAAATGCTGGTGCGCCTTTGCGAACTCGGCAATATGAGCCAGGTGGCCCGAGAGTTCAATGTGACCCAACCTGCCTTGTCCAAGTGGATTGGGGAATTCGAGGCCAATATTGAGGTGCCCTTGTTCGAACGGCATGCGCGCGGCCTCACACCCTTGCCGCTGGCACTTGAACTGGCGCGACAAGCGAAGGGCATAGTGGGGCGCCTGGATCGGGCGTGCGCGATAGTCCGGTATATGAAAAATCCGGCTATAGGGCAGTTGGCCATAGGCGTTTCACCTGTGGTGGCCATTGCCTTATTGCCAGGTGCGCTGGGCGAATTTCATCGCCTTCATCCCAAAGTGTTTGTTCATATCCAGGAAAATACGCTCGATCATCTGAATTCAAAACTGTTGTCGGGAGAGTTGGATGTGGTGATAGGGCGGATTGAAGAGGGGCAGCCCGCCCCGGATCTGGGATATGAAAAATTGTGCGATACCCCACTTTGTTTGGCGGTTTGCCTCTCGCATCCCTTGTCTTCAATCGAAGGCGTGACGTGGGCCCAGGCCTTGAGCTACCCCTGGGTGGCTCCGCCGCCTGCAAGTCCGTTCAGAAAGCTGCTTGACTTGACGCTGGAGGCCATGGGTCTGGCCATGCCCAATTTTCTGATTGAGTCGTCGCATATCTATACCAGTGCCCTGTTGGTGAAAGATACCGATCTGATTGTGCCGATGTCGCGCGCGACTGCACAGTGTGTACAAAGCTCTATGAAGCTTAAGGTATTAGATCTGAAGATTGGCAATCATGGATCGATGGGTCTGCTCTGGCGCCCGGAAGATAAAGACGAGACGCTGATTCAAGACTTTATGTCCTGCGCTCGCAGGCAGTCATTGAAAATGGTGGTTTAGCCTGGAACAGCAATCCCCGAACTGCTGGCGCTCATAAGGGGTGCCGCTTGTATCTTATTGCCCGTTTGGTCAGACAGGCCATTGCGTTTCAGGGTCTAGCGGGTAGACGGGGTGTTCGATATTCTTGAACGGAAACAAGGCGTAGTTTGAGCTGGTGACGCCGCTGCTGTCGCATTCGACAAAGCCTTTGGCGATGGGAAAGAACACGGGCCGGCAATACATCCGCGACTTTAAAAGCAGAAAATCTTTTTTTGCCGGATCGAGACCCACGCTGGTGAATACGCCCAGATCCCAGGGTTCATGGGTGCGCTCGGTGACGACGATTTCCAGATCGCCGCACACGAACAGCGCCGTTCGGCCCATGCTGCATTTCAGGCCCGTATAAGTGGGGCCCGAAATAATGTATTCGCCATTGGTCAGCCGTTTAATGCGACCAGTGAGCGTAATGGGCTCTTTCACGATGCCCAGGCTGCTTAAAGGGAGCTTGTTGCCAAGCTTGAGCGTGAGATTGGCGCCTTCGCCCGCTTGCACCATTTGGTCGACGGCGTCGGGGTCGCACAAAGGACCAACGCCAATATTGGCAAGCCCCTGCGCTAGGGCTTCTTGTAGAACGTCCATGGTATCGCACGTGCCGCCCGACATGCAGTTATCGCTATGATCGAGCAGCAGTACCGGGCCTTGCGGGTCGCCGCATTCGGCCGATTGAATGCGGGACTGCTCACCCATATCTTTGGCGTTGCGTATCGAATCGGCCAGAGATGGGCTGGTATAGACGAAATCCGCTCTGGACTCCCATATC
Organism: Candidimonas sp.; assembly: GCA_004297945.1. Lineage (GTDB taxonomy): Bacteria > Pseudomonadota > Gammaproteobacteria > Burkholderiales > Burkholderiaceae_B > Paralcaligenes. The sequence continues at coordinate 18,206 of SCRC01000081.1, read as the reverse complement.
AACTTCGCGATATTGTGCATGGCCTGCTGTGCCGACGCCGAATCTTTTCCTACCGTTACCACGCTGATGCAGGGTGCGGGAATGTCGGCCAGGGCAAAGCCGGCCAATACGGAAGCTGCCAGGACGCCATTTTCTTCTGCCGCTTTGGCCGCCTGGATGGCCGCGTGCATGGCAGGAGACTGATCGGCGCTTTTTAGCGTGTGCGTCATCAGGGGCAAGCGTTCCCAGGCAATCACGGGCGTGATATCGCCGGCAAGCATCTCGAGCAGCAGCCTGCCGGCATGCGCTCCGGTTTCGTACATATCGATGTGAGGATAAGTCTTGAAGCTCACGATGACATCGGCATTGGCGATCATTTTTTGTGTGACGTTGCCATGCAGGTCGAGCGCCACGCCTATCGCCTTTTGCGGGTGGCGGATTTTCAGGCGTTCGAGCAAGTCGCCTTCGCCGTCCTGGCTATTTTCGGCCACCATGGCGCCGTGCAGATCCAGCATCATCGCATCGCAATGATCGGAAGCGGCCACGATGTGGTTGCATAGCGTGTCGTAGGCGGATTGCGCCACGGGGCCGCTGGGGTTTGCCGTGGCGGATACGGGCGTCAGTATTTCGGCGCCCGCAGCGCGGGCCAGATCGATAAAGGCGCTCATTGCTGTGCGGCCGCCGAAGTTTTCCGCATAGGCGTCGGCCCCATACGTGGGGCCATTGACGCCGAACGCAGCAAGCGGTGTGGGAACTGGCGAGAACGTATTGGTTTCGTGGTTCATTCTGGCGATAAGAATTTTCATGACGTTTGACCAGTTAACGGGGGGCGATACGGGCTTGCGCCAGCATGGCCAGCAAGAGCACATTGCCGCCGGCGGTGATGTGCTCTTGCTTGGCATCTTCAATTTCGTTATGGCTGATGCCGTCTTTGCATGGGATGAAAATCATGGCCGTGGGCGCGACGCGTGCCAGATAAACTGCATCGTGCCCGGCGCCGCTGACTATTTCTGTGTGCGATAGCCCAAGCTGGTCGGCGGCAGACCTTACAGCATTGACCTGCTCTGCGTGAAAAGGTTGGGGTGGGAAATAAACCACCTGTTCGATATCGACCGACACACCGGCTCCATGTTGCGCACAGGCCTTTCTGATGGAGGCATCCATGGCCAGCAAAACCTCGTCCGACGGGGCGCGAAAATCGACGCTGAATTTGACGCGACCCGGAATGACATTGCGTGAGTTGGGGTAGTTGTCGAGCCATCCCACCGTGCCTCGGCCGTGGGGGGCGTGGGCCAGGGCAATCTGGTTGACCGACCGTATCAGTTCCGCTGCGACCAGCAAGGCGTCTTTACGTAATTCCATGGGCGTGGGGCCCGCGTGAGCCTCCATGCCGGTGACGGTCACATCGTACCAGCGCTGACCCAGCGCGCCGGTGACCACGCCTATCGTGTCCCGCCGGGCCTCGAGTATGGGGCCTTGTTCGATATGCGCTTCGAAATAGGCTTTGATGGGAAAGTGTTCGCACGGCGTCGTGCCCGCGTATCCTATTTGCTCCAGTGCAGTGGCCACGCTGATACTCTTTACGTCGGTTTGCGTAAGCGTATCGGCCAAGGGAAATGCACCGGCAAAAACGCCAGACCCCATCATGACGGGAACAAAGCGCGAGCCTTCTTCGTTGGTCCATACGGCCACTTCGATGGCCGCCTCGGTCTGAATGTCGTGATCGTTAAGAGTGCGCAGGACTTCAAGCCCGGCCAGGACACCATAGTTTCCGTCGAACTTGCCGCCGGTGGGTTGGGTGTCGATATGGCTTCCGGTCAGCACGGGAGGCAAACTGGGGTCTCGGCCTGCACGGCGCGCGAAGATATTTCCGATGGTATCGATACGGATCGTGCAGCCTGCCTCGCGAGCCCATTGGACAAACAGGTCGCGCCCCTGCCGATCCAGCTCGGTCAGCGCCAGGCGGCATACGCCGCCTTTGGGGGTCGCGCCGATTTCCGCCAGGGACATGAGTGATTGCCACAGTCTGTCGCCGTTGATGCGCAGGGTGCTGGCAAGATGGGCAGGAGCGTTCATGGGGATCTCGAAAAGAATGTCGGTATTAATTCTGGATGGCGCCAACACCAAGGTATTGGTCTTTGGCGTAGGCATTATCCATGAATGAGGCGTTGTCGCTGGTGTAGACAATTTTGCCGCTTTCAATAATGTAGTGGCGCTCGGCGAGTTGCGTACAGACTTCCAGATTTTGCTCTACGAGCAATATTGAGATGCCTTGCGCTTTAATCAGTTTAAGCTGAGCGACGATTTCTTCCACGATGACGGGCGCCAGGCCTTCGACGGGTTCGTCGAGCATCAACAGCCGCGGGTTGTTCATCAATGCGCGGCCTATGGCCAGCATCTGTTGCTCGCCGCCCGATAGTTGAGCGCCACCGTTGCGCCGGCGTTCAAAGAGGCGCGGGAAGATTTTGTATATATCGTGCAAGGACCAAGGCGAATCTTTTTTACGGCCCAGATTCAGGTTTTCTTCGACGGTCAGCAAACGGAAAATACCGCGATGTTCGGGCACCAGACAGATTCCCTGGCCGGCAATGCGGTAGGCGGGCAGCGAGGTAATATCGTGGCCCTTGAAAATTACTTTGCCGCTCGCTGGTGTAATCAAACCGGCGATGCTTTTTAGCGTTGTGGATTTACCCGCTCCATTGCGGCCTAACAGGGTCACCAGCTCGCCTTCCTTTACCTCAAGGGAAACGCCCTGGATGACATGGCTTTTGCCGTAATAGCTGTGAATGTCCTGTAGCTGCAGCATCATCGCCCACCCGTGATCATGCCGCCCAGATAGGCGCTTCTGACGCGTTCGTCGGACTTGATGGCGTGCGGCGCGCCCTCGACCAATACCTTGCCTTGCTGCATCACGGTGATCGTATCGGAGATATCCATGACGATACCCATATTGTGTTCGATCAAAATCACGGTCAGGTCGTTGCGCAGGCTGTAAATCAGCTTTTTCATGGAATCGATGTCATCGATCCCCATGCCGGAGGTGGGCTCATCCAGGAATATGGCTTTGGGCCTGGCGGCGAGCGCCATGCCGACTTCGAGCCGGCGTTGCTGGCCGTGCGACAAAGCGTTGCTAAGACTGTGTCTGACGTTCGCCAGACCGATTTTTTCCAGTATGGATTCGATATTGTAGGTTTGCGCGCGTTGCGGCTTGATGAGCGACCATAGACGCAGCGCGTGCAGCGGATGGGTGCCCTGTGTGGCAAGCCGCAGGTTTTCGTATACCGACAAGGTGGGAAAGAGCGAAGTGACCTGAAATGATCGCGCCATGCCTACTTGCACTCTTTGATAGTCGCTGCGGTGGCTGACATCGTGACCATCGAAAATAATGGTGCCATCGGTCAACGGGACAGTACCTGTCAGCGAATGGAAAAGTGTGGTTTTCCCTGCCCCGTTTGGCCCAATCACCGAGTGTATGGTTTTTGCCTGTACGCGCAGATCAACCCCTGCCAGCGCCAGGAATTTGCCGTAGCGTTTGACGATATTTCTGGCTTCCAGCAAGGGTAGGGTCATGATTTTCTCGCCTCGCTGCGCGAGGCCGGGCTTGGACGCGTAAACACGAGCCGGCACAAACCCCACAGGCCGCCCTGCATATATAGGCTGATCACCATAAGAAGCAAGCCAAATGCCAGCAGCCAGCGTGGCCACAAATTGGAGAGCCAGTCGGATGCAATCACGTACAACGCCGCGCCCAGCACCGAGGCGAACAGGCTTCCGGTTCCGCCGATAACGGTCATGATCAGGATCGTTTCGCTCATTTGGAAGCTGATGCTGGTCAAAGGCGCGATGCCGGTCGCCATGGCGTACAGGGCGCCCGCGAGGGCGGTGGTGGCACCCGACACGATGAACGCGACCAGCTTGAACAAGGTGATGTTATACCCAATGGCCGTGGCCCTGTCCGGGTTGTCACGGATGGCCAGCAGCGTGCGGCCAAAAATTGAATCCACTACCCGCTGCAACAGGTAAAACACGATTAGAAAAATGATGGCAACAAACCAGTAGTATTCCCAGTTTGTATGGTTGGGCAGCAGCGTATGGCCAAAAACGACGAGCGGTGGGGTTGGAATGTTGAGCAAGCCATTATCGCCGCCGGTCCAGTCGGGCATGGAATAGGCCAGAAAATAAAACATTTGCGCCAGAGCCAAGGTCAGCATGACGAAGTAGACGCCCTTTTGCCGGATGCTGAGCCAGCCGACAGCGCCCGCGACTAACCCGCCGGTGACAATGACGATGAGCAGAGCCAGCGGCATGGGTAAGCCGGTGCGCGTGAGCACAATGCCCAGGACGTAGCTGCCAACGCCGAAGAAAATACCTTGGCCGAAAGACAGCAGGCCGGTATACCCCAGCAGAACATTGCAGGCCAGCGCGGCCAGGGCATAAACCAATACTTCTGAGGCCAACGAGCCCGATTTCAGGATCAGGGGCAGAACCAGCACGGCCGCCAGGGCGAAAATCAGAGAGCGATGTTTGAGCAGCATCGCCATTTTATGCCCTCCCCAACAGACCGTTGGGCCGGAGAAGCAGAACAAGAGCCATCGATACGTAGATCATCAGACTGGCCCCTGGTGGCCATAAGGTGCTCATGATGCTTTGCACGATCCCTACCAGCAGGCCGCCTAAAAGGGCGCCGGTGAAACTGCCCATGCCGCCTATTACTACGACCACGAATGCGATGGCGATGGCTTCGACCCCCATAAAAGGCTCGACCCCGCGTAGCGGCGCCGCAAGGACTCCGGCCAGACCCGCAGTGGCAGCCCCCAGAGCGAACACCAGTCCAAATATGCGGTTGATATTTATGCTTAGCAATGTGACCATTTCGGTAGACTCACTGCCCGCGCGCACGATGCTGCCCAGGCGTGTGCGCTCGAGCAGAAGCCAAATGAGCACGGCGAAGACGGCCGTGAAGGCAATAACGAAAAGACGATATTTGGGATAGATGAAGCTGCCCCAGATCACCACGCCCTGTAACAGGTCGGGAGGTGATACGTTCACACCAACCGGCCCCCAGACCAGTATTACCAGTTCTTGGATGACCAACGCCAAGCCGACGGTGAACAGAATATGAAACTCGTGCGGCAGGCTATAGACCCCCCGCAGCACGAGCCGTTCGATGAGCCAAGCCAAGGCCCCTACGAAGCAGGGCCCTATCAGTAGTGTCCACCAGAAATTTGCGCCCCATTGCAAAGCCTGGTAGCAGGCATAAGCGCCTAGTACGTAAAAGGCTCCATGAGCGAAATTCACGAATCGCAGCAATCCGAAAATAATCGACAGGCCGACGGCAAGCAGAAAATAAAGCATCCCAATGCCAAGGCCGTTAATCACTTGCAGCAGATAAACATTCATAGGCACTATGCTGGCATTTTGCAACCGGTTTCGGCAACCGGCAGAAAAGATTGGCCCGCGTGCAGGATATCGCAATAGTCATCTTTGTCTTTCATCTTGCCTTTAGGCTTGCCTTTCAATAGATAATAGTTCTTGATGACCTGGTGATCTTCCTTGCGGATTTGTTCGGGTCCTGTGATCCCACTATATTTTGCGCCTTCCATTGCGGCGATGACTTTGGCTGGATCCGCCGACCCTGCCTTGGTGATGCCGTCGAGCATGAGTTTGGTGCAAATATAATTGCCCGCGAGGCTGTAGTTGGGGGTAATTTTGAATTTATCCCGGGTTTGCTTGACCAGGGTATGGTTAAGCGGGCTGTCAATTTGATGCCAGTATTGAACGCCAAAGTAGACCCCTTCGCACAGGTCTGCGCCCAATGATTCGAACTGTTCCAGGCCTGACGCCCATGCGATCAGGATGGTGGTATTGGTTTTCATGCCGAAACTGACGGCCTGACGCAGTGTTTCCGAGCTTTGCGAGCCGAAATTGAGCAGTAACAGGACGTCGGGCTTGGCTGCCATCGCATTGGTGAGGTAGCCGCTGAACTCTCTTTCATCCAGGCCGTGGTAGCTGTTGCCTACGTGTTCCAGACCTTCCTTCTTTAGCAGGTTTTTCGTGGCGGTAAGCAAGCCCTCGCCGAATACGTATTTAGGCGTGATGGTGTACCACCGCTTCGCCTTGGGTAGCATCTTGATTAGTGGCCCCACGGTTTCCTGGACCGCGCCGTAAGTGGGCACCGACCAGCGAAAGGTAGCGTGGTTGCAGTCGACCCCGGTGATTTCATCGGCTCCGGCCGTTGTGACGAAAATGCCGCCCAGCTTGTCTATGGATTTACCCATTGCCAGCGCCTCAGAAGACAATATCCCGCCGGAAAAGAAGTGGGCGTTGGACTGCTGGAACAAGTCTTGCACCTCGCGAATGGCCACGGCGGGCTTGCCTTGCGAGTCGAGTATTTTATATTTCAGGGGGCGATTCAGGACTTTACCCGTTTCTTCGATAATCAGTTGCATTCCCAGGGCCGCATATTTTCCGTTGGCCGCAAACGGCCCCGACATGGGGTTGGGGCAGCCAAATAAAATGGGTCCCGAGTCAGTTGCGGCAAACGCTGAACTGATCCCAGCCAGGGCAGGCGATATCGCGGCCATGCTGCCAAATTTAAGTAGTTCTCTTCTGTTCATGAAAGTCTCCGGTTGTTGTTATCTAAAAGAAAAACCCAGCACGCCGTATTAAACAGCGTGTTGGGTTGAAATGAAAAGGGCTTTCAAGCAGTTAAATATGCGTCACAAACTTGGTGACCAAATAACCGTCGAAGGTTTCTGTTCCTCCTTCGCTGCCGATGCCGCTATCCTTGATGCCGCCAAAGGGTGTTTCGGGCAAAGCACTGCCGAAGTGGTTGATGTTGACCATGCCGGCCTCGATGCCGTTGGCCACCTTGGTAGCCGTTTGCAGCGAATTGGTAAACACATAGGACGACAGCCCAAAGGGCAGGGAGTTGGCGCGTTTGATCACCTCGTCGGTGTCGGAGAAACGGGTAATCGGTGCAATCGGCCCGAACGGCTCTTCGGTCATGAGCATGGAGTCTTCAGGCAGGTCTGTGACCACCGTAGGCGCAAAAAAGTGCCCGACCCGTTTCAGGGGCTCGCCGCCCAGCACGACTTTGCCGCCCATTTTTACCGCATTTTCCACAAACTTGGTCATGGTGGGCACGCGTCGCTCGTGCGCCAGCGGGCCCATTTGAGTTTCCGGATCCAGCCCGTCGCCGACCTTGACGGTTTTAAGGGTGTTGACGAAGGTTTCCAGAAACTGGTCGTAAGCCTTTTCGTGTACGTAAAAACGGGTAGGCGACACGCACACCTGGCCGGCGTTACGTACCTTGAACCGCGCCAATTGCTTGGCAGCGCGGTTGATATCGGCGTCGTCGAACACCAGTACCGGCGAATGGCCGCCTAACTCCATGGTGACGCGCTTCATATGGGCGCCGGCGAGCGCGGCCAAGTGCTTACCCACCGGAACCGAACCGGTAAACGAAACCTTGCGCACAATGGGCGAGCGGATAAGGTGTTCGGACACTTCGGACGGAATGCCCCAAACGATATTGAGCACGCCAGCAGGCAGGCCAGCGTCGTGGAAAGCGCGCGCGATGGCCATGACCGCGCTGGGCGAGTCTTCGGGGCCTTTAAGGATAATGGTGCAGCCGGCGCCGATGGCAGCGCATATTTTGCGTATGGCCTGGTTGTACGGAAAATTCCAGGGCGTAAAGGCTGCGCACACGCCGATGGGTTCGCGCAGCACCATTTGACGCACCTCGGGGCTGCGAGGCGTAATGACGCGGCCATATATGCGACGGCATTCTTCGGCATGCCAGTCGGCGTGATCCGCGCAGGCGATGACTTCGCCCACGGATTCACCCAGGGGTTTGCCCTGGTCCAGCGTCATGTTGCGGCCGATTTCATCGGCCCGTTCACGCGACAGTTGTCCGACGCGGCGCAGTATTTCGGAACGCTTCATGGGGGAGCTGTGGCGCCATGTCTCAAAAGCGCGCGCGGCAGCGGCCAGGGCGCGATCCAGATCGGCGGTGCTTGCGTGAGGGAGCTGACCCAGCACTTCAAGGGTGGAAGGGTTGGTGACTTCCTGCGTCTTGCGGCCGTCCGTGCCTAAAAATTCGCCGTCTATATAGAGCGCTAGCTTTTCGTACATACTGTGCATCCTTGCTTTGATATAAAGTGAAAGCCCTGGTTTCGCCAGCCAACCCCGAGCCATTAGGCCCGAATGCGACTTGTCTTGCTTGACAGGGCTAGTTGCTGCTTGCAATTCGAATAAAACTAGAATACCATAACGGACTTGCTTGTCGAAATAGCTTTTCCTTACACCGCAGCTTTGCACCACAGGCGGCTACGTAGGTTAGGCCGGCTTAAGTTCATGTAGGGTTTAGGCGAGGTCAGGTAGGTACGCCTAGGTAGGTACCAGATAGGCAAGCACGAGTATTTTAGATTTTAAGCGATTAAGATTAATAGCAGAATTCAACCCAGGGTTCACAGGTTGCAAGTTGTTTGGCAAGCCCGTTTGGCTAGCCCAAATATGTTCGCGACAGGTGGGTCTGACGGGACCAAAACTGGTTGTACGGTGGGGCTGATTAGCCGCGCGGATCAACTAAGTTGGAACAGGAAAAATCATGATCCAAATGCAGACCACGCTAGACGTGGCCGACAACACCGGCGCACGTAGAATTATGTGCATCAAGGTGTTGGGCGGCTCCAGGCGCCGTTATGCCGGCATCGGTGACATTATCAAGGTAACTGTCAAAGATGCGGCTCCCCGCGGACGCGTCAAGAAAGGCGAGATTTACAACGCAGTAGTGGTTCGCACCGCTCACGGCGTGCGCCGCAAGGACGGCTCGCTGATTCGTTTCGGTGGCAATGCCGCCGTGTTGCTCAATGCCAAGCTGGAGCCCATCGGTACCCGCATCTTCGGACCCGTAACGCGTGAATTGCGTACAGAGAAGTTCATGAAGATCGTATCCCTGGCCCCAGAAGTGTTGTAAGGAGCGAATCATGGAAAAAATCCGTAAAGGCGACGAAGTCGTCATACTGACAGGCCGCGACAAAAAACGCCGCGGCACCGTATTGCGACGCGTTGACGCCGACCACGTGCTGGTCGAAGGCATCAATGTTGTCAAAAAGCACGTCAAACCCAATCCCATGGCGGGCAGCCAGGGCGGTATCGTCGACAAGACCATGCCTATTCATATTTCGAACGTGGCGCTTTTCAACCCCGAAATTGGCAAAGCTGATCGGGTCGGGATCAAAGTCGTCGACGGTCGCAATGTCCGTGTATTCCGTTCCAGCGGCGCCGTCGTTGGCGCCAAGGTTTAAGGGGCGAACAACATGGCTCGTTTACAAGAGATTTATCGCAGTAAGGTCGTGGCCGACCTGCAGGCCAAGTTCGGCTACAAAAGCGTAATGGAAGTGCCTCGCATCACCAAGATCACCCTGAACATGGGTGTGTCCGCAGCGGTGTCAGACAAAAAAGTCATCGAACACGCCGTGTCCGACCTGACCAAGATCGCGGGCCAGAAGCCCGTGGTGACCAAAACGCGCAAGGCTATCGCGGCTTTTAAAATCCGCGAAGATTACCCCATCGGTTGCATGGTCACCCTGCGTGGCCAACGTATGTACGAATTCCTGGATCGTCTGGTCTCCGTGGCTTTGCCGCGTGTGCGCGACTTTCGTGGTATTTCGGGCCGTGCGTTCGATGGGCGTGGCAATTACAATGTCGGGGTGAAAGAGCAGATTATTTTCCCCGAAATCGAATACGACAAAATCGACGTGTTGCGTGGGATGAATATCAGCATCACCACCACCGCCAAGACCGACGACGAAGCCAAGGCACTGCTGACTGCCTTCAGCTTCCCGTTTCGCAATTAAGGGGCGATGACGTGGCAAAACTTTCACTCATCAATCGTGACATCAAACGCGCCAAGCTGGCAGAGAAATTCTCCGCCAAACGTGCTGCGCTCAAGGCCATTATTGGCGATCAGTCGAAATCCGACGAAGAGCGTTATCAGGCCCGTTTGCAACTGCAACAATTGCCGCGCAATGCAAACCCGACCCGTCAACGCAATCGTTGCGTGGTGACAGGCCGTTCGCGTGGTGTTTATAGCAAATTCGGTTTAACCCGTCATAAACTGCGCGAAATGGCAATGCGCGGCGAAGTGCCGGGCATGACCAAAGCCAGCTGGTAGGAGAATTACACATGAGCATGAGCGATCCCATCGCCGACATGTTGACCCGTGTGCGCAATGCGCAGCAAGTTAACAAAACGTCGGTCAGCATGCCCTCCTCGAAGCTTAAAGTGGCTATTGCCGCTGTGCTGAAAGATGAAGGCTATATCGACAGCTTCCAGATCGTCGGCGACAAGGTCAAGCCTGTCCTCGAGATCTTGCTGAAGTACTACGCCGGGCGTCCGGTCATTGAACATATCGAGCGTGTTTCACGCCCCGGATTACGTATCTACAAAGGTCGTACGTCCATTCCTCCGGTCATGAACGGCTTGGGCGTGGCTATCGTATCGACGTCGCGCGGTGTCATGACCGATCGCAAGGCTCGCGCTGATGGCGTGGGCGGCGAAGTGTTGTGCTACGTGGCATAAGGAGACTCACATGTCACGCATTGCAAAATATCCGGTCGCCGTGCCTAAAGGCATCGAAGCGGCGATCAACGCAAACCAAATTACGGTCAAGGGCCCTTTGGGAACCCTGACCCAAGCGCTGACGGGCGACGTCGACGTCAAGCTTGAAGACAATCAACTGACGTTTGTTGTTACTAACGAAACTCGTCATGCGAAAGCCATGTCGGGAACCGTGCGCGCGCTGGTCAACAATATGGTTGCCGGCGTCAGCAAAGGCTTCGAGCGTAAATTGACTCTGGTTGGCGTGGGCTATCGCGCCCAGGTTCAGGGCGATTCGCTCAAGTTGCAACTTGGTTTTTCTCACGACATCATGCACAAGGCGCCTGTTGGCGTCAAGATAGAGTGCCCGACCCAGACCGAAATTGTGATCAAGGGTTCGGACAAGCAGGTTGTTGGTCAGGTGGCCGCCGAAATCCGCGCCTATCGCTCGCCCGAGCCCTATAAAGGCAAAGGCATACGGTATGCGGACGAACACGTTGTCATCAAAGAAACCAAGAAGAAATAAGCGCGCGGACAAGGACGAATCATGGACAAAAAAGTATCCCGTTTGCGTCGTGCAGTACCGACCCGCCGGAAAATCCACGAGTTGCGTGTACATCGCCTCTCGGTTTTCCGCTCGAATCTGCACATATACGCCAATATTATCTCGCCCGAAGGCGACCGCGTGCTCGTCAGCGCTTCGACGCTCGAGCCCGAAGTTCGCAAAGAACTCGCCAGCAAGAAAGCCAGCGGCGGCAACAGCGCCGCCGCCGGTCTGGTGGGCAAGCGCGTAGCCGAAAAGGCAAAAGCGGCCGGTATCGAACTGGTTGCCTTTGACCGCTCGGGCTTCCGTTATCATGGCCGCGTAAAAGCGCTGGCCGACGCCGCGCGTGAAGCCGGCCTGAAGTTCTAAGCAAGGAATTGTCAAATGGCTAAAGCACAAGGCAAATACGCCGCCGAGAAAGAAAGCGACGACGGCTTGCGTGAAAAAATGATTGCGGTCAACCGCGTCAGCAAAGTGGTCAAGGGCGGTCGCACCATGAGCTTTGCCGCGTTGACCGTGGTGGGCGATGGCGATGGCCGTATCGGCATGGGCAAAGGTAAAGCTCGTGAAGTGCCCGTTGCTGTTCAAAAAGCAATGGAACAGGCACGACGCGGCTTGCTCAAGGTGGCTCTTAAAAACGGCACCTTGCATCACACGGTTACGGGCAAGCATGGCGCTTCAAAGGTCTTGATCCAGCCTGCGGCCGAGGGCACTGGTGTTATTGCCGGCGGCCCGATGCGCGCAATCTTCGAGGTAATGGGCGTGCGCAACGTGGTGGCCAAGAGCCTGGGTTCGAGCAATCCTTACAACATGGTTCGCGCAACGCTCAATGGCTTGCGTGCGTGCTCGACTCCTGCCGATGTGGCTGCCAAGCGCGGCAAGTCGGTTGAAGAAATACTGGGGTAAGTCATGGCGCAAAAGCAAATTAAAGTAACCCTCGTGCGCTCTGTTATTGGCACCAAGCAGTCCCATCGCGACACAGTCCGCGGTCTGGGTCTGGGCAAAGTCAATAGCAGCCGCGTGTTGGTCGATACGCCCGAGGTGCGTGGGATGATCCGCAAAGTGGATTACCTCGTCACCGTTTCGGAAGCCTAAAAGGAATCGGGATGTCAGAAACTCAACTCAATACGTTGCAACCTGCCGCTGGCAGCAAGCACGCCAAGCGCCGTGTAGGCCGCGGCATAGGCTCCGGCCTGGGTAAAACCGCCGGCCGTGGTCATAAAGGCCAGAAATCGCGTACCGGCGGCTTTCATAAAGTCGGTTTCGAGGGCGGTCAAATGCCTTTGCAACGTCGTTTGCCCAAGCGTGGCTTCACTCCGATGGGGCGACACTTGTCTGCTCAAGTTCGCCTGTCCGATCTGCAACGCCTGCCCGTCGACGAAGTCGACGTTCAAGTGCTCAAGCAGGCTGGCCTGGTCGGTCACAGCGTGCGTTATGCCAAAGTCATCAAGGCGGGCGAGTTGTCGCGTAAAGTCACTCTCAGGGGCCTGACGGCAACTGCGGGTGCTCGCGCAGTCATCGAAGCCGCTGGCGGCTCGTTGGCCTAAGAGGGGTTACGGTGGCTAAAGCGCAGGCACAGAACAGTAAATCGGGTTCCGGATACGGCGATCTCAAACGCCGTGTGGTGTTCCTTGTGCTGGCCCTGGTCGTCTATCGTTTGGGAACGCATGTTCCGGTGCCGGGCATCAACCCCGATTCGCTCGCTGAACTGTTTCAACATAACCAGAGCGGCATCCTGGGCTTGTTCAACATGTTTTCGGGTGGTGCGCTCGCGCGTTTTTCGGTGTTCGCCCTGGGGATCATGCCCTACATCTCGGCTGCGATTATCATGCAGTTGATGGCGGTGGTGGTGCCTACGCTCGAGGCGATCAAAAAAGAAGGTCAGTCGGGTCAACGCAAAATTACGCAATACACGCGCTACGGCACGGTATTTCTGGCGTTGGTTCAGGCGGTTGGCATTTCGGTGGCGCTTGAGTCGCAGCCTGGCTTGGTTATCGACCCCGGCATGATGTTCCGCTTCACCACGGTGGTTACGCTGGTGACGGGCACCATGTTCCTTATGTGGGTGGGCGAGCAGATTACAGAGCGCGGCCTGGGCAATGGTATTTCGATCCTGATTTTTGCGGGTATTGTGGCTGGCTTGCCCAACGCGCTGACGGGCCTGCTCGATCTGGTGCGTACCGATGCGATGTCGGTCTTGTCGGCGCTCTTCATTCTGCTGGTGGTCATAGCCGTTACGTATTTCGTGGTATTTGTCGAAAGCGGCCAGCGGCGCATTACGGTCAATTACGCCAAGCGTCAGGTCGGCAACAAGATTTACGGTGGTCAAAGCTCGCATTTGCCACTGAAGCTGAATATGTCGGGGGTTATCCCGCCTATTTTTGCCTCGTCGATCATCTTGCTGCCCGCGACGATTACCAGCTGGTTTTCCGCCAACCCGCATATGCGCTGGCTGGGCGATCTGGCTGCGGCGATTACGCCGGGACAGCCGCTGTACATTACCTTGTATTCGGGTTTGATCATTTTCTTTTGCTTTTTCTATACGGCGCTGGTGTTCAATAGCCGCGAAACGGCAGATAACCTGAAAAAGAGCGGCGCGTTTGTTCCGGGCATACGTCCGGGCCTGCAAACCTCGCGGTATATCGACAAAATACTGATGCGCTTGACACTGGCCGGTGCAGTTTATCTTACCCTGGTATCTCTGTTGCCTGAACTGATGCAAGCACGCTGGAACGTACCATTTTATTTCGGAGGCACCTCTTTACTGATTATTGTGGTGGTGACCATGGACTTCATGGCGCAGGCCCAAGCCTACATGATGTCTCACCAATATGACTCGCTCCTGAAGAAGGCTAACTTCAAAGGCGCGGGACTGCCAATGCGGTAAAGAAGGAACAATGGCAAAAGACGACGTTATACAAATGCAAGGTGAGGTCATCGAAAACCTCCCCAACGCAACTTTTCGTGTCAAGCTTGAAAACGGCCATGTAGTGCTGGGCCACATTTCGGGCAAGATGCGTATGCATTACATCCGGATTTTGCCGGGTGACAAGGTCACGGTGGAACTCACTCCCTATGATTTGTCACGCGCCAGAATTGTATTCCGCTCTAAATAAGCGATCGGCTACAGGAAACCAGGAGTCAACCATGAAGGTAATGGCATCAGTAAAGCGGATCTGCCGCAACTGCAAAATCATTAAACGTCACGGCGTGGTGCGTGTCATTTGCACCGACCCACGTCACAAGCAGCGTCAAGGCTAAACGGCCGAAACGTAACGGATTTAACAAGGAACAGTCATGGCCCGTATTGCTGGCATTAACATTCCGCCGCATCAACACGCCGAAATCGGACTTACCGCCATTTTTGGCATTGGTCGCGCTCGCGCCCGCAAAATTTGCGAAGCGTCGGGGATCGCCGTATCCAAGAAGGTCAAAGACCTCACCGATACCGAGCTCGAGCGTATTCGTGAACATGTAGGCGTGTTCACGGTTGAAGGTGATTTGCGTCGTGAAGTGCAACTGTCGATCAAACGTTTGATCGACCTGGGAACTTATCGCGGCATGCGCCACAAACGTGGCCTGCCAGTGCGTGGCCAGCGGACTCGCACCAACGCGCGTACCCGTAAAGGTCCGCGTCGCGCCGCAGCGTCCCTGAAGAAATAATCGAGGAATAGAAGATGGCGAAAGCTTCCACCAGCGGCGCAACCCGCGTACGCAAAAAAGTCAAGAAGAGCGTTTCGGACGGTATTGCTCACGTTCACGCGTCCTTCAACAATACGATCATCACCATTACCGATCGTCAGGGCAATGCGTTGTCCTGGGCCACTTCGGGCGGTGCGGGTTTCAAAGGCTCGCGCAAGTCCACGCCTTTCGCTGCGCAGGTGGCGGCCGAGTCTGCCGGCCGGGTAGCTCTGGAATACGGCATCAAGACGCTTGAAGTTCGCATCAAGGGCCCTGGCCCTGGCCGTGAATCGTCTGTGCGCGCGTTGAATGCCTTGGGGATCAAAATTTCCAGCATTTCCGACATCACACCGGTACCGCATAACGGTTGCCGCCCACCCAAACGCCGTCGCATCTAAGGGGAAGCATCTTGGCACGTTATATTGGACCTAAATGCAAGCTCTCGCGCCGCGAGGGCACCGATCTATTTTTGAAGAGCGCGCGTCGCTCGCTCGACTCGAAATGCAAGATCGAGTCCAAACCCGGTCAGCACGGCCGCACATCTGGTGCGCGCACGTCGGACTACGGTTTGCAGCTGCGTGAAAAGCAAAAGCTCAAACGCATGTATGGCGTACTCGAAAAGCAATTCCGCCGGTATTTTCAAGAAGCAGAGCGTCGCCGTGGCAACACGGGCGAGACCCTGATTCAACTGCTGGAATCGCGTCTGGACAATGTCGTATATCGCATGGGCTTTGGTTCGACCCGCGCTGAAGCGCGCCAGCTGGTGAATCACCGTGCTGTCGAGCTCAACGGCAAAACCGCCGATATCGCGTCCATTATCGTCAAGTCGGGCGATGTGGTCGCTATTCGCGAGAAGGCCAAAGCGCAGCTTCGCATCCGCGAATCGCTTGATCTGGCCAACGGCCAGGGGCTGCCCCAATGGGTGGAAGTGGATTCGGGTAAATTGACCGGCACCTTCAAGCAAGCGCCTGATCGCGCCGATGTTGCTCGCGACATTAACGAGTCGATGGTCGTCGAGCTGTATTCCCGCTAATTGTTAACTCAAGAAGCACAGCAGTATTTCGCGACAGGCCCACTTTTCCGCATAGGCTGAGAAGTGGGCTTTGCGATGTCATTGGCCGGTCTGTCCGGCTTGTCCGTCAGCCTTATCGGTGTAACGAGCCGAGGGTATTGAAAAGGAATAACAAGTCATGTCGTCTCAAGGTTTTTTAAAGCCCCGTTCGATCGAAGTGGTTCCCGTAGGCAAAAATCACGCCAAGGTTGTGATGGAGCCCTTCGAACGCGGCTATGGTCATACGCTGGGCAACGCCCTGCGCCGCATTTTGCTCTCGTCCATGACGGGTTACGCGCCTACCGAGGTTCAGATCACTGGCGTGGTGCACGAGTACTCCACCTTGGCGGGTGTGCGCGAAGATGTCGTCGACATCCTCCTGAATCTGAAAGGGGTGGTGTTCAAGCTGCATAATCGCGAAGAAGTGACGCTGGTCTTGCGTAAGCAAGGCGACGGCGTTGTTCTGGCCAGCGATATCGAATTGCCGCACGATGTGGAAATCATCAATCCCGATCACGTCATTGCGACGCTGACCGATGCTGGCAAACTGGAAATGCAGATCAAGGTTGAACAAGGCCGCGGCTATGTGCCGGGCAATGTGCGCGCCCTGATCGATGACCGCACCCATACCATAGGCCGGATCGTGCTTGACGCGTCGTACAGCCCGGTTCGTCGGGTCAGCTATGCGGTCGAGAGCGCTCGCGTTGAGCAGCGCACCGACCTCGATAAGCTGGTGCTCGATATCTACACCAACGGCGTGGTCTCGCCCGAAGAGGCGGTGCGTCAATCGGCTCGCCTCTTGATGGATCAGATCTCGGTCTTTGCGGCGCTTGAAGGTGCTGGCGACTCTTACGAGGCACCTTCCCGCGGCACGCCGCAGATCGATCCGGTGCTGTTGCGCCCGGTCGACGATCTGGAACTGACTGTACGTTCGGCCAATTGCCTGAAGGCCGAAAACATCTATTACATCGGCGACCTGATTCAGCGTACCGAAAACGAATTGCTCAAGACCCCTAATCTGGGCCGCAAGTCCTTGAACGAAATCAAGGAAGTGCTTGCTGCGCGCGGTCTTACTTTAGGCATGAAACTGGATAACTGGCCTCCTCTGGGTCTTGAACGCCCGTAAACTGTAGGGGCAGAGCCCTTGTGGCTGCCAACGAAAAATGAGGCTGCGACCCTAATATGTCAATGCCTTCTCACCACCCGGCCCGCAGCATTGCTGATAGAAGAGCCGGTTAATTAGACGGGTCAAACCGTTAACTCGATTCAAAGGAAAACATCATGCGTCATCGCAGTGGTCTACGTAAATTAAATCGTACCAGCAGCCATCGTTTGGCTATGTTCCGCAATATGGCAGTGTCGCTGCTTACGCACGAAGCCATTAAAACGACTTTGCCCAAGGCCAAGGAATTGCGCCGCGTGGTCGAACCGCTTATTACGATGGGCAAAGAGCCTACCTTGGCCAATAAGCGTCTGGCGTTTGCACGCTTGCGCGATCGCGACGCGGTGGTCAAGCTTTTCGCCGAAATCGGCCCGCGCTACAAAGAACGCAACGGTGGCTACACTCGTGTACTGAAGATGGGCTTTCGTCAGGGCGATAACGCACCCATGGCGTTCATGGAGCTGGTCGACCGTCCCGAAGTCGTCGAAGCCGACGACGCCGAATAAATCGGGCTTCTGTAGTGTCGTAGTGCCACCCCTTGTGGGTGGCATCGGCGTTCTATAAATACCGCAACCGTTAGAGCATTTTTGGCCAACCTGTATACGGGATGGGATGTTTTGGTCTCTGAAGACGCCGTCTATGGGAGCTGAGCAGAGCCGGCACGGCGTGCTTGATCCGGATCGGCCTCGTCCAGGCGGGCGTCGGGCCAAACTCGCTGCGCTCAAACAAGGCCCGACGACACCCCCCCGCCTTCCCTTCGTCAGCATCCGGAGCACGCCTTACGCCGGCCCGGCCCCGCCCCCATAGACGGCTCGCGTCACGGCATGCCTGGAACTCGCTCACTTGCCCGCAGCCCGCCCTGGGGCAATATTGGATCGGCGGTGGGTCAATATTAGACCGGCGCCGACACCGCCATCGACCCAACACCCGCCGGCCGTCACATCCCCCGTTGCACGTCATCATCGCAGCCGCAGGGCGAGGGGTGGGTACCGTCCGGTCATTCGGCCAGCGCCGGGTGCTGACGAAGGGAAGGCGGGGGCTGTCGTCGGGCGCTGTCTGAACGAAGCCTCGCGCTTTTTGCGAGGCGTAGTGAGTTCGCCCGACGCCCGCCTGGACGAGGCAGACCCGGGCAGTCGGGGCGCGACGCGCCACGACCGCTGGACGGACCGGATCGGTACCCACCC
>SCRC01000080.1 GCA_004297945.1 Candidimonas sp. | reverse complement strand
GCCCGCCTGGACGAGGCAGACCCGGGCAGTCGGGGCGCGCAGCGCCACGACCGCTGGACGGACCGGACCGGTACCCACCCCTCGCCCTGCGGCGTGTTAATAGAGAGAATGACCCAACCCAAAACGATGACCCCACCCCTAACGGCTCAAAAACGTATCGACGCGGAACACGTTCAGTTCCGTAAACACTTCAATCGAAAATGCTCTAGCCTATTGGTCATGACGGATATGACTTTCTACGATCGCCTGCCTTGAACCTCGCTCAACGTGGCCGCCGTCGGCGCGCGTGCAAGCATGAAATCGGATTAAACTGTTTTTAACTAAAGCCGCGAAGGATCATGCGGCCGGGAATCGATGAAAATAAGGTGACGATATGACTACCCAACTGAAGATAGATTTTGTGTCTGATGTATCCTGTCCGTGGTGTGCGGTTGGCCTGAGCTCTCTTGAAGGGGCCTTGGATCGGTTGGATGGCCAGGTTAGCGCGGACCTGCATTTCCAGCCTTTCGAGCTTAACCCGCAAATGCCTCCTGTTGGTCAGGATATTGTGGAGCACCTGAGTGCAAAGTATGGTTCGACGCCCGAGCAGATTGCGCGCAATGCTGAAGCGATCCGGATGCGTGGCGCAGAGGTCGGATTCACGTTCGGCAGGGGTAAGCGCAGCCGTATTTACAATACCTTCGATGCGCATCGCCTGCTGCACTGGGCTGGCCTGGAAGGCCGTCAGGCAGCGCTCAAGCACGCCTTGTTTCAGGCTTATTTTACCGATGGCGAGGACCCCAGCTCACACGAGGTGCTGGTTCGCCTGGCTGTTAAGGTGGGTCTGGATGCCGCGCGGGCGCAGGCTATCCTCGCGTCCGATACCTACGCCACGGAAGTGCGTGAGCGCGAGGATTTCTACCGTGAACACGGTATCGATTCCGTGCCCGCGATTATCATCAACGATCGCCACTTGATCCAGGGCGGCCAGCCGATCGAGGCATTTGAAAAGGCTCTGCGGCAGATAGCCGCAGAGCCGATTAAGCTTTAACTTATCGCGGCTATCAGTCTATTTTTATATGGACTTTTTTCTCCACGGCTTCGTATCGGTTTCGTTCAGACTGTAGGAATTGGACGAATTCCACCGGACTGTCGCCTACCGGCTCAACGCCTTGATCAAGCAATTGTTTGCGTGTGCCGCTTTGTCGAACGACCGCGCCGACAAGTTTTGCCAGTTTTGTGACTATGGGCTGAGGTGTGCCTTTTGGTACATACATGCCCATCCAATTGGTGAAACGATATCCGGAAAATCCCGGCAACTCAGCAACGGTGGGCACGTCGGGCAGTGCGCTGGAGCGATGATCGCTTGTTACTGCGAGGATTTTCAGCTTCCCGGTTTTGTGCTGGGAAATCACTGGTGGCATGCCTACGATTGCCATCGGTATTTGATTGCCTAATAAGTCGGCTATGCACGGCGCAGCGCCTTTAAACGGTACATGCAGAATGGATATATGGGCAATGAGGTTTAACGATTCACCCGCGAACTGCATCGAGCTGCCTATCCCGGGGGAACCATAAGATAGAAGGGTGGGGTTTTTCCTAGCCAGGGCTATTAATTCGCTTAGCGAATTAGCCGGTGTAGCGGGGTTGACGACAATGGCCAACGGGGTTTCGCCGACAAGGGAGACAGGCACCAGATCAGTTTGCGGATTATAGGGGGTACGCTGCCCGGCGATCTGACCCACCAGGACTTCGGCCGGGGATGCTATCAATACGGTGTATCCATCTGGTACGCTTTGAGCGACCGCTTGGGCTCCTATGGCGCCCGATGCTCCGGAGCGATTTTCTACGATGAAGCTTTGGCCGGTCTTTTTCGACAATTCTCGCGAGATGAGCCTCGTGACGAAATCCACGCCCCCACCGGCCGGGTAGGGAACGATGACGTGGACGGGGCGTGCTGGCCAGGTTTCAGCAGCGATTGCGGGTGTGACCAGGCTGGCAAGCAGCACCAGTTTGACTGCATTGAATATTGTTTTTGTCAGTTGCATGGTTTGTCTCCATTATGATGATGTATTGGTGTTGCTATTGAAAATCAGCTGCGCAGCCGGGCGCGGGCGTGAATCCCAGATCTCCTCGACCTATTACCGCTTCTCTTCCGCCGTTTTCCTTTAAGAGTTCGGCTTGGCGTTGCTTGGCTCGCCTATCAACGTCATCCGGATCGCACACGCTCAACAATTTTTGATGGCATTGACTTAAAGTTTCCGCATAATCGGGGTTGGTCGATAAATCGGTGATTTCATCTGGGTCTTTGTTCAGGTCGAATAATTGCGGCGCATATTTGGGGTAGTAAACATATTTATAGCGGCCCATCCTGATGGCGAACGCACCCGTTGTAGAGCCCATTCCGTGGTATTCCGAGAGAACGGTTCTTTCCGGCGTGGCCCCTTGTGCTATTTCATACAAATTGACGCCGGGATGATCATCCCGGACGGTGTCGAATGCCACACCGGCATTTTCTAAAATGGTGGGGAAGCAATCAACATGGCTTACAGGGGTATCTATTTGAGTGTCGCCTGGAATTCCGGGGCCGTTCATTATCAGAGGTACGCCCGCTATTTCGTCATACATAGTTGACTTGCCCCATAATCCTCGCGCACCGAGGTTGTCGCCGTGATCGCTGGTATAAATTATGCGAGTGCTGTCACGCAGGCCTGTTTCATCCAGGGCATGGACAATTTTTCCGATGTTCTCGTCAAGGAAGGACACTAGGCCGAAATAGCCGGCTAATGCCCGTTTCACATCTTTTTCAGAGTCGAAATAGTCGTCATAGCAGAAGCTATTGCGGTAATCCTCTAGATAGGGGTGCGTTGGCCTTTGCTCCCGTGCGTACAGTTTAGGCATGGGGAGATCCTGATTCCAGTATTGATAATAATGTTCAGGCGGAGCAGTAAGTGGAAAATGAGGCGCCACGAACGATACGAACAATACCCAGGGTTTGTCGTGCGCGCGAGTACCTTTTTCTCGTAACCAGACCTGAGCGCGAGCAGCAATTTCACGATCATAAAACGTATAGGGAGTCTCTCCGGGGCCCGCCATGGCAGCCATTTTTTTAGCGCCCCCTCGACGCGGTAAGTCTTCTCTTATGAGTCCCATAAGATCGCCTTTGCCCTCAATGATATGCATCGGGATCTGCTCTTCTGTAAATCCGTGATCTTCGTTGGGCAGTTTGAAATGCAATTTGCCGATGGAAACTACGGTGTGCTCGCGTTCACGCAGCAAATGGTGCCAGCTTTGGATAGAACCATCGTAGGCGTCCGCGTTATCCCAAAACCCGATTTGATTAATGTATTTCCCACAAGCAAAAGCAGCGCGGGCGGGGATACATACCGGGCTGGTTGTATAAGCGCTGGAAAAACGTATACCTTCTTTTGCGAGAGCGTCCAAATTGGGCGTATGCACGATGGGGTGGCCGGCGCAGCCCATGACCTTTGGGTTGTGCTCATCGGACATGACGATGACGAGATTCGATGGTTTCATTGCTGTTCCAGTTTTAATACTATATTTTTATATTACTATATAGTAATAATGGTATGCAACTATTTATCTGAATCAAGTAATATGGTCGATGATCAGTTTGTTTTCAGTTCGAGCATATAGGAAATCCATTCCCAAGATGAGTCAGCCTTCAGCCCTTTTTCTGGGCAATTTGCATGGTCGAGTTTTGCATTACATTCGACCTGGCATTCCTAAGTACATGGCTCTGCGAGATGCTATCGTTAATGGGGTGGCGGTTGGTGCATTACTGCCGGGCACAAGGTTGCCAACTGAGGCACAGTGGGCGTCGGAGCTTCCCTTGAGCCTGGGAACCATTCAACGCGCGCTCAGAATGCTGGTTGAGGATGGCGTCATAGTTCGTCAACAGGGAAATGGCACTTTTATTGCCGGGGATAGCGAGCAAGTAATGCATGCACCAATGCATTGCAGGTTTGTCAGCGATGACGGCACTGGATATCTTCCGGTGCATCCTAAGGTGCTTGCCAGATTCGAGGTGACCGACCCAGGCGGATGGTCCGAGCACTTGGCTTGCGCCAAGGCGCTTTGCATAGAACGGATTTTAACCATTGACGACGAGTTTTCGGTTTTTTCGCGTTTCTACATGGACCCGGATCGCCTGCCTGTTTTTTCCAGTTTGTCGCTCAAGCAGCTTTCCTCTGAAAATTTCAAGGAAATAATCATGCGGGAGACAAATCAGGTAATGGGCCGCATCAATCAATTCATGGCGCAGACAAAATTCGAGCCTGAGATCTGCAAATTATTGGGCGTCCCCTTGAAGACGGTAGGTCAACGCTTAATAATATATGCCTTTGTGGGGCGCGATAGCGCTATTTATTATCAGGAACTATTCATTCCGCCCAATAATCGTATCTTGCATTTTCCCAGCGATGGTCGCGACCCGGGTTTATTTGGAAAATGACGGGATCCGGTAACGATACCGTTTATCAGCCATCATGAATTCGATGTATACGAGACCGGCTGGCGCTTAAGCCGGTGAGGCCGTACCTGCACCGCACGCATATTCGACAATCAGTTGCGCTGTGACGTTGCCGTTCCATACATTCTGGTCCAGCCGGTACGCGACGTCGACGTATTCGGGCAACATATCCGCGTGGCCGAACCAGATAGCGTCAAAACGTTGATGGCCGCGCTCCAGAGTCAGTTTTAGGTGCTTGTCCTTTAGCAGCCGTTGCTGGCGCACATAAAAGCTGTCGCGAAATATCGGGGCGGGAAAGCCCGAGCCCCAAACCTGTTGCTGAAGCAGGCCGGCGACTTCGGCGTTCGCGTAGCCCGATTCGAGCGAGCCATCGGTTTCGATTATTGGATCGAACGTGGTGCGGCCGCTTAACTCCTTGACGGCGTCGTCAAAGCCATCGATAAAAGTCGCGTAGGCGTCTTCTTGCAGTGTCAGGCCGGCGGCCATCGCGTGGCCGCCGAACTTGAGGATGATGCCTGGATGGCGTTTGGCCACCAGATCAAGCACATCTCGTAAGTGTACGTCGGGAATGGAGCGGCCCGAGCCGCGCAGTTCGCCGGCGTCGGAACGGGCGAAGGCGAAGGTAGGGCGCCAGTAGGCCTCCTTGAGTTTGGAGGCCACCAGCCCCACTACGCCTTGATGCCATGTCGGGTGATAGACGCAGACACTTGCCCGAATGACGACATTGGGCATTTCCATTGCAGCCAGCGCTTCCTGGCGCATGGAGGTTTCGATGGCGCGCCGTTCATGGTTGATGGCGTCGAGCTCGCGAGCCAGTTTTAACGCTTCGCTTTCATCATCAGTGATCAGGCAATGGATGCCCAGGCTCATGTCGGCCAGTCGCCCCGCTGCATTAATGCGCGGGCCGATCGCAAAACCCAGGTCGAAGGCGCTGGCCTGCCTGGGTTCACGCGCAGCTACGGCGAACAGCGCGCGCACGCCGGCGTGCATTTGGCCTGCGCGCATTTTTTTCAAGCCTTGCGTAACCAGCAAACGGTTATTGGCATCGAGCTTGACGACATCGGCTACGGTGCCCAGGGCCACCAGATCGGCCAGGGCATCGAGCCTTGGGCCGGCATTTTCCGCATAGACGCCGCGGGCGCGCAACTCGGCGCGCAGCGCCAGCATCAGGTAGAAAATGACACCTACACCCGCCAGGTTTTTAGAGGGGAAGCCACAGCCGTGCTGATTGGGATTAACGATAGCCAGCGCCTTGGGCAGGGTATCGCCGGGCAAGTGATGATCGGTGATGATGACGTCGATGCCTGCGGCTTTCGCGGCCGCGACACCTTCGACGCTCGCTATGCCGTTATCCACGGTGATTACGATGTCCGGCTTGCCGCTGTGATGGTGCAGTGCCAGTGCGACGACTGCCGCAGATAAGCCATAACCGGTTTCGAAGCGGTTGGGCACTAGAAAATCTACGCTGGCGCCCATGCTGCGCAAGGCGCGGACTGCGACGGCGCAGGCGGTTGCGCCGTCGCAGTCGTAGTCGGCAACGATAAGAAGGTGTTTTTTTTCGCCTATCGCGTCCGCGAGCAGTCGGGCGGCGTGCTCGCTGTGGGTCAGTTGCGTAGGGGGCAAGAGCGTCGCCCAGCCAAACTGGGCTTCGGTCGCGTCGTGCACCCCTCGTGCGGCCCATAAGCGCGCCAGCAGAGGATGTATGCCAGCCGCCTCAAGCGAGCGGGCGGCCTGATTGTCGGGGGTCCGAGTGCTTAATTGCGGGGTGACCACCAGTTGCTCCAGTGCTTGCCGGGCAAGCGATTGGTAAAGCGGGCCAGCGTGCTGGGCCGCAATTGAACGAATCTGTCACGGCCTATCAGCGTCAGTTCCGGCGGCGTGCGTGCGAGTGGTTCAAATACCGTTGACTCAAGTTCGCTCAATGCCTGCAGCCAGGCGCTCCAATCGTGGGCATTGAATGGCGCGTGCAAGGCCTCGTATACTTTGAAGGCGGGGGTCGAACGCGAGTCGGCGAACTGATCTGCCCTGGCTCCGCCAAATAGCCACAGACTGTTGATGGAAGCAAGCCCGCGTGCCTGTCGCGCCAGATTGACTGGGTGATCGAACCACAGCATTTGCAGTTCGTTGACCAACCGGCGCCAAGGGCGCGCCTCGGGCTCTTTCGGCCAGGAATCGTTCATGGATCCCAAGCTTACCAGACCAGGGCTGGAGCAAACGGGTGCAAAATTACCATCTATCGTTATGCGCCAATGCTGGGTGCTTAAAGGGTTGGCCGAAAAGCCGCTATCCTTGAAGAAATCCTGGGCCGAATCGAACAGGGCCGCGCTTTCTGCGGGCTCGATCGACAAGTCGTTGGCGCCAAACAGGCGGGCGCCGTCGCGAGAGGGTGCTACATGAACCAGTTCAGCCAGCCAGACAGGCTGGTCACGTTTAGTGACCTTGCCGGCCCATAGAGGTCCTAAACCTGCGCTAAGATTCTGTCCTTGCGCGGGTTTGAACCCGTGGGTGGACAATAACCAGTGTTCGTAGCATGTACAGCCTGCGGCGGCGGGGTCGCTAAGGGTAGTGCTGGCCCGGCCAAGACGCAGCCAATGGCTTAAGGTAGGGGCTGCTGTCAGCACGTGCGGGGCCAGTTCCCGCGCTTCGCTTGGGTCGGGCAGGGCGCCAGGGAGTACGATTTGCATTTCTGGATTGTAGTGTCAATAGAAAAACGGTGGTGGATTGAAGACTTCATATGAGCTCTGGATAGGGGCGCGGTACGCAGGCCTGGCGCGGGTCAAGCGGGGCCGTGGACGACGTGACCGATTCGTGTCTTTTATTGCCGCCAGCTCCATGGTGGGCATTGCGTTGGGTGTTGCGGCATTGATTATTGTGTTGTCGGTCATGAATGGCTTTCAGACGCAAGTGCGGGATCGGATGCTCTCGGTATTGCCGCATATTGAGTTGTATGTGCCACATATGGCGCCCGACCTGGTGCTGCAGCACTGGCGGCAGATTGCGCAGGACGCCAAGAAGAACAAGGAAGTGCGGGGCGAAGCACCGTTTGTGGCCGCACAAGCCATGCTGGTGCGCGGTAATTCTTTAAGCGGGGTGCAGATTCGCGGAATTGACCCCAAGCTTGAAGCGGCGGTGTCGGACATAGGCGGGCAGATGACCGATGGCAACATCGATTCACTCACGCCGGGGAGTTTTTCTATTGTGCTGGGTAACCAGATTGCCGACAGCCTGGGGGTTAAACGAGGCGATACGGTGCTGGTTCTGGCGCCTCAGGGTTCGATATCGCCGGCCGGCTTTGCGCCGCGTATGCGGCAATTTACCGTGAGCGGCATTTTCTCTTCGGGCTATTACGAATATGACGCGTCGTTGGCCTTTATCAATTACGAAGACGCGGCCAAAGTGTTTCGTGATAACGCCACGAGCGGCGTAAGGCTGCGTATCGCGGATATGCAGAAGGCGCCCGAGGTGGCGCGCGAACTTATGCAGATATTGCCGACGTCGGTGCAAGCGACCGACTGGACACAGAACAATCGCACTTGGTTTGCTGCCGTGCAGACCGAAAAACGCATGATGTTCCTGATTCTTGCCCTGATTGTTGCGGTGGCAGCGTTCAATCTGCTCTCGTCGCTGGTCATGGCGGTGAAGGATAAGCAGTCGGACATTGCGATTTTGCGTACCTTGGGTGCGAGCCCGTTGCAAATTGCCAAAATATTTCTGGTTCAGGGGACGCTGATCGGGGTCGTAGGAACCTTGCTGGGAGTAGGGTTTGGCATGTTGATCGCCTACAACATCGATGTAATTGTGCCGTTTATCGAGCGTTTGTCAGGCGTGCATTTTTTGCCGCAGCAAATCTATTTCATCAGCGAACTCCCGTCCAGTCCGCAAATGTCCGATATCGTGACGATTGCGATTACCTCTTTGGTGCTTTCTTTGCTTGCTACCATTTATCCCAGTTGGCGCGCCGCCAGCCTGCAACCGGCGCAGGTGCTGCGCCATGATTGATACGTTACCGGCTCCTGTTTTGAGTGCTCACAATCTGGTCAAGACTTACGACGACGGCACGGCCCGCATCGAGGTGTTGCGCGATGTCAGCCTGCACGTGGCTCCGTGCGAATTTGTAGCTATCGTGGGGGCGTCCGGATCGGGCAAGAGCACTTTGCTGCATACCTTGGGCTTGCTCGACAGGCCTACATCGGGCACGATCTTTATCAATGGCGCTTCGGCGCAAGGGCTGTCTGAGGCCCAACGCAGTCAATTGCGCAATCGCAGCCTGGGTTTTGTGTATCAGTTCCATCATTTGCTGTCGGAATTTTCGGCGCTTGATAATGTCGCGATGCCATTGATAGTGCGGCGCGACACGCGGCATACGGCACGGGAGCAGGCCGCTCACCTGCTGGAGCAGGTAGGGTTGGGTGATCGCATTCATCATTTTCCCGGGCAGTTGTCGGGAGGCGAGCGGCAACGCGTGGCGCTGGCACGTGCTCTGGTGACGCATCCTGACTGTGTCCTGGCCGATGAGCCGACCGGCAATCTGGATCGCTATACGGCCGAGAGCATGTTTGAGCTGTTGGTGCGCGTCAATCAGGAATTTGGCACGGCATTGACCATCGTGACGCACGACCCGGCGCTGGCGGCGTTGGCGCATCGCCAGTTGTTTATGGATAAAGGCCGCCTGGCGGATGATGAAACCCTGTAGCGGCAGCCCTCGTGGCTGCCATGTGGTCGAGAACCGAGACGGTATTTATAGAGCGCCGATGGCAGCCACAAGGGCTGCCGCTACGTGCGCCGGTATGTTTTTGTAGCGCCACCCCTTGCGAACGGGTGCTTCTTTACGGGACGTGTAGTGCTTATCGATACTCATTGTCATCTGGACGCCGCAGAGTTTGCCGATGATCGGCAGCAGGTGATAGCTCGCGCTGCGCAGGCCGGCGTGCGGGGCATTGTGATCCCGGCGGTGGAACGGGCGAATTTTTCTACGGTGCGTGATCTGGCTCATTCTTTCCAGGGTGGCGCCTATGCCTTGGGCATTCATCCTATGTGTGTTCCGCGGGCTCGGGATAACGATTTGGCGGCGCTTGATGACCAGGTGCGGGATGCGTTGGCTGATCCGCGACTGGTTGCCATTGGCGAGATTGGCCTGGATTTTTTTGTACCTGAACTTACCTCAGTGCCTATGCGGGCCAAGCAGGAATTATTCTACTCGGCCCAGCTCGATCTGGCGCAACGTTATGGCTTGCCTGTGTTGCTGCATGTACGCCGCTCGCAAGACGCGATACTGAAGCATTTGCGCCGCCGGCCCCGGATTGGCGGGATTGCCCATGCGTTTAACGGCAGTTTTCAGCAGGCCAAACAGTTTATCGCTCTGGGATTTGCGCTTGGCATGGGAGGGGCCATGACTTTTACTCGTGCCTTGCAAATACGCCGCCTGGCCGAGCAAGTGCCGTTGGAGTCGCTGGTGCTGGAAACTGACGCGCCCGATATCGCTCCGGCGTGGCTGGGGTTGCCACGATCTCCTGGGTCGGCGCGGACAGCGGATGCATCAGAATCAATACGTCCTCGCAACGAGCCCTCGGAAGTCGCGCGCATTGCTCAGGTCTTGGCCGAGTTGCGCGATCAGTCTTACGTATCGATTTTGGATGTGACAAGTGAGAATGCCCGGCGCGTGTTGCCGCGCTTGGGGATGGCAGCCACGAGGGCTGCCGCTACAAAAACACACCCTTCACCTATGTAGCGGCAGCCCTCGTGGCTGCCATCCCCAAATTTGACGCATGGTCGTCGGCAACCTGCTTGGTTTACTTGGCGTGCTGATGCTGCATATTGATGTGTTCTGCGCCATGTCCATGCGGCCCGCCGAATTGTCCGGCTGATCCACGGCGCAGGACACGCGACGCGTATTATCCGTGAGGCTTAAAACTATCAGGCTGGTCTGCCTGCTACCGTTATTCCTCGTTACGCTTGCTTATTTAGGAGCGCAGGATGTGACGGGACGATTAAGCTTGCTGGCCATTGTGCTGGCTACTGGTGCCGCGCAGATTTTGCCGGCCATGCCCGGCGCGACCGCCTGGCTAGGGCTGGCATCGGGCGCTCTGGGCTTGTCTGTGTGCCTGCTGAAAATGCCGCGACCCGCGCGCGCCCTGATACCACTCTGGGCGGCTATGCTGGGCCTGCTGCTGGCGGTCGTGCGCATTGAACAGCGTCTGGCTGATGAGCTTTCAGCCGGAAACGAAAATCGGGTCTCGCGTGTCGTTCTCAGGGTGGCCAGCCTGGTCCGGTTAAAGCCTGACAGCCGGGCTTTTGAAGCAGAGGTGATTTCGTCTCTGCCCGAGGGCGTACCGTCGCGAATTTATGTCTCGTGGGCGGCGCCCGGCCAGACCGGCCCGTATGGGCGGTTTAATCAAGCTCCCGCCAAGTTTCCGGAGCTTATTCCAGGCCAGATATGGCGCATGTCCCTCACTCTCAAGAAGCCGCATGGGGCGCGCAACCCCAACGCGTTCGATTACGAGGCCTATATGTTTGCGCAAGGGGTGAGAGCCACGGGCAGCGTGCGAGGCACTCCGATATATCAGGGCGACGACCCTTGGGTCAGTTTGGAAATCGTCGCCCAGCGTGTGCGCCATCACGTACGCCAAGCCATGCAAGCGCATCTTGAGGGGATGCGCTATGGGGCTGTTTTGCTGGCGCTCGCAATAGGCGATCAGGCCAGTGTAGAGTCGTCCGATTGGCAGGTTTTTAACCGTACAGGCATTACCCATCTGGTATCGATCAGCGGCTCGCATATTACGATGATTGCTGCTCTGGGGGGCCTCGCGGCGCTTTGGTTGTGGCGCAGGCTGCGGTTTCGCGGACGAGGGCTGGCCGAGCGCGTGCCGGCCCAGATCGCCGCAGCGATGGCCGCGCTTGTGGTTGCCTGGCTATATTGCTTGCTGGCGGGGTGGGGCGTGCCCGCTCGACGCACCTTTCTCATGTTGGCGGTCGTGGCCGCAGCGCACATATTGCGACTTCCGATGAACAGTTCACGCCTGTTAAGCATAGTGGTATTGGCGGTGGTGATGCTCGACCCCTGGGCCTTGTTCGCAAGCGGGTTCTGGCTGTCGTTTGGCGCGGTTTGCGTGCTGATGGCCAGCAGTGGCTGGGTGGGGAGCCGAATCGGCTTGCCCACGATGACTCGTGCGCAGCGCGTGAAATTTGTCCTGGCGTCGGCCTCGTGCCTGCAACTGGCTATTACCGTGGCTTTGATGCCGTTTCTTGCGTTGATCTTTCACCAGATCTCGTTTGCCTCGCCGCTGGCCAATGCGTATGCCATTCCTTTGATCAGCCTGGTGGTGACTCCCTTATCCTTGCTGCTGGCTGCGTTGGCGTTCGTCCCGGGGCTGGAGTGGCTGGCGGGTTTTTGCGGTTGGCTGGCCCATGCCTGCCTTGATGTGATGATGATCCCTACGGTCTGGCTGGCTGAATTTGGCGCGGCCAGCGTTGACGTGGCCCATGCGCCGCTGGCCTTGACGCTGCTGGCTTTATTGGGGCTGGCGCTGGCGCTTACGCCTTACGGTTTTCCGGCACGCCGTGTGGCCTGGGTACTTATACTTCCAGCCTTGTGTTTTCGTCCCGAGCGGCCGCCTGACGGCGGCTGGGATGCGTTCGCGCTGGACGTAGGGCAATCGGGCGCAATCGTGGTGCAGACCGCGCGTCACGTCTTGTTGTTTGATACGGGCTTGCGCCGCAGTGCGGTGAACGATGAAGGGGCACGTACCATATGGCCCTTCCTGCAGTCGATGGGCGTACGAAAACTGGATGTGATGGTGGTGTCTCACGCTGATATCGATCACGCTGGAGGCGCACGTAGCCTGCTTGAGGCGGTTCGGGTCGAGCAATCCTACAGCTCGTTCGATTTGGCGCGTTATTTCCGCCGCGAGGCCCGTTTGCTGGGTACGCCGCAGCACCTGCCGCGATTTCCGCGGGCAATGTCGGAGTGCGTGGCGGGCGCGGCATGGACCGTCGATGGTGTTGATTTTCAGTTTCTATGGCCGCCACCTTTGGCTAAATCGGGTCGGCCGACCAAAACTTCGAAACCTAATGACCGGGCCTGTGTGCTGCTGGTTCAGGGCCGTGATCACTCTTTGTTGCTGACCAGTGATATCGGCGCCGCGCAGGAAGCCGCGTTGCTGCGGCGCGGCCTGGGTCCGGTCGATGTGGTGCTGGCGGCGCATCATGGTTCGCGATATTCGTCCAGTCCGGGTTTTGTGCAGGCTGTACAGGCCAGACACGTGCTGGCCCAGGCGGGTTTATGGAATCGGTATGGGCATCCCGGTCCCGAGGTGGCGCAGCGCTGGGAGCAAGCTGGGGCGACATTCTGGCGTACAGATCGGCAGGGGGCCATTTCGGTTCAGTCCAGACAGAACGGGCTGCGGATCCATAGCGCGCGAGAATATGACCGGCGCTATTGGGCGGGCCGTTGACGGTGTTGATCGGGCACCTGGCCAGGGGGGGATTGTCGACTTGCGTTGATGGCACCCACAAGGGGTGCCGCTACAGTTGATGGCACCCACAAGGGGTGCCGCTACAAAGCGCTGACCGCGAATCATGTAGGGGCAGCCCTTTTGTGGCTGCCATCGTTGATCGTACGCAATAGACAGCCGTTAAAGGATTAAAGCAGACGGCCAATTAAAACAGACGACCACTAAAATAATAAAGCCACGCCAACGTTAGTCCGTCTATTGGGGTGAATCCCCTTGTGGATTTTGCCCGGATGCGCGATGATTGACACATTATCCACAAGATATATTCAGCTCGCGAGACTCCACAAGGCTCTTCGAAAGCGAATCCACACCATGAGTCAGACACCATCCCTACATCTGCATGTGCCGGAGCCCACCGGGCGCCCAGGCTGCCATACCGACTTTTCCTATCTGCATTTGTCACCCGCAGGCACGGTTCGCCGTCCTCCCATAGACGCAGACCTTCTCGATATGGGCGACCTTGTTTATGCGCTGGTGCGTGTGCTCGACGAAGAAGGCCAGGCAGTGGGCCCCTGGGTGCCAGACCTCAGCACAGAATTACTGCGCAAGGGCTTGCGCGCCATGCTGAAGACGCGAATTTTCGATGCACGCATGCTGATCGCCCAGCGCCAGAAGAAACTTTCTTTTTATATGCAGTCTCTGGGCGAGGAAGCCATCGGGACTGCGCACGGCATGGCGCTATCCGACGGCGACATGTGCTTTCCTTCGTACCGCCAGCAAAGCCTCTTGATGGTACGCGACGATGTTCCTTTGGTCGATCTGATCTGCCAATTGCTGTCGAACCAGCGCGATCCGCTCAAAGGCAGGCAGCTTCCTGTCCTGTATTCGGTGCGGCGAGCCGGGTTTTTCTCGGTTTCAGGCAATCTGGCTACGCAGTTCATTCAGGCGGTGGGTTGGGGCATGGCATCGGCCATCAAGGGCGACAACAAGATTGCGTCGGGCTGGATTGGCGATGGCGCCACGGCCGAATCCGATTTTCACACGGCCCTGACGTTCGCCCACGTTTATCGGGCGCCCGTCATTCTCAATGTCGTCAATAATCAGTGGGCGATTTCTACCTTCCAGGCGTTGGCAGGTGGCGAAAGCACCACGTTCGCGGCTCGTGGGGCCGGCTGCGGCATTGCTTCGCTGCGCGTTGACGGCAATGATTTCCTGGCGGTGTATGCGGCATCGCAATGGGCGATTGAACGGGCGCGCAGCAATTTGGGCCCCACCCTGATCGAATGGGTCACCTATCGTGGCGGTCCGCACTCTACGTCAGACGACCCGTCCAAATATCGACCGGCCGACGACTGGGCTCAATTTCCGCTGGGAGATCCCGTCGAACGGCTCAAGCAGCACATGATCGGACGCGCAATCTGGTCCGAGCAAGAACATGAAGAAACCAGGAAAGAACTCGAAGCCGAGGTTATCGCTGCACAAAAAGAAGCCGAACGTTTCGGGTCGCTTGCAACCGGCCATACCTTCAGCAATATAAGCATGTTCGAAGACGTATACAAAGACATGCCTCAGCATTTGCGCAGGCAGCTTGCGCAACTGGAGCGATGATCATGGCCGATTCGATCAACAAGGGGCCAACGCGGCCCATGACCATGATTCAAGCGCTGCGCTCTGCCATGGACATCATGCTCGAGCGCGACAGCAATGTGGTCGTTTTCGGGCAAGACGTCGGATATTTCGGCGGCGTGTTTCGTTGCACCGAAGGTTTGCAGGCTAAATATGGCAAATCGCGTGTGTTCGACGCCCCCATTTCCGAGGGTGGAATCGTGGGGGCTGCGGTCGGCATGGGCGCTTATGGGCTGCGCCCAGTGGTCGAGATCCAGTTCGCCGATTATTTTTATCCGGCATCCGATCAAATCGTTTCCGAAGCGGCGCGTCTGCGCTATCGCTCGGCGGGCGAATTCACGGCACCACTTACGATACGGATGCCCTGCGGGGGGGGTATTTATGGCGGGCAGACGCATAGCCAAAGCCCCGAAGCGCTTTTCACCCATGTCAGCGGCTTGCGTACAGTGATGCCGTCCAATCCTTACGATGCCAAGGGTCTGTTGATCGCCTCCATCGAAAATGACGATCCGGTCATATTTCTCGAACCCAAGCGCCTATATAACGGCCCGTTCGATGGCCATCACGACAAACCCATTGTGCCTTGGTCCAAACATGCGCTGGGCGAGGTCCCGGAGGGCTATTACACGGTACCGCTTGAATCGGCGTCGGTTTTTCGCAAAGGTGCGGCACTCACGGTGCTGACCTATGGCACGATGGTTTTCGTATCTGAAGCGGCGGCCCAAGAGACCGGAATCGATGCCGAAATCATTGATTTACGAAGCATTTGGCCGCTCGATCTGGATGCCATCGTGAAGTCGGTGAAAAAGACCGGTCGCTGCGTGGTGGTGCACGAAGCAACCCGCACCAGCGGTTTTGGGGCCGAGCTGGTTGCGTTGGTGCAAGAACATTGTTTCTACCACCTGGAAACGCCGATTGAGCGCGTAACCGGCTGGGACACACCCTATCCACATGCGCAAGAGTGGGCCTATTTTCCAGGCCCGGAAAGGGTCGGGGCAGCGTTTAAACGCGCGATGGAAGATTGATGAGAATTCACATTATCAAAATGCCCGATATCGGCGAGGGAATAGCCGAGGTCGAGCTGGCGCAGTGGCATGTGAAGCCGGGCGATACCGTCGCCGAAGACCAGGTGCTGGCTGAAGTCATGACCGACAAGGCCACCGTCGAGGTGCCCTCGCCGGTGATAGGCACGGTCGTCGCGCTGGGTGGCAAAGTGGGCGACGTCCTGGCGGTGGGGTCCGAACTGATACGCATCGAAATCGCCGACGAAGGTTCTGAATCCGGCCATGATACTGATGCAGCTGCTGCGACACAGCCATCCGCCATGCCGGTGGTAGCGGCCTCCCTTGTTGAACCAGCGCCTCTCGCCGTATCGGCCCATCTTGTTGGATCGAAACCGATTGCTGTAGCGGCACCCCTGGTGGGTGCCATTTCCAAAACATCCCCGACCGACAACGAAGAGGCACCCTCCGCGGGCATTATCTCCAACCCATTTCCGTCGCAGCAAAAGCCTCTTGCCTCGCCTTCAGTACGTCACCATGCGCGACGACTGGGGCTCGACTTAAGCCAGGTGCAAGGCAGCGGCCCGTCGGGGCGCATCCGCCACGAAGACCTGGATACTTCGGTTGCGAATCGGGCTGCTCACGGCGCGGCGCCTCTGGTCGCCGCGGCTTATGCCGAACGCCACGACGAGAACCCAATTCCGGTTATTGGCTTGCGCCGCAAAATAGCGCAAAAAATGCAGGAGGCCAAACGCCACATCCCGCATTTCACTTACGTTGAAGAGATCGACGTGACCGAGCTTGAAGCCTTGCGGGTAAAACTTAACGCCAAATGGGGTGCTCAGCGCGGCAAACTGACGTTGTTGCCTTTGTTGATTCGGGCCATTGTGCTGGCGGTGCGCGAATTTCCGCAGATCAACGCGCGTTACGACGACGAAGCCGGGGTGGTTACCCAATACGGTGCGGTTCATATGGGCGTGGCGACTCAAACCGAAAATGGTTTGATGGTGCCTGTGTTGCGTCACGCCGAGGCGCGCGATTTGTGGGCCAATGCGGCACAGGTAGCACGTCTGGCGCAGGCTGCGCGCGCAGGTAAAGCGGCGCGGGAAGAATTGTCGGGCTCTACTATTACCATCACCAGCCTGGGCGCTTTGGGCGGCATTGTCTCCACGCCTGTCATTAATCGCCCCGAGGTAGCCATTGTTGGCATCAACCGTATTGTCGAGCGGCCCGTCGTCTTGGGCGGCGCAGTAGTGGTGCGCAAGATGATGAACCTTTCTTCGTCGTTCGATCACCGCGTCGTCGACGGCCTGCACGCCGCTGAATTCATACAGGTAGTGCGTGCTTATCTTGAATGCCCGGCGACCTTGTTTATAGAGTAGGACGGTAGTCGCGGTGGGGGTGGCAGCCACAAGGGCTGCCGCTACATGAGCGGGCGGGTGCGTTTTCGCGATATGGCACCCACAAGGGGTGCCGCTACATCCGCTGCGGGTACGTTTCTGTAGCGGCACCCCTTGTGGGTGCCATGTTTCCAACCACTGCCACCATCGTCGTGGCTGCCATGTCTTTTGCATTTTCGCCTCACTGTGTGTAGCCTTTTGGTTTTCCTCAAGTAAGCTGCATGCCATGAAAGAGCCCCGCCTTGACTTTGTTAGCTGCGCCAGTCCGTCGGGCGTGCATCGCATGGCGTATTGGGAATGGGGCGATCCGCGCAATGACCGGGTGCTGGTTTGTGCACATGGCCTGACGCGCACGGGGCGTGACTTTGACACTTTGGCGGCGCGCTTAAGCACGCATTACCGCGTGGTATGTCCAGACGTGGTGGGCCGGGGTATGTCGGACTGGCTGGCCAACCCCGCTGGTTATGTGGTGCCGCAGTATGTGGCCGACATGCTCACGTTGGTTGCGCGCTTGCAGGTCAACCAGGTAGATTGGTTGGGGACGTCCTTGGGGGGGCTGATTGGGCTGGCGCTGGCCGGCGCGCTGGCCATGGCGGCGGCGATGCGGCCCGACCGGGGCACCGACGGGCTGCCCGCCGAACTGTCGCTGCGCTTGGGTAAAGTCATTTTGAATGATATTGGACCGCGCCTGAATTATGAGGGTTTGGCGCGAATTGGCGAATACGTGGGCGACCCCCGGCAGTTCGACACCTTTGCCCAGGCGGTCGATTATGTGCATGCGGTCTCGGAAGGGTTTGGCCCTCATACTCGTGCTCAATGGGAGGAATTGACTCGCCAGGTATTTCTTCAGCGTGGCGATCACTGGATAAAGCGCTATGATCTGGCTATGGCGCAGCCGTTTGCGTTGCAAACCCCTGAAACGGTTCGCGCATCCGAAGCTCTGTTGTGGGGAGCCTTTGAAAGCATACACACGCCGGTGTTGTTGATCCGTGGCGCGTTATCAGACCTGTTTGCGGCCGATGTGGCCCAAGAAATGCTGGCCCGAAATTCGCACGCGCGGCTGGTCGAAATACCTGGGGTTGGCCATGCGCCCACCTTTTTCAGCGACGACCAGATCGATCCGGTCGAATCTTTTTTATTAACTCCTTGATCACTGTGCTCGCGTGGCCTGCGAAGTATCTTGATCGGCCAGGAAACAGTTCAAAGACAGCATGCCCAGAAACCCGAACCTGAACGTCGATTTGCATTGCCACTCCACGGTTTCCGACGGAGTGCTGGCGCCGCGCGAGCTGGCGGCGCGTGCGCATGCCAACGGCGTCGGGCTTTGGGCCTTGACCGACCACGATGAAATATCCGGCCTGGCGCCGGCCGCGCAAGCGGCGCAGGACTTGGGCTTGCCATTCGTGCCCGGCATCGAAATTTCCGTGACATGGGCACAGCAGACCGTGCATGTGGTGGGGCTGGGGATCGATGCAGCCAATCCGGCGCTCAAGGCCGGGGTGGCCGGCATACAGACCGGCCGGCTGGGGCGTGCCCGGAAAATGGCCGATCGTCTACAGAACCTGGGTATTGCCGACAGCTATGCGGGCGCATTGCGCTTTGTGGGCAACCCGATGCTGATCAGTCGCACGCATTTTGCGCGCTTTCTGGTGGAACAGGGGTATTGCAAAAACATGCAGGCGGTGTTCGATAAATACCTGGGCGATGGCAAGCCCGCCTGCGTGTCAGGCAGTTGGGCAATGCTTGCTCAGGCGCTTGCCTGGATTAGTGCCGCAGGCGGGCGGGCCGTCATTGCCCATCCTGGACGCTACCACTACACCCCGGTGCAATTTGGCGCCTTGTTCGACGAATTCAAAGACTTGGGTGGGGCCGGCATCGAGGTCATTACGGGCAGTCATAGCGTCGACCAGTACCGTCAATATGCCGATGTGGCGCGTCGGTACGGTTTTATGGCGTCTTGCGGTTCCGACTTTCATAGCCCTTCCGAGAGCAACAAAGACCTGGGCTCCTTGCCCCCATTGCCGGCCGATCTGAAGTCGGTCTGGCACGACTGGGTTTAATGGCGGCACACTTTTTATGAACAAGGCTTTTGTTAAAGAATCTGATCAGGACGACGAAGACCCCGTCCCCGAAGCCCAGCGTTTGCCGGCGGGCACCAAAAATTACATCACGGTGCAGGGGTATCAACGGCTGCGCACCGAGCTCGCGCAGTTAATGACCGAGGAGCGGCCCGCCGTGGTTCAGGTCGTGTCGTGGGCGGCGTCCAATGGCGACCGCTCCGAGAACGGCGATTACCTGTACGGTAAAAAACGATTGCGCGAGATCGACCGGCGCATGCGGTTTCTCACCAAGCGCCTGGAAATTGCGGAAGTCGTCGACCCGGCGACTCAGCCCAATAAAGAACAGGTCTTTTTTGGCGCCACCGTGCAGTATGCGGATAGCGCGGGCGAAGAGCACACGGTGACGATCGTCGGGGTGGACGAGGCGGAGCCTTTGCTGGGGAAAATCAGCTGGATTTCGCCGGTAGCCCGAGCCCTGATCAAGGCCCGCGAGGGCGATACCGTCACCCTGCGCACGCCCGGCGGCTTGGATGAGCTGGATGTTCTGGCGGTCGGCTATCCGTCCCAAGCGCCGCTAAGCCGTTAAAATGCGGTTTTAACCTCATTGGCTCGCGTTCTCATCGTGAATTTCATTCAGCATTTCCCTGGCTCTTCGGTTTTATCGTCGTTTCGCCGCGAGCGGTTGTTAAAGCGTTTTGTGGGTTTGGGCCTGCCGGTGTCGGACATTCACGGCCAGTATGAGCACTACGTATGGACCGACGCCGCCCTGGTGGACCCTGATCGGGCGCGTGTGGCTGCCTTGCTCGATTATGGCGAGCCGCAGCTGGTGCGCAAAAGCGACGTACGGTCCCTGGTATTGCGTGTGTTTCCCCGCCTTGGGACCGTATCGCCCTGGGCCAGCAAGGCCAGCGACATCGCCCACAATTGTGGTTTGCCGGCGGTGCGGCGCATTGAACGCGGCATACGTTACGTGGTGACGCCTAATCATGGGATTCTCGGGACCAAACACATCACTGCTGAACAAATGCGGCAGATTGCGGCGTGTTTGCATGATCGAATGACCGAAACGGTCGTTGATGCGGGGTTCGATGGTGCCGCCTTGTTTGCTTCGCTACCTGGCAAGCCCGTGCAAACGGTGGATGTCCTGAAGAACGGCCCGGCGGCTTTGCAAGGCGCCAATCGGAGCCTGGGCCTGGCTTTGTCCGAGGACGAAGTCGATTATTTGAACAAGGCATTTACTCAGTTGGAGCGCAATCCCACCGATGTGGAATTGATGATGTTTGCGCAGGCCAACAGTGAGCATTGCCGCCACAAGATTTTTAATGCGCAGTGGGTGATCGACGGCGCGCCCCAAAACCATACTTTGTTTGGCATGATCCGTGCGACCCATGCCGCGCAGCCCAAGGGCACGATAGTGGCCTATTCCGATAATGCGGCCGTCATGGAGGGCGGGCTGGCCCGGCAATTTTATGCGGCGGCTCCGTCCAAGGGCACGGGTGCGCCTTTGGCATACGGCCACGGCAGCGCTGTCATGCATACGCTGATGAAGGTTGAAACGCATAACCATCCTACGGCCATTGCGCCGTTTCCGGGCGCGGCTACGGGTGCGGGCGGTGAGATACGCGACGAGGGTGCCACGGGGCGGGGTTCCAAACCCAAGGCGGGTTTGACGGGGTTCACGGTATCGAATCTGTGTTTGGATGATGGGCTTGAGCCATGGGAGGACGATCCCTACGGCTCTCCGGATCGGATCGCCAGTGCGCTTGAGATCATGATCGAAGGCCCCATTGGCGGGGCTGCATTCAACAATGAGTTCGGGCGCCCCAATTTACTGGGCTATTTTCGCAGTTACGAGCAAACGGCGGGCGGGGTTCGTTGGGGTTACCACAAGCCCATCATGATCGCGGGCGGCCTGGGGGTCATTGATGATCGCCTGACCCACAAAGACCCGATTCCTCCTGGCGCTCTGCTGATTCAACTCGGTGGGCCTGGGATGCGCATTGGCATGGGGGGCGGTGCAGCATCAAGCATGAGCGCGGGCGCCAATACCGCCGAATTGGATTTTGATTCCGTGCAACGCGGCAACCCCGAGATCGAGCGGCGCGCCCAAGAGGTCATTGACCGCTGTTGGCAGCAAGGCGCGGCCAATCCCGTTCTGGCGATACACGATGTGGGCGCCGGCGGTTTGTCCAATGCATTTCCTGAATTGGTCAATGACGCAGGACGCGGCGCGGTATTCGAATTGCGGCAGGTACACGTGGAAGAGTCGGGGCTGTCGGCGGCTGAAATCTGGAGCAATGAGGCGCAAGAGCGCTACGTCCTGGCGGTGCTGCCCGAGGATCTGTCCCGGTTCGAGGTAATTGCGCAGCGCGAGCGTTGCCCGTATGCCGTGGTCGGTGTTGCAACACAAGAACGAACCCTGCGCGTGACACAAGGCGAAGGTTTGCCCGGGGCAACCGCAACGACCGACGCTAATTCGGATGGCACCCACAAGGGGTGCCGCTACAAAAACGTACCCGACGCTAATCTAACGGCAACGACCGACGCTAATGTAGCGGCAGCCCTTGTGGCTGCCAAAAACGGTCACTCCCCAGAAGACGTTGCCGGTGGCGCAGCCCCTGAATCAACCGTCCGCCCCGTCGACCTGCCTATCGATGTCATCTTGGGTAAACCCCCGCGCATGACACGCGATGTGCGGCGTTTGCCAGGCGTTAGCGCGCCTCTTGATCTCACCGTCATGACGCTTGATGATGCCGTTCAGCGCGTCTTGCGTCATCCGACCGTGGCTTCCAAAAATTTCCTGATCACGATCGGTGATCGTACCGTGGGAGGCTTGAGCAGCCGCGATCAGATGGTGGGGCCGTGGCAGGTGCCGGTTTCTGATTGCGCGGTAACTCTGGCCGATTTTGAAGGGGTGCGCGGCGAGGCCATGTCCATGGGCGAGCGCACGCCGCTGGCGGTGATCGATGCCGCTGCATCGGGACGCATGGCGGTTACCGAGGCGTTGACCAACCTTGTCGCGAGCGATGTGCGTGATATCAAGGATATCAAGCTCTCGGCCAACTGGATGGCGGCCTGTGGCGTGGATGGGCAGGATGCGGCGCTTTACGACACGGTGTTTGCCGTGAGCGCTTGGTGCAGGCAACTGGGCTTGTCGATTCCGGTGGGAAAAGATTCCCTGTCCATGCGTACGTCGTGGGGCGAAGGCGATGAGGCCCGCGAAGTGGTGGCGCCGGTGTCGCTGATTGTCACCGCGTTTGCGCCAGTAGCCGATGTGCGCGCCACGCTGACTGCGCAACTGCGCACCGATGTGGGTGAAACAGTGCTGATCCTTATCGACCTGGGACGGGGCCGGCATCGCTTGGGTGGTTCGATACTGGCTCAGGTATTCAATCAAGTCGGCCGAGCCGTGCCTGACATGGACGAGCCCGAATCCTTGCAAGCCTTTTTCAGTGTTATCAGGCAATTGGCGGCAGCCGGGCAGGTGCTGGCCTATCACGACCGCTCCGACGGTGGCCTGTTGGCCACTATTTGCGAAATGGCGTTTGCCGGGCATGTAGGCGTATCGATCAATCTGGATATGCTGACTATCGACCCGCATGCCTCCGATTGGGGCGATTACAAGATTCGCTCCGAGCAGGTAGCGGTGCGGCGTGATGAGCTGACCCTGAAGGCCTTGTTTGCCGAGGAGGCCGGCGCAGTTATTCAGGTGCGGCGCAGCGAGCGCGACGCAGTGATGCAGGCCTTGCGCGAAGCGGGCCTGTCGGCGAACGCTCACGTGCTGGGAGGTTTGAACGACAAGGATGAAATTCAGATTTTCCGCGATGGGAAATGCATTTATCAACATGCGCGTTTCGACCTTGGGCAGCAGTGGAGCGAAGTCAGCCGGCAAATCATGTCACGCCGCGATAATCCCGATTGCGCGCGGGCGGAGTTCGAAACCTGGCAAAATACCGGCGATCCGGGCCTGACACCCCATGTTGCGTTCGACCCGCAGGAAGATATCGCAGCGCCGTTTATTGCCAAAGGCTTGCGCCCGCGCGTCGCGATTTTGCGCGAGCAAGGGTGCAATAGCCAGGTGGAAATGGCCTGGGCCTTTGACAAGGCCGGCTTTGAATCGTGGGATGTGCACATGACGGATTTGTTGTCCGGGCGGGTTCGTCTGGCCGACGTGCACGGTTTGGTGGCCGTGGGCGGGTTCAGCTACGGCGATGTGCTCGGTGCGGGCGAAGGGTGGGCGCGCACCGTGCGTTTTAACCAGCAGTTGGCGGACCAGTTCGCGGCGTATTTTGCGCGCGACGACACATTCGCTTTGGGAGTGTGCAATGGTTGCCAGATGATGGCTGCGCTGTCCGACATGATCCCGGGCGCGCGTCATTGGCCGCGCTTTACACGCAACGTGTCGGAAAAATACGAGGCGCGGCTGGCCATGGTGGAAATTGCCGATTCTCCGTCGCTGTTCATGCGGGGCATGGCCGGGACGCGCGTCCCGGTTGCCGTGGCGCATGGTGAAGGCTATGCCAATTTTGCGCAACAAGGCAATATCGATAAAGTGTGCAGCGTGCTGAATTTTGTTGACAACCATGGCGCGCGCACGGAACAGTATCCTTATAACCCTAACGGCAGCCCGCAAGGCTTGGCCGGTGCCACGACTGCGGATGGCCGGTTTACCGTGCTCATGCCGCACCCTGAACGCGTCACGCGCAACGTCACGCTTTCATGGTCGCCGGCGCGCTGGGGCGAGCGCGACGCGGGTGGTGAAAACACGGCCCACGGCGGCTATAGCCCGTGGATGCGCATGTTCCGCAACGCCCGTGTGTGGCTGGGCTGAGCCTTAACATGAGCGTATAATCTTGCTTTGCTCGGAGCTATTTTCATGCGTCTCATTAAAAAAGCGCTCACCTTCGACGATGTGTTGTTGGTTCCCGCCTATTCCGAGGTTCTACCTCGCGACACCCACCTTGCTACTCAACTTACCCGCGCGATCACGCTGAATATCCCCCTGGTTTCGGCCGCAATGGATACCGTGACGGAATCGCGCCTGGCCATTGCCATGGCGCAAGAAGGCGGCATAGGCATTATTCACAAGAACATGACCGCGGACGAGCAGGCCCGGGAAGTTGCACGCGTCAAGCGCCACGAATTCGGCATTGTGATCGACCCCGTAACGGTGACCCCCACCATGAAGGTGCGCGATGCGATAGCCTTGCAGCGCCAGCACGGAATCTCCGGCTTACCTGTGGTAGAGGCCGGCAAGCTTGTGGGCATTGTCACCAATCGCGACCTGCGTTTCGAAGACCGGCTGGATGTGCCACTACGCGATGTCATGACGCCGCAAGACCGGCTGATCACCATGCACGAAGGCGCTACGCTCGATGAAGCCCAAACGCTGATGCATCAGCATCGGCTCGAACGTGTGCTTATCATCAACGACAAGTTCCAGCTGCGCGGTCTGGCCACGGTTAAGGATATTGTTAAAAACACCGAACATCCCAGCGCCTGCAAAGACGCTTTGGGGCAGTTGCGCGTGGGCGCCGCGGTGGGCGTGGGTGAGGGCACTGAAGAGCGCGTCGAAAAGCTGGCCAGCGCGGGAGTGGACGTAATTGTGGTCGATACGGCTCATGGCCACTCGGCTGGCGTCATCGAGCGCGTGCGGTGGGTTAAAAAGAATTACCCCAAGGTTCAGGTCATAGGCGGCAATATCGCTACGGCAGGCGCAGCCAAAGCCTTGGTTGATGCCGGCGCCGATGCGGT
Source organism: Candidimonas sp. (assembly GCA_004297945.1). Lineage (GTDB taxonomy): Bacteria > Pseudomonadota > Gammaproteobacteria > Burkholderiales > Burkholderiaceae_B > Paralcaligenes. The sequence goes on along the minus strand of SCRC01000080.1, from coordinate 15,201 downwards.
CAAGGTCGGTATCGGCCCGGGCTCTATTTGCACGACGCGGATCGTGGCCGGCGTGGGCGTGCCGCAAATTACTGCCATCTCCGATGTGGCCCAGGCTTTGCATGGCTCGGGCGTTCCGTTGATTGCCGATGGCGGCATCCGTTATTCCGGCGATGTGTCCAAGGCTCTGGCGGCTGGCGCTTCGACCGCGATGATGGGCGGCATGTTCGCCGGCACCGAAGAGGCGCCCGGTGAAGTGGTGTTGTTCCAGGGCCGTTCATACAAATCGTATCGTGGCATGGGTAGTGTGGGCGCCATGACCGATGGTTCGGCCGACCGTTATTTTCAGGATCCGGCCAATAACGCGGACAAACTGGTTCCCGAAGGCATTGAAGGCCGCGTGCCCTATAAAGGCAGTGTGATCTCCATTATTTACCAATTGGTGGGCGGCATACGCGCGTCTATGGGTTATTGCGGCTGCGCGTCGATTGAGCAGATGCGCAACAAGGCCGAATTTGTGGAAATAACCTCGGCCGGCGTACGCGAATCGCATGTGCACGATGTGCAAATTACCAAAGAGGCGCCTAATTATCGGGCCGATTAGCAGGCATCGAGCCGGCCTTTTATAGTTCGAGCAGGTGTTTGACCACCAGCTCCGGCGCGGACACCATGGCGTCGTGGCCTGTGGCCAGCTCGGTCCAAACCCAGTCGGCTTGTGCCTTGGCCCACTGCCTCGAACCCTCGAGCGGAGCGTAAGAGGGTGCGGTGCAATGCCAGTAAGCGCAGGGCAGGCGGTTGCCAATGGGGTGGTTCAACTGCAGGGCGGTTTCGTAAGTGGCCAGGGGTTGAGGCGTGAGGCGCTTGGCCACGAAATCTATATGGGCGTCTTCGCTTAGCCCGAAACCTTTAGGCTTGGGGGCTGGCAAGGCCAGCCCCTGGCCGAACTCGTGTGCCGCTTCACGCATCTTGGCGACGGTGGCCGAGGGCAGGGTGTCAAACGTGCTGACGCCGCCGCCTAGAATAAAGGCGTCCAGGTACACCAACTGTTGCAGGCGCTGTGGTACCCGATCAGCGACTCCGGTAATGGCCAGACCGCCAAAGCTGTGCCCAACTAAAATAACCTCGTGCAGGTTTTCCCAAACCAGCACGTTCTCCACATCTCGTACAAAGGTATTGATGGTGATGTTGGCGCCCAGCAGATGGCTGCGCTCGCCCAGGCCGGTCAAGGTAGGCGTGTAGACCTGGTGCCCGAAGGCGCGCAGCACCTGCGCCACCGGCGCCCAACACCACCCGCCGTGCCAGGCTCCGTGGACCAGCACAAAGGTTTTTGTAGTGGGTGGTGATGCAGGCATAGTGTGTCTCGCGAAATGTTGAGGCATATTAGCCACCAGTATCGCAATAAATATCGGTGATGTCGCGTTGCATCGGCATTTTGCCTGGGCCGATACGTTACATTAATGGCTAACTTCCGTTTTTTTATTTTAGTGGCGTCCTCTTAATCCATGTCTACGCATCAGCGAATACTTATTCTCGATTACGGCTCACAAGTCACCCAGCTTATTGCGCGCCGCGTGCGCGAAGCCGGCGTTTATTGCGAAATTCATCCCGGTGACGTCGATGATGCCTTTATCGATGCCCAGCCGGGTTTGCAGGGCATTATCCTGTCGGGCAGCCATGCATCGGCCTATTCCGACGACTCCCTGAAGGTGCCCGCCGGTGTATTCAAGGCCGGCGTGCCGGTACTGGGCATTTGCTATGGCATGCAGTCCATGGCGATGCAATTGGGCGGCAAGGTGCAATGGTCGGATCACCGCGAATTCGGCTATGCCGAGGTGCGTGCGCGTGGCCATACGCGCTTGCTTGAAGGTATTGAAGACTTCACCACCACCGAAGGCCATGGCATGCTCAAGGTGTGGATGAGCCACGGCGACAAGGTCACCAAGCTGCCGCCTGGCTTCAAACTGATGGCTTCCACAGATTCCTGCTCCATCGCCGGCATGGCCGATGAGGAACGCGGATTCTATGCCGTACAGTTCCATCCCGAAGTCACCCACACAGTGCAAGGCGAAGCGATGTTGACGCGCTTTGTGCGCAATATATGCGGCTGCACCGGCGACTGGAACATGCCCGATTACGTTTCTGAAGCGATTGAGCACATACGCACTCAGGTCGGCCAAGACCAAGTCATTCTGGGCCTGTCGGGTGGGGTCGATTCATCTGTGGCTGCGGCGCTGATACACAAGGCTATTGGTGATCAGCTTACCTGCGTGTTTGTCGATCACGGCCTGCTGCGCCTGAACGAGGCCGAGCAGGTCATGGCCACCTTTGCCGATCATTTCGGCATGAAGGTCATCCATGTCGATGCCAGCGCTCAATTCATGGGCAAATTGGTGGGCGTGGCCGATCCTGAAGCGAAACGCAAGGTCATAGGCAAGGAATTTGTCGAGGTTTTTCAAACCGAAGCGGGCAAGCTCAGCCAGGCGCGCTGGCTGGCGCAGGGCACCATCTATCCCGACGTGATCGAATCGGCCGGCGCCAAAACAGGCAAAGCCGCGGCCATCAAATCCCATCACAATGTGGGCGGCCTGCCCGACACCCTGAATTTGAAGCTGCTGGAACCGCTGCGTGAATTGTTCAAGGACGAAGTACGCAAGCTGGGCGTGGCGCTGGGCCTGCCGCCTGCCATGGTGTATCGCCACCCCTTCCCGGGTCCGGGCCTGGGTGTGCGCATACTGGGTGAGGTCAAACACGAATATGCCGAATTGCTGCGTCGCGCCGATGCGATTTTTATCGAAGAACTGCGCAAAACCATCGACCCGGCTAGCGGTAAAAACTGGTACGACCTGACGTCGCAAGCCTTTGCCGTATTCCTGCCTGTTAAATCAGTAGGGGTAATGGGCGATGGCCGCACCTACGATTATGTGGTGGCCCTGCGCGCCGTGCAGACTTCAGACTTCATGACTGCCGACTGGGCGGAATTGCCTTATGCCTTGTTGAAGAAAGTGTCGGGCCGCATTATTAATGAGGTGCGGGGGATTAATCGGGTGACTTATGACGTGTCGAGCAAGCCGCCAGCTACGATCGAGTGGGAGTGATCCCGCGTCTGGCACGGCCAGGCACATGAAGGCATTAAATGCCGCTAAGCCCGCGTAATTGCGGGCTTTTTTGTATTTGTGTCTGGCATGGTCTGGCAATAGGAGGAAGCGTCAAGCACCGTTTGAGCATGGCATTAAAGCTGGTACTATCGACTGACGATGCCATGATTGATGCTGATACCATGCTGCCTTCTCTTATGTGTTCATGGTATTGATTTTTCATAACTTATTGTTTTGTATGAAAGAATTGCTGTAAATTTGAAGTTTTTCAGCATGGTATCGAAAACGAAGAAGGACACGCTACATGCTGACCGATACCCAGGGCAACAGCGAGGCGCTGGCCGCACTGCGTGCCCGAGAGGCGGCCCAGGGCTTGAAAGGCAACTCCTTGGCGGCCCAGGGCAAGGCGAAGCCTGGCCATGCGCCTGTGATAGACAACATCACCAAGAAGGGCACCATCATTTACCGCGCTGGGCAAAGCGCCGTGCGCGATGATGGCGACCGTATCACCGTCAACGGCACTACCGAGTTCAAGGCGCAAGCAATCCGGGCGGCCGTGGATGGCAAGCTGGTCATCACGTTTGCTGATCCAGCCCTGGAGAAGCGCCGCCAAGCGCTGCTGCAAGACAATTTCAGCGCGACCAGAAAGGCGGGTGTTCCTGGTGTTGGGAAAGCGCCGCCGCCGGTGGCCCGGGCTGGCCGCTTGCGTTCATTGGCTCAGGCCGAAGCGTTGCAGGTCGAGGGGGCAGCGGCGGCGGTTACGCCGCAAAGGCCGGCACTTGCACCGACGCCCGCGCCGAGTGAGCTGGCCCGTCGCAAAGCCAAGCTACAAGCCGAGTTGAGCGCCAAGAAAGAAAGGACAAACCAGCGCAAGGGGCGGGGTCGGTAGCCCTTGATATGCTTGAATGCAGTTTGTATAATTGATTTCACAGCAATCAACAGGAGGTTGTAGACATGAGAGCGGTAACGATCAGGAATGTGCCGGAAGAGGTGCATCGTGCCATCCGGGTTAGGGCGGCGCAGAACGGCCGTACATTGCAAGCCGAGATGTGCGAAATATTGGCTACGGCTGTGAAACCGGAAGGCCGGGTAAAGCTGGGTGATTTGCTGGCAAACATCGGGCGCAAGGTGAAATTGACCGACGAAGAAATGGCGGTTTTTGAACGTGACCATTCACCCGCCCGCGCAGCGAGCTTTGAATGATTTTGCTAGATACGAACGTTATATCGGAGCAGTTTCGAGTCATACCCGATGAAACGGTAATTGACTGGTTGAATCGTCAGCCGCTGGAAACGCTTTATCTGTCATCCATGACCGTGGCCGAACTGCGGGCCGGTGTTGCCCTGATGCCCGCTGGCAAGCGTCGGGCAGTGCTTAATGACAGCATCGAACACCAGGTGTTGCCAGTATTTGTGGGTCGGGTGTTGCCGTTTGATATGGCTTGTACACGCGCCTATGCCGATGTGCTGGCAGCCGCCCGTAAGGCCGGCAGCGGTATAGAGGCCGCTGATGCCGTCATAGCGGCGATTGCCCTGGAGAGTGGTTTCAGCGTGGCGACAAGGGACGTAAGCCCGTTTCTGGCGGCCGGCGTGAAAGTCATCAACCCTTGGGAAGATCAAGAGTAAAGCAGTCATTCGTGCAGGGTTGCACGACACACACCGATCTCAACAAAAAATTGCAAGGGCGTGACGGTGTCGCCCGGGCGGGTACCGGTGCGCATCATCGTCAACCGCGATCTGGTGCTGCGGCCATACCAGCCGCTGTTCTTTAACAAGGGAGCGTCACAATGAGCACAACCCGAAAGCTGCGGCTCGGCCCGCTGCCCAAGACCGAAACCGTCAAGCTAACCTTTGCCTGCCCAGCTAGCCTGAAAGCAGAGCTGGAGCGCTACGCCGCGCTGCACGCGCAGGCATATGGAGCAACGGTCGATGCGGAGAAGCTGATCCCGCACATGCTGGAGGCGTTCATGGCGGGGGATCGGGGATTCAAGCGGGGCAGGGGAGACGACACCCGGCAGTCCTTCCGTGTGGTGGAGCCGAAGGGATAGATATTTGAATATGTGGTGACTATCGTACTTTTACTACGACTATAGGTGTTATATCAAATTGACGTTTCATTGGAATAGTTGTAAAAATCGTAGTATGGCTACGACCAATACAAGCAAATTAAATTCGCTCTATACCCGGTTGACACCGGGGACACCGCTGACTTCAGAAGACTTGGCGGCGCTGGGCATCTCCGCCGACCTGGCCGTTCATTACGTCCGGGCAGGTTGGCTTGTGCGCCTAGCGCGTGGAGTGTTCTGCCGTCCGAACGATGCTCCGGCGCTTCATCCCAGCCTGCTGCTGTTACAGCGCCGGTTCGAAGGGCTGCATGTCGGCGGCAAGTCGGCGCTGGACTGGTATGGCGTGCGGCAGTATGTGTCGCAGCAGCCGATGTTGCACCTGTATGGTTGGACGGCAGGGCGTTTGCCCGCATGGTTCACCGAGCGCTTTCCGGCCGGGTACCACCGCAAGCGGTTGTTCGATGAGCAGCCGAACGCCTTGCTGCATGTTGGCCCATTCGAGAAGGGAAACGGAGCGCCGCAGGTGTCGGCGCCGGAGCGGGCCATGCTGGAGCTGTTGAGTGAAGTTGGCGTGCGCCAGCCGTTGCAGGAAGCCCGCGAGCTTGTCGAGAGCGCCTACAGCCTGCGCACAGACGTGTTGCGCGAGCTGTTGCAGCATTGCACGAGCGTCAAAACGGTGCGGCTGTGCCTGCAACTTGGGCACGAGGCGTCGTTGCCCTGGGTGGCCAAGCTCGACCCGGCCACGTTGCCGACAGGTAGCGACCGACCTTGGGTATCCAGGTCGTTCGATGGCCTCTTGGTGCTCAAGCTATGAATCAGACCTATCTCGATACCGCGCGCCTGTAGACCCGACCTGCTCGCAGCTCGCCCGCCAGGTGCGCAGCAGCGCCCCGAAGGGTATGGGTAAAAGATGATGTAGTAGAGGTCATGACTGAAATTTCATTAAAGTTTCATGCGTTTTACTATGTTTTTACAAATAATTCCTCTGCTGCGGCGCATAGAAAAAATGTTGTTGGCGAATACATTGGACGCAATGGTCAGTAGGGGGCGGAAAAAATCCGCCAGAGGCGCGTACAAAGCACCATCCCAGTACCATGATCCAGCCCTCTGATAGGGGTTCGTTGGACATAGGTGCTCCGGGACGCGCCCGTAGCACAGGCACCATTTATGTCAGGAGCACCTTGGTTGATGGGGTTTGGTTAGTGGTGTGGATAAAGGCCTTTGCGTGATTGGTATCGAACTTAATGTTGCTGAGCGAGTAGTGCTCGTCCCTGTTCGGTAACTCGATATTTCTGCAAGCTACTATTGGGTTTGTCCGGTATGGTCATCGTAATCAACCCTGCGTCGAGCCCGGGCTGCAGGTAAGCAACTCGAAAATGCTTGCGGTCGTTTAACCCAAGGGCATCCATTAATTCCGTTCAGGTTTGCTCTCCTCGGATCGCCGCCAGTAAATCCCCGACTTGGGGGGTGACTTGGAGGGTGGCTTGGGGGTAGTCTCGTTCGGTATTTGATGCCTCGGCACGACTACCTTGAACTGGTTGCTGGCTATTTCATCCACTAGCTCAATGGTAGGCCAGTCATGCAGTGCGCGCGGTATACCCGTAGCACTTCAGTCCATCTTCGGCAAGTCAGCAGCGCGGATGGCACGCATCACGTCCCGAAAAACGTCATCGAAAGGTGGCAAGTAGTTCATCTGGTGTGCGAGGCGGGCGGTCCATAGTCGCCGTAGGCGGTCTTCCTTCGCAGCAATTGCCTGTTCCATCCCTTTAACGACGCGCTGCCGCAATGCCAGCTTGGTATCGAGTTCGGGGCGCATTTCTGCAATTCGCAAATTTGTAGAATCGAACAGATACCATAGGTCGTATAAATCGCGCGGTTCGTTACGTGCCCGGTCGCTTAAGGCCAGCAGTTTTTCGATGACGATTTCCTCAATGGCGTAGACTTTTATGGTCGGGCCTTCGGGTAAATCGTCAAAGCCGGGGTAGGTCCGATGAATTGTTCGGTCTTGCAGCGGAAAACATAGAACCTCGTTCATCGTGACATCGACCTTTACATCGTTTTCAGCAGGTAGTGGCCCTTGGTAGCGCAGGTAAAAGGTGTGGCTGTTTTGGTGGCCGTGGCGGTCTGAACGGTCAAATGCGATCCGCAGGCCTGCCTCCGCTTCAATAGCTGTAAAGGTTTCGTCAAATCCGGTCAATATATCTTCAAGGGTAATCGGGCTGACCAAGGTGAAATCCAGGTCTTCCGAAAACCGGTAGGCTTCAAACCAGCAGCGCCGTAGAGCCGTTCCTCCTTTGAATGCCAGTATCTCGCGTAATGGATGGCCAGCCAACCCAGTCAGCAACCAAGCCAGCACGTAATCACGTTCGATGACGGCCTCCGGGATGCGGCGTCCACCTGCAGTCACCAGTGTGTTCGAAATCATTGAAATGTTGCGTTGTGGAATCATCAGCTAAGCCTTACGGTGTCTAGTTCTTCGGGGGTTACGTTAAGCTGGAGCCTCCAACGCGACAGGTAAACCCCTTCAGCAGGTAGCAATGGGTCGAGGCGTATGTAAGTCGCCGTTATTAAGTCATGCAATGATTTGAGCGCTGACGCATCGGCTAACTCATAGTGCTCCAGCAAGTAGCCTAGACGGCGTATTACTGCACCGACGCCGACGCGCTGCGCATAGCTCACCAGTCGTTCGATTTTTAGTGTGTCCCGTTTCATCCACAAGCCTTTGGCGACTTCGCTGATCCCACCGACGTAGGCCGGATGTCGCAGACCATCGATGATGGTGCGCTCCATATCACTAATCATGACAAAGCGCTGCTTGTCGATCCAGTGTTTTATGATGCCGAACTCTTGTTTGTCGGTAATGTGGATGAATCGAAAGTCATAACCACCCACTGTCTGCGGGCGCACGCGCCGTGTGCATGAAACATAAATGGTGAAGTTTGGCTGTGTCACCATGCGATGCAGTTCAAATGCAGTCCCGTGCGATAAAAAGTAGGGCGCGGCACCGGCGAGTTCGCGTGCAATAAGATACGGACTATCGACGTGCTCAGTGGCCCGGCCAAGTTCGAAGGGTACAAGGTTGTACAGTCCAGGTTTCAGTCGTGTCACCAAGCCTCTTTGCTGTGCTTTGTGGACGAGATTACGGGCCGCTGACGCTGATAGACCGGTGATTAAACCGACATCGGCGAGGGTGAATGTGGATCGTCGTAGCTCATTAAGCTCCACGATTAGTTGTGCTGCACGAGGCCCCAGTGTCTTCGTCTGAGAATTATGTATTTTGTTCAATTTGCCCCCTGTGAAGAGACGCATTAAACAAAAATAATAACATAAGTTATGTTTTATGAGCTATATGTCTCCTTATTAGAGTCGTAATGCACAAAAAATATCATTAGTGAGGTAGTGCAGACAGAGTGGATAGGAAACCAACTTTTTCACATGTACAAAGTATCTTCCCAATACCACGCGATCCAGTGATTTGTCCCAAAAAACATCATTTATGCACGAAAACATGCAATCCGCTCAAAACCCAGGCAGCACCTGGCAATCGCGAGCAAGGTCAAGAGGGTTAAAAGTAATGGCCATTGACGGTTGGTGGGTGTGGTCAGTGGTGCGGGTGGGTGGGGTGGCTAATCAGACAGAAGACATCTATGAAGTTAGTGCGTATTCCGGCCATCCGGTCATGCGCGGTGCGGTGCATCCAGTGCGCATCATGGTGGTGCGCCCCAGGGTGGAGGAGGCGTTCGGTTTTGCCTCGGTGCAGGTGCTAGATTTTGCTGATCTCTATGCCGGCAAGCTGGCCGCGGCACTCTCGCGGCAGCATCCGCGCGATCTTTTCGATGTCGGCTTGTTGCTGGAAGACGAACGGGCGGATCAGGTGCTCTGGCGTACTTTTCTTGTCTACATGACCTGTAGTCCCAAGCCTGCCTGGGAGATGCTGGCTCCTCGCGTGCCTGCGGATTTCGCAGCGACCTTCGATGCGCACTTCAAGGGCATGACGGCTGAGCCGATTGAAGTCGAAGCCTTATTAAACATCCATGAGCGCTTGTTGGTAATCCTCCCGCAAAAGCGCAGGAGCCAGAAGTAGAGTTTTCTCAAATAAGGAAAGGGCTCCTGGGAGGTAAGCGGTAAGCCAGCGGCGTTATATCCGGCGGGCGCTCGCCTTGGCACAATCTCCTGCATGTTCAACACGATGGAGATGGGTTATGCAGGAGGCGGTCGAGGGAAAGTTGTCTAAGAAAGTGGAGTGGCAACATCGGCTGGCGCGGTTTGCCGCCAGCGGGCAACCGATCAAGGTGTTTTGCCAGGCGGAGCGGGTGTCGCAGGCGGCGTTTTATCGCTGGCGCACATACCTGGTCGAAACAGGCAGCGCGCCCGAGGCGACGGCGGGTTTCATTGATGCCGGCGCATGGCCTGCGGCGCGCGAAGCGCCGCCGATGGCGCTGATCGAGCCGGCCAAGGCGACGCTGGACGTGCGTCTTGATTTTGGCCACGGCCTGGTCTTGCACATTGCGAGGCGCTGATGTTCTTTCCCGAAGGGCAAATCCGTGTGTTCGTGTATGGGCAGCCGGTCAGCATGCGACTGTCCTACGATGGCTTGTACGCACTGGCCAAACACACGATGCACGAGAACCCGCTGTCGGGCCATTTGTTTGCCTTCATCAACCAGCGCGCGAACCAAATCAAGGTGTTGTACTTTGATCGCAGCGGCTGGTGCGTGTGGGCCAAGCGGCTCGAGCGGGGTCGGCTGCTCAGCGACTGGAGCACGGTGAGCACGCGCGAAATGGACTGGACGGGGCTGAAACTTCTACTCGAAGGCATCGAGCCTAAAAGAGTGCGGCGACGCTATCAAAAAACGGCGCGTATGGCGCAAAATATGAGCACAAATGCGGACGCATGAAATATAATCTATCTATGCCGCCCGCTCTCCATTCTGCCCCGCTCAAGCCTGCCACTGCGCCCGCGCTGACGCCTGCGCAGCTGGTCGATCTGGTGGGCAAACTGGAGCGCGACAACATCGACCTGCGCCGCCAGCTCGCCTGGTTCCAGCGTCAGATCTTCGGCCAGAAAAGCGAGAAACGCCACCTTGAATCAGAAAGCGTTCAGGGCATTCTGGGCGTCGGCTTCGAGGCCGTACCCGAGACGCCGCTGCCGGCCAAGAAAACGGGGGTGGCCGGCTACGAGCGCCAGGCCAAGCCTGCGGGTGCCGATGAATCGAGTTTATTCTTTGACGAGGGTCGGGTTCCGGTGGAAGTGATCGCCGTGCCCAACCCGGAGATGGCGCAGCTCGCGCCCGATCAGTACGAGGTGATCGGCGAGAAGGTCACGCACCGCTTGGCGCAGCGTCCGGGCAGCTATGTGGTGCTCAAGTACGTGCGTCCCCTGATCAAGCGCAAAGACACGCAGGCGCTGTCGTGCCCGAGCGCGCCTGCGGGCGTGATCGAGGGCAGCCGCGCCGAGGTGAGCTTCGTCGTGGGCATGGTGATCGATAAATTCGACTACCACTTGCCGCTGTACCGCCAGCACCGCCGCCTGGCCGACGCCGGCATCAAGGTCAGTCGGGCGTGGTTGACGCAACTGATGCAGTCGACCGTGGCACTGCTCGAACCGATCTACGAGGCGCAGCTCGATTCGATACGGGCCAGCCGCGTCAAGGCGATGGACGAGACCCCGATCAAGGCCGGCCGGGCGGGCCCCGGCAAGATGAAGACCACCTACTTCTGGCCGATCTATGGTGAGCGCGACGAGATTTGCTTCACGCATTCGCCCAGCCGCGCGGGCCAGCACGTGCGCGACATGCTCGGGCTGTCGCCGCCCGAGGACGGCGTGCTGCTGAGCGACGGCTACGCCGCCTACGCCAGTTACGCCAAGCAGGTGGGGCTCACGCATGCGCAATGCTGGGCGCACGCGCGCCGAGAGGTATACGAGGCCCGGGACATCGAGCCGGCGCCCGCCGACACGGCGCTGGCGTACATCGCCGCGCTGTACGACGCCGAGGCCCACATCCGCAATAATGAACTCAGCGGCGCGGCCAAGCGCGCTTGGCGTCAGGCCCAGGCCAAGCCGGTGGCACAACGCTTGTTCAAATGGATCGACAAGCACTTCGAGGCGCAAGGGTTCCTGCCCAGCAGTCCGTTCACCAAGGCGCTGAACTACATCCGTGAGCGGCGCGCCGGACTCGAGGTGTACCTTGATGACCCGGACGTCGCAATCGACACGAACCACCTCGAACGGGCGCTGCGCGTCGTTCCAATGGGTCGGAATTATGCAAGGTTTAAAGTTATGCAAAGTTGATGACGTTGCTCAATCAGATCGCAAGAGGGGGGTGAGGCCACCAGCGCCCCACCCGTTGCCTTCGCGACTGTATAAGGTCTTGGACCGCTTGTCGTCCTCGGTCAAAAGGTTTGCATAATCACAGGGCCTGTAGGAACTTCAAGAGACTGTCGCCTGGCTGATATCGAAGAGGACCTTGCAATGGCGGACTCAGCGCCCGCAAGGCGCGCTCCTTCATTTGCAGGTCGGCCTCAATGTAACGGTGTGTTGTGATTGGGCTTTCGTGGCCGAGCCACAGCGCGATCACCGTAATGTCGACGCCGGACTGTAGCATGTGCATGGCGACCGTGTGCCGTATGACATGGGGCGAGACGCGGCGGCGCGCAAGCTCGGGAAATTGTTTCGAGGCGCCCTGGACGGCCAGCCTGAGGCGATCGGCCACGCTGACCCGGGTCATTGTGCGGCCGCCGCGTCCGGGGAACAACGGCCCATCCGGGGCGCGTGGATACTGTCGCAGCCAGTATCTGAGCGCCTTGGCGGTGCGGGGCCATAGTGGAACCGCGCGTTCCTTACGGCCCTTGCCATGGATGCGCACCCACGCGCTGGGCGAGAGCGTCAGGTCGCAGACCCTCATGCTGATAAGTTCGGAGACGCGCGCTCCGGTGTTGTACAAGGTCGCCAGCATGACCTGGTCGCGCTGGCCGGTCCATGCGCCGAGGTCTGGCGCGTTGAGGATGGCTTGCATCTGCTCTCGCGAAACGAATCCGACCAGCGGTTGCTCAAAGCGCTTCATGGGAATGGCCAGCACGGATTGGGCCAATGCCATCGCCGAGGGCTCTTCGAAGCAGACATACTCCATGAATGCGTGAATCGCGGCAAGGCGGGCGTTTCGGCTGCGTGCGGTGTTGTGCCGTTCCTGCTCGAGGTGATTGAGAAAATCAAGCACTAGCGGCGAATCCAGATCGTCCAGGTCGATCTTGCTTGGTGGTTTATGCAGGCGCCGATGAGCAAAATCCAACAGCAACCGAAAGCTGTCGCGGTAGGCACGCACGGTGCAGGGGCTGACGCATTGCTCCCGCTGAAGCCGCTGCAGGAAGAATTTCTGTACAAGCACGCCCAATGGCTGTATGGCAAGGTGGGTCATGACAGATCCTCCTTGCCGTGCGTAAAGCGCTGGGCGGCCATCGCCAGAAGCGGCGGTGTCGCTGTTTCGTACCAATAGGTATCGGTAATGTGTACATGACCAATATAGGTTGATAGGGCGAGAATGCTGGAGTCGACGTCAATGCCGCGTGCGTACCAGTCTTGCAATCTACGGCAGACAAAGGTGTGGCGCAGATCGTGCAGGCGGGGCCTGGGATGGTCGCCTCGGGCACGCCACCCCAGGCGCGTGCGCAGCCGGCTAAACGCATACTCGACGCCGCTTCTCGATGCGGGTCGGCCGTAATCGAACAGGAAGAATGCCTCGTTGCGGGCCGCGCGCGGATCGCGGTCACGCCTGGCGGCATAGCGCTCCAGAGCCTGCGCGGTCGTTTCATGGATTGGGACACAGCGCGACTTGCCATACTTGGCATGCTGGATATGCAGCAACTGTTGCCCGAGATCAACGTCGGTGCGCGCCAGACTCGTTGCCTCGGAAATACGCAGGCCCGCGGCCGCCATCAGGCCGAAGATCGTCGCACAGGCGGCGCCGCGCAGGCCGCCAGGCGGTCGCAGATCCTCGCAGGCAAGGAGTAGCTCCTGTATTTCCTCTTCCGTATAGATGTGCGGCATCAGGCGACGATGCCCCCGTCCAAAGAGCATTGCGGGGGGTATCTGAGTCGCGGTATCGAAACGCTTGCAATACGCGGCAAACGGTCGCAGCACCTCGATTCTGCGCGCAGCGGTCAGTTTGCGTGCGCCGCGTGAACTGGTCGCCCAGAGGGCGGCAAGCTGTACGGTGATCGGGCCGCGATGGCCGAGGTTCTCGGCGAAACGCGCGAAACGCCGTAGCTGCTGGCCTTCTATCTCAAGCTTGAATCCTGCCTGTCGACGCTCGACGAGGTATTGATCGACCTGATCGGTCAAGGCTATGGCGCTGTTCATTTCACTCTCCCCGGCCACGCGAGGGGCACACGCCGCAGTGACGCCAGATCAACCTTGGCATAGATGGTGGTTGTATCCAGGCTGCGATGACGCAGTATATCGGCGATGTCCTTGAACGACGCGGCGTTGGCCACCATCTGGCAAGCAAGCGTACGCCGAAAGACATGCGTGCCTCGAATGCGCTGCCGCAGGCCGCAGCGCGCCGCGGCTCGGCGCACGGCCTCTCTGATGATGTCCGGATCGACCGGTGAATTGATGGGAGGCCGGTGGCGCACGAACACTTCACGTTGCGTGGTCTGTGGACGGCCATTCTGGAGATAAGCGGCGATTGCCTCTCCGGTGCGCGCCGGCAGCGGCATGAGGTCGATGCGCCTGCCTTTGCCGTGAATGGCGATCACGCCCGCACGCCAATCGATATCATCGAGCTGTAGGCGCGCGATCTCGCCGCGTCGTAGCCCAAGGTCCAACAGGCAGAGGGTAATGGCGTAGTCGCGCATTCCGGTCGGGTGGCCGCGGTCGAAGGCGTCCAGCAATCGCGAGATCTCTTCTTGCGACAGGGCATCGGGCAGGCCGCTGTGGCGCCAGTTTGCGGCGTGCGGCAACGCGGCGACGAGTGCTTCGGTGGATACGCCACTGATCGCTTTAAAGGCGAAATAACTGCGCAGGGACATGCTGACGACATTAACCGAACCGGGTGCAAAATTCCGTGTGCGTTGCAGCGCGAAATCCCTGACGTCTTGCGGCCCGAGCGCGGAAATATCAATGGGGCGTGCGGCGAATCCGTCGACAAGAAATTCAAGAACATGTTGGTATCGTTGGCGGCAGGTGCTTACCGAAAGCCCCCGCACGCTGTGCAGGTGGGCAACGAATGCCTTCAGTTCCGCTGCGATGGCATCGGATACATTCTGATCGGGTGCAGGCCGTTGAACCGCCAACATGTCGCACATGTGCCTGAGTGCGGCGCGACTGTCGCCCACTGTGCGACAGCGCCACTTGCCGCATCGGCAATGTGGCAGATGCTCATAGAGAAATTGGTTGATCTGGGCGCCACTGGCGTTGTAAAGCGTAATGCCTCGCGCCAGGCCCCAGTGCGCGAAGTGTGCGACGCCTCGGAAATAACACTCGACCGTTGGCGCGGCGTACCCACGCTCCGTAAGGTGGCGAACATACGAATCGGCCTCGGCCGTCAGCCCCGACTGCGAATACCAGCGACACGCCACATTGTGGCCACGCCGTAAAGACGAAGTTTGACTCATGACATCCCTCCATTGGGTGTTCAGACTGCTCATGGAGAGTATGTGATTATGTAAGGTTTATGGCACCCCGATAGACCGCAAACCGCGCGCAAATGAACGCTCTCGCACAGCCGCCATCGCGGTGCTGGTCATAATTCGCAACTTTGCATAATTCCGATTATCGAAATATTTCCATAATCGGAAAAACTGGAATTTCTGCTGGACCGAGCTGGGCGCCCGGCATGTGGGTATCGTCCAATCCCTGCTGGTGACCTGTCGCCTGCACGAGGTCGATCCTTACGACTACTTGATCGACGTCTTGCAGCGCGTAGGCCAGCACCCCGCATCGCTGGTCGAGCAACTCACGCCGCGCGCGTGGAAGACGCTGTTCGCCAAAAATCCGCTACGCTCCGACCTCTACCAACGCGACAAACTCCCGTCACGTCAATAACGCCGTCTGCTTACCGCTTAC
>SCRC01000079.1 GCA_004297945.1 Candidimonas sp. | reverse complement strand
ATCCTGAAATCATCGACCGTGTGAAGAAGGCTTGGAATCTGACGCTGTGTGACGGATACGGGCAGACGGAAACCACCGCTCAGGCGGGGAATTCGCCTGGTCAACGCCTGAAGGCAGGCTCTATGGGGCGGCCCTTGCCGGGCTACAGGCTGACCCTGATCGATGCCCAAGGCCAGTCTGCGTCCGAGGGGGAGCTCTCGATTATTTTGGATCCGGCTCCGACCGGTTTGATGGATGGCTATATCGACGATCGCAGCCATTCCATCAAACCCGTGGATGGTGCCTGCTATCGCACGGGTGACGTGGCCGAGGTCGATGCAGATGGCTACTACACCTATGTGGGCAGAGCGGATGACGTGTTCAAGGCGTCGGACTATCGCATCAGCCCCTTCGAGCTAGAAAGTGTCTTGATAGCGCATCCGGCTGTGGGCGAAGCGGCCATCGTGCCCAGCCCGGACGCGCTGCGGCTGGCGGTGCCCAAGGCGTATGTTGCCTTGCGTGCGGGGTACGAGCCCGATCCTCAGACAGCCAATGACATTCTGCGTTTCGCTGCAGCCAGGTTGGCGCCTTACAAGCGTATTCGGCGCATTGAGTTTTACGATCTGCCGAAAACCATTTCAGGAAAGATCCGCCGCGTCGAGTTGCGCAAAACCGAGCAGGAAGAACGCACGAGCGGCGAACGGCGCGCAAACGAGTACTGGGAGGAAGATTTCGCCACTAATGACGAAAAAAATAAGGCCTGTAGCGGCCGCTTGTGGCTGCCATCCATACGCTGGAATCAATACTAAAAGTATTTACAGTAGTGACATTTACTGCACTTGAAAAGGCAGGAATCTTTCCTTCTTTCTTTTTTTTATGCTTGGCCGCAAACAAGCCATCGTGTCGTACTACAGAAGAGTAGCCGTGGCTCTGATAAGAGCGCATCGATACGGCGGTGATTTTTACAAACATTCAGCCGTTCAGGCTA
Organism: Candidimonas sp.; assembly: GCA_004297945.1. Classification (GTDB taxonomy): domain Bacteria; phylum Pseudomonadota; class Gammaproteobacteria; order Burkholderiales; family Burkholderiaceae_B; genus Paralcaligenes. The sequence goes on along the minus strand of SCRC01000079.1, from coordinate 5,161 downwards.
AGTGAAAGTGTCTGGTCTTACAAATATTTGGCTGGGTTGTTCTGGGTTGTTCTGGGTTGTTCCGGGGTTGACAACCAATGGGTTTCGGCGCAAATTAAAAAAAGGGGATATGGTCACAGGCAAGGGCCGTGTAGACGTCACGAGATTTGCACAACAAATACGCGGACGGAGCATAGCTGCTTGCCATATTGGTTGGAGGAATTTCCAAATGGACGACAAAGACAGTTCGAAGTCAGTAAACCGCCGCACAGTGCTGAAAATGGCCGCGACGGCAGGAGCGGCGGCACTTGTGTCGCCGCGCATAGTTATGGCAACGGGCGAGCAACCTGTGAAATTTGGCGTAGATAATCCGCTGACGGGAACCTACGCGATAACCGGCAAAAACGAGCTGAGCGGCATGGAACTGGCCGTTGAGGAAATCAACGCCAAAGGCGGGATTTTGGGTCGCCCCGCAAAGCTGATCGTCGAGGACTCCACCAGCGGCGATGCTGGCGTCGCCGTACAGAAGGCGCACAAGCTTATCGACCGCGACAAGGTCGATTTTTTGATCGGCAACGTGAACTCGGGGCTCACAGAAGCCATTTCCCAAGTGGCCTACGCGAAAGGTGTATTCATGATGGATCCGGGCGGACACGCCGATCCGATCACGGGCACCGAATGCCACTGGAATGTTTTTCAGACCTGCCCATCAACCACCTTGCTGGTCAACGCAATAGCGCCCAATCTGATCAAGAATTTCGGCAAAAAGTTTTACTTCCTCGTTCCGGATTACGCTTTTGGACTCGGGCTACTAGAGGCTTATAAGGCGAACCTGAAGAAATTTAACGCCACCAACCTTGGCGCTGATCTGATTCCATTGGGCACTACTGACTACTCCTCTTACCTCATCAAGGCGCAAGCGGCCAAGCCAGACGTCATTGTCATTCTTCAGAACGGCCAGGATCAAACGAATGTCCTCAAGCAGGCCGTGCAGTTCGGCCTGGACAAACGTTTCCATATCGCCGGCGCAAACATTGAGCTTGAAACGCTCGAAGCGCTGTCTCCTGCTTCCCGTATTGGCACCTGGGTGATTGAATGGTACTGGAACCAGCCCGGCGTGCCGCATGTCAAAGAGTTCGTCGAGGCCATCAAGAAGAAAACGGGCCGTGTACCGACGGCACGGACTTGGTTTGGCCATACCGCGATTTGGGCCTGTGCATTAGCTGCCAATAAAGCCAAATCGCTTGAGGGTGTGAAGGTAGCCAGAGCGCTCAATGGGATGACCCTGCCGCCAGAGGTTGCCTTGCAACCCCACCCGGCCACCTACCGGGCCGAGCAGCACCTGCTTATCGGAACGTTGTGGGCCGGTCATGCCCAGGCCAAGGGCAGCGCACCCGACGATCTGTTCCACATCGATTCAACCATCGATAGCCAGACCATAGCACCAACGATTGAGGAGTCTGGGTGCAAGATGACTTGGCCTTCCTGACGGTCGCAGCATTCGCTGTGCAAGCCAGGCCGCCTGTGCATTGTCACAGGCGGTCGCATTCAGAACATCATGAACGACACGCTTCGGGCAGGCACTACCCATTTTTCAGGTATGCCTTGGTCAATGAGGGAATTACGTGACCCAGCTGCTTCTTTTCAATGTTTTCAACGGGCTGATTATTGGCGCGTTCTATGCGCTCATGGCCCTGGGCCTGTCCCTGATCATCAATCTGACGAACGTCATCAACTTTGCCCATGGGGGTTTCCTCGCTCTGGGCGCCTACTTTGCGTATATGCTGGTGCCCTATGTGGGGTTTTGGGGCGCGCTGATCGCGGCTCCGTTGTTAACGGCACTTGTAGGCGTGATAGTAGAACGCGTCCTTATCCGGCCTTTATACAATCGCGACCCCTTGTATAGCCTGTTGCTTACCTTTGGGCTGGCGTACGTGCTTCAGGACTCCGTGCGCTTCATTTGGGGAGCACAGGGGCTGCCACTTAACATTCCCAACGTACTGAATTCGCCAATCAGTTCAACGCTGTTTTTCCTGACGGGCTACCGACTCTTCATGGTCGCGCTGGTGGCAGTGGCTGTGGCGGTTCTTTTCTTTGTCCTGAAAAAGACACGGCTGGGCATGCGTATTCGCGCAGGCACGCTCGATCTTGAAATGGTGTCTGCCTTGGGCGTCGATGTACGCATCTTGCGCAATCTTAATTTCGGTCTGGGCATTTTTTTCGCAGGTCTGGCCGGCGTGTTGGCCGCCGGAATGCTGGGGCTGACACCCACCATCGGCGAGGGGCTGATCATGCCAAGCTTCGTGGCGGTGATTGTCGGCGGCCTGGGCAGCCTGGTCGGCACACTGTTCGGGGGGCTGCTGATCGGTGTAGTGGCAGGCGTCGTAACGGTGTTCTATCCGTCTGCGTCCGAGGCTTCCATCTACGTAATCATGGCAATCGTGCTGTTATTCAGGCCATACGGCCTATTCGGTGAAAAAGGCGGAACCAAACTGTGAATCACCGCATGTACATACGTAAATCCGTCTACTTGCCGCTAATGTGGCTCGTGCTTCTGACTATGCCCTTCTGGATAACACCGCTTGGTGGATATACGGGTCTTGCCACCCGTGTGCTGGTGATCGGGCTGGCGGCCATGGCCACCAATCTGCTTATAGGGCACACCGGAGTAATGTCGTTTGGTCACGCGGCCTACTTCGGCGTCGCCGCGTACGCGACGGGTCTGACGCTTAAGTACCTGGTGCCAAGTACGCCTGTCGCCATTCTGGTAGGTATCGCGATCGGCACATTGGCCGGCGCGGTCATCGGGTATTTAATCATTAGGCTTCGCGGAATCTACTTCGCCTTGGCGACCATAGCATTCGGCCAGGTGTTCTATTTCATTGCGTTCCGATGGAATGCCGTCACTGGCGGCGACAATGGGCTTAGAGGCTTCCAGCGTTTGCCTATCAACCTGGGGTTCATGCAAGTCGACATAACGTCCAGTCTCGTTTATTACTACTTTGTACTCGCCGTCTTGGTGGTCTGCGCAGTAGCAATGGCCAAAATCCTGAATTCCCCATTTGGGCACACTCTGCAGGCCATTCGTGAAAACGAACGCCGCGCGCAGTTTCTGAGCATTCCCGTCAATCGTCATATCTGGACTGCCTACACATGGTCGTGCTTTTTCGTCGCCGTTGCGGGCGCCCTCTATGCACTGCTCAACAATTTTGCCAGCCCCCACGACCTGGATTGGACCCAGTCGGGCGACTTCGTGCTTATGGCCGTCATCGGCGGTATGCGTTCTTTCTGGGGGCCACTGCTGGGCGCAGCCATCTTTGTGGTGGCGCAGGACTATCTCTCAGGTATCACCGAAGACTGGATGTTTTTCGTCGGCGTCATTTTTGTATTGGTCGTGCTGCTTCTGCCCCGCGGTATCGCGGGGTTGTTCCAGAGGAACGCATCATGAGCTTGCTTGAGGTCCATAATGTTTCCCAGCATTTCGGCCAACTCGTGGCGGTCAAGGATGTCTCGCTTAAGGTCGAACAGGGTGAGCTGCACGCAATCATCGGGCCCAACGGCGCAGGCAAAACGACGCTTTTCAATATGCTTAGCGGCTTCTATCGACCGACACACGGGCATATCATGTTCGATGGCATCGACTGCACGACCATGGAGCCCCATACACGTGTCGCGAGAGGCATGGCAAGGACGTTCCAGATCACTGAAGTCTTCCGCGAGCTGACCGTGCGCGAAAACATACGCGTTGCCGTGGAGGTGACACAAGGGTTAAGGTTAAAGGTGTTTCGTTCCCGGCAGCAAGCCGCCGAAACGGATCGGCGTGTCGACGAACTGCTCGAAACCGGCAAGCTAACAGAAAAGGCGAACCGCCATGTCGGTGAGCTCTCGCACGGCGACCAGCGTTCAACGGAAATCATGATGGCGCTCGCACTCAAACCCAAGCTGCTGCTGCTTGACGAGCCTGCGGCAGGCATGGGGAATCAGGAAACTTACGACACGGCGTTGCTGATTCGGAGGCTGCATCGCACCCAAAAACTGACGATCATATTGGTCGAACACGACATGCGCGTCATTTTCAACCTGGCCGACCGCATTACCGTGCTCACCGAAGGCGAGGTGCTCGATCAAGGTACGCCCGACGAAATCGCAGCCAGCGAGAAGGTGCAAGTTGCCTATCTGGGGGAACAGCATGAAGGCGCTTGAGATACAGCAACTGAACACCTACTACGGCAAAAGCCATATCCTCCAAGGGGTGGATCTGGAGGTCGGCGAGGGGGAACTGGTCACTCTGCTGGGCCGCAATGGCGCAGGCAAGTCCACCACTCTGCGCAGCATCATGGGGCTGACACCGGCACGTGCCGGTCATGTGCGAATATTCGGTACGGACTCAACAAAACTGCCACCCTTTCGCGTTGCGAGGTTGGGCGTAGGCCTGGTCCCGGAGGGGCGTCGTATCTTCGCCAATCTGACTGTCGAGGAAAACCTCAAAGTGCCCGTGGATCGTCCGGGCCCATGGAATATCCCCCGCATTTACGAGCTCTTTCCGCGCTTGGCTGAACGTAAAGGGCACAAAGGGGGACAGCTGTCCGGAGGCGAACAAGAAATGCTGTCGATCGCGCGGGTGCTGCTGCTTAACCCGAGGCTGCTGCTGCTGGACGAGCCTTCGCAGGGCTTGGCTCCGCTGATCGTACAGAATGTGTTCGACGTTATTGTCGCTGCCCGCAACGAAGGTACCTCGGTGCTCCTCATTGAACAGAATGTGCGCGCCGCTATCAAGATTGCGGACCGCGCGTACGTGCTGGACCGGGGCTTAATAACGTATAACGGCGTTGCTGCGGAATTCGGCCAGGACGAAAAGCGTGTTCAGGAGTTGGCGGGGGCCAGCGCCCAGAAGTGGGAGTTCCCCGACGATTGATTCGTTGCTCAGCGCCAGCGCCGAAAAATGGGAAGCGTTCGAGTAGGCTGGCTAGGGCGTTTTCGGTTCGAGTGTTTGCAGAACTGAACGCGTTTCTGGCGCTATTTTTTGGGGCCGTTTAGGGTGGGGGCACCGTTTAGGGTGGGGTCATTCTATCTATTAACACGCCGCAGGGCGAGGGGTGGGTACCGGTCCGGTCCGTCCAGCGGTCGTGGCGCGTCGCGCCCCGACTGCCCGGGTCTGCCTCGTCCAGGCGGGCGCCGGGCG